>JAAURL010000001.1 GCA_012032235.1 Akkermansiaceae bacterium | reverse complement strand
CATCCCTGCTGAGATATTATCGATAGTCACAGTTTTCGTGAATGAAACTGTTGAGTCTCTATGCAGCCAAGGTGATCTAATGGGAACGTTGCCTGTAAATGGCGTAAGATTAGTGATGTCTTCGATGAATTCACCATCAATGAATAGACTTAGACTTGTTACTGCACCCGCTCCATTTGTTAGAGTTTCAGACATTTGTTCGCGGGCAGTACCGGAGAGTGTCACAGAAAGCTGGTTATTTGTATTGATGGAAGCCGATACATTCGTAATTTTTACGATAGGACGTGCATCAGAGCCCTCTACTAACGCATTTACCCGTGTTGTACTACCACTATTAGGGTCACGTGCTACGTAATCCACATTTACCGGAATAATTAGTGCGCGATATTGCGCGAATTCAAAATTATATGCTTGAAACGGTGTGCCTAAGAGTCTGCCTGGAAGCCCAAAATTATTAGTTGTTGGATCAAAGCGATCAATAATTGCGACAGGAGCAGAACCCGTTCTTGTGAAGCAGGAGCAAACCCATCTAAAATCTCTAATGGTAGACCGAACTGACTGCCATAAACGGTAAAGCGACTTGTAGGCTGTAGACGCTACCGTCATTTGGCAGATCAATGTTCTGTACTACAAAATTATTCCCACTAGGAATACTGTGCAGAAGCGTTTCTGCACCCGTAGCCAGATCCCTCTTGTAGATATTGATAGGATATACAGGATATGGAGACTGACTGATTGGGTAAGTAGGTCCTAGAAGAGTGCCCGTTCCAACGCGTAACCGGATCAGGCCATTTCTTACGCTACCGCTATCATTGCTGGCTGTAGGCGATGTATTTTGCTCTTCTTCTGTCGCATCCCAAGTGCCATCATTGTCAGTGTCCTTGCTTAGTGGGTTAGAATCGATTTCAAATTCTGCAAGATTACTCAATCCATCAATGTCCAGATCATCGCCAGCATTCAATCCTGTCAAACCACCCCAGCGATATTCATAACCATCGAAAATATTGTCTCCGTCAGAGTCAGGATTTCCAGCCTGAGTTCCGATGACTCCTTCTTCCCAACTAGAAAGTTTATCAGAATCAGGATCAATGTCTGCGACCTCTACGCGCCAAAACACTTTCGATGCAGTAAGATGGAGCTGGGTATTGAATGATAATTGAGAGTTCGTTCCAACAAGTGCGATACCTTCCTGAACCCAAGAGGTTGGTTCTAAGCTGGTCGATCTGAAAACCCGGTATTCTTTCCCTAACAGTTGATTCCATTGTAAATTAAAAGTTCCTACTGTTGATGTGTTAGGAAAAATATCTGCACGATGAATAGCATTTGTTCCAACCGCAATCAGGGGATTTGTACCAGCAATCGATTCCAATAAATTGCTGACTCCGTCGCCATCTGGGTCAGCAGTTGGAGCTTCACTAGGATTGGCGTTCCCGCTGATCGAGAATCCGTGAAGTCCTTCCCAAATGTCCGACATCCCGTCCGCATCTTTATCGGCAATCGCAAAAGCGTGAGGAGATAGGAAGCAAACAGCTACAAATAGCAGCAACAGTCGGCGTAGGTGTTTCATTGAAGGAAGATTCATAAGTAATTGAGGTGAGATCGGAGCAACCATTTGGGTGTTTGAGCGGAACATAAAATCCAGCGGTCAGACTAAACTTCATTCGCCAAATTTCGCTGTTAGGTGAGCTGAAGAGCAGTCTCAAAGCAAGTCAAAATGTCAGCATGCCGACAAATACTTAAAGAGTTGATTTAGCTATTGATGAGACTTGGCTCCAATCGATTCCGAGAAACTCCGCTTCGCCGCCGCAGCAATGATGCTGTCACGTCGGAAGGAAGCGCGTCTCACTCAGGTAACCGTGGCTGAAGAATCAGGTTTAGCACGAAGCTACATTTCCGAACTGGAAAATGGCAAATACGTTCCAACAGTAGACGCGCTTTTTTCGGCTGGCGATTGCATTTGGCGTTTCGCCAAAAGAATTGATCGGCGAAATCGAGCTACGTCTACAAGCCATGAAAGATGAAAAGGCGTAGTTAGAGGAAGTCTCCTTTTAAAAGAGTCTGCGAGGCGAAATGAGATCGCCCAGGGCAAGTGCAACGCGCCTTGCGAAAATCACATCACCAAAATTCTAAATCCAACCGACGCGATATCAAACGATGGCTCAGAAATGATCTCTCAACAACTTCATTACGCCCTTTCAGGACTGGAGGAGATTTCTAAATCTGAAACCCAGGGCTGCCGCTTCGCTCTGCCCTGGGCTATCTCATTTCGCCACGTTGTGGCTGAAGACGGGGCAGAATCATGATCCTCTTTTGTCTCGATGAGACATCTCAGCGGCCCTGAACAGTTACGAATTAAGTCCATTTCCTCATTTCGGGTTGGCTGGGGGCGTTGCGGCTGGTTCTGGCTGTTGGACGAACCGCTCGGCCAGCTCTGTGCTTTCCCGTCCAACGATTTAAAAACTGCGGCGCCGACGAAGAGCAATTCGTTCCTAGATTGCTCGGCATTCGCGGTGGAGAGATTTTGGCGGAAAGTGCAGAAAGTTCTTAGCTCTGCAGAGGGTGTTAAAAATTCTTCGTAGGCTACACTGAAAGTTTGTTTGCAAATATTGACGGCGTGTGCCTTGGCCGTGAAGCTGGCTGAGATGGCTGAAATGATTTTAGGAATTGATTTAGGAACGACCAATTCTGCCGTGGGAGTTGTGGACTCAGGCTTTCCGATTTTGTTAGCTAATGAAGATGGCCGCCGGATCACGCCGAGCGCGGTGTGGATCGGGAAAGATGGGTGCATCGAAGTAGGAGAAAAAGCACTGCGCCGTAGAGCGATAGAGCCGGATCGAGTGGTGACAAGCATCAAGCGTTTGATGGGACGGCGAATGAGTGAGCTGGAAGGAGATTTCCCAGTGCCGATCACAACGGGAAATACGGAGACACCGCGGGTGTTAGGGAAAACTCCGGAGGAAATCAGTGCCGAAATTTTACGGGAAATGAAACGCATCGCCGAGTGGCGGATGGGAAAGGAAATCCAAAAAGCGGTGATCACCGTGCCGGCTTATTTTCACGATGCACAGCGCGCTGCAACCAAACGCGCCGGTGAACTCGCCGGATTAGAGGTCGTCAGAATCATCAACGAACCGACGGCAGCAGCGCTGGCTTACGGCTTGGATAAGCTAACAGATAAATCCCGCGTCGCAGTCTACGACTTGGGCGGCGGCACCTTTGATCTTTCCATTTTAGAAATGCAAGATGGCGTTTTCCAAGTGCTAGCTACGCATGGCGATACTCGCTTGGGCGGTGATGATTTAGACGGGCTGATCTTAGATTGGGTGATGGAGCGGGCAGGAATTTCTGAAGTGGATCGCGCAACCCGCGTCCGGCTATTGGCAGAGGCAGAGCGGGTGAAACTCGCATTATCGACGGATGAAGCGGCGACTTTCCGTGTTCCTTTCTACGATGGAAGCCGTAGTTTGGAAGAAACGATCTCCCGCGAAGATCTGGAGAAATTAGCTGCACCGTGGATTGGGAAAACACTACGACTTTGCCGGCAGGCATTAGCGGATGCAGCGCTAAAACAGGACGATCTAAACGCAGTCATCATTGTAGGTGGCAGCACGCGAATCCCTGCGGTGCGGAGAGCCGTCGCGGAGCTTTTTGGCAGGGAGCCAGATATTTCACAGCATCCGGATGAAGCGATTGCGCTAGGGGCGACGATCCAGGGCGGCGTCCTGAGTGGGGCGCTAAGACAAATGATTTTGTTAGACGTGACGCCTTTGAGTTTAGGCATCGAGACTTTTGGTGGGCTGATGAACGTGCTGATTCCTCGCAATTCGACGATCCCTTGCAAAGCGGGAGAAATGTTCACTAACGCCGCCGATGGACAGGCCGCAATGTGTGTTCGTGTGCTGCAGGGAGAACGCGAAATGGCGAAGGATAACTGGGAATTAGGAAAATTCGACGTCGCATTTTCCCCATCACCAAAGGGCCAGACGAGAGTGGGCGTACAATTTAAAATCGATGAAAATGGGATCCTAGAAGCGTTAGCCCGTGATGTCGCCACCGGCGTGGACACGATCATCGAAATTGGGAGTGCTGCCGTGGACGTTGATGATGCGGCGGTAGAGACCATGGTTAGCGAGTCTGTGGAGCACGCTTTCACCGATATGGCAGAGCGGGTTTTCACCGAAGCGAAAATGAAGGCCGAAGAGCTGCTACCTGCCGTGGAAATCGTTTTGAGCCAAGGCCTAGTAAAAGATACAGAGCGAGAGGAAATCGAATCTGCTGTTCTAGCCGTGAAGTTTGCACTCGCGGGAGGCGCTGCAAATCCACTGAAAGCCGCAGTGCAGCGACTCGATCATGCGACGGAAGCCCTGGCCGCCCGGTTAGTGGAACAAGCGATGGATGCTGCGCTGGATCGCCAACTCGGCAGCTAACTGCTTGCAACTGGCTTGCTAAGCTTCCAGTTTCGGCAGCGACTTATTTTTCCCATGAAATCTAAAAGCCCAGGCTCTAAACCACCAGAATCTGATACCCATCAGGATTCTCTAAATGAGCCTGTGGATCAATGGGCATCAGAAACAGTCTTGCCACTCAGACGCTCCCTAGCAAATGAGTCAGTAGCGGATCATACCAAGCAAATCGGCTTACGTATTGAATCTAACGTAGAACGCCAATCGCAATCTGATGAGGATCCGGCTTTGCGACTGGAGATTCAAGAAATCAATGGCAGCACCATGCGCTTGGAGGAGGCTATTCCTTCGCCCGAAAAAGTTCCGCGAGTCGTTGTTTTCCGGGAAAAAGGAACACGCGTGAAAAATCCGAAAAGTGATCAAGCCGCGGATGAAACTTGGGGAAAATCTAAAAAACAATCATTGCGCTGGA
The DNA here is from genome assembly GCA_012032235.1 of Akkermansiaceae bacterium. Lineage (GTDB taxonomy): Bacteria > Verrucomicrobiota > Verrucomicrobiia > Verrucomicrobiales > Akkermansiaceae > Luteolibacter. The sequence goes on along the minus strand of JAAURL010000001.1, from coordinate 40,238 downwards.
TGCTATATAACGGTGGCGGCGTGATCGCGTTAGTCGTTTTAATGATTGCTCTTTTGCCACTCGTCCGCTCCATCCAACGACCCACGCCGAAACTAAAAGAAGTTAAACTCCAGATAGATACGAAAACGGAGAATGAAGAAAACGAACTTGGAGCCATGAGTTTCTTCATCGGAAAAGAAAAGGAGGCGATGGGATTGCTGGATCGCTACCTACATGCGTCTAGTATCGATGACGTAATTCCTTTGGTGGTGGATGGTGAGTCACAGAGAGAAATCATTGGTAGACATTGGAAACCATTAAAAGATTTACAATCACACCAACTAAAACCTGACGAAAGTTTAGAAGTTTATCATGTAGATGACGCGGCGTATGGCATTCTCCGCGCGACTCTTCCAGACCAATCTATATATATCGCGTATTTTGCAAAATTAGGGGATCGATTACTGTTAGATTGGAAGGCATCGTCAAAGTATAGCTCTGCATCATTTGAAGAATTAGTCGCAGGCCATGGAGACGCTAGCGAGGTTCGCGGAAAGTTCACTATATTTAACTATTACACTTACGCATGGCCAGAATCTGTCTACCAATGCTTTAGGCTCATTTCTCCAGATAATGATTACTCCATTTGGTGCTATATCCGCCGTGATGACCAAGCTTTGATGTCTAAATTGATCTTTCAAAATTCCGAAATGCTAGGTTCAACCTCACCCGATTTAGTTACGGTCCGCTTGGAGCGTGGGCCGTCGGAAGCCTTACCCAATCAGTGGCAGATTAAACAACTACTCCATCGTGACTGGATCAAACTTCGATAAATCGTGAACGAACAGCAAATCTCTTGGTTCCATTGCGGGCACTGTGGCTCGTTCTTTCAGGCCGAACATGATGAAGCCGGCCATCAGCATCTCTGCCCAAAATGTGGGCAGAACCCTTCTGCTAGCTCGATTGAAAAAAAAGGTAAATCGATTGTTTTTTCGGCGATATCTGCCCCTGCTTCAAAAATAAAAAGTGACCTTCCGCAAAAAAGGGAAAGTCAAAAGATCCGCAAAACCCAAGGAATACACCCGATCTACAAGCTTATTATTGGGTGGTTATTATCAATGACTTTGCTCGGAATCATCGCGTATATGATTTCGTCAAAATCTCAAAAAGAGGAAAAAGTAAAACCGACCATTTCTGCGGCACCTTCGCTGGAGAATAAGGAGCTAGTGGCAAAAGCATTGCCGAAATGCCGCGAAACACTCACGAAGTTCCTAACAGCCGAAAGCATCACTGAGAGAGCGCAACTTACCATCAGCCCTGAACAAACGAGTCTGAAAATGGCGCGATTTAACACCCTAAATCCGCAGATCAAAATGGACCCAACGACGTTCGAGATCAAAGGATACGGCGTCCCTAAACTTCCGGTTGGCCAATCTGTCGAGTACCTATTGGAATCAAGCGAAGGGGAAATCTTCGATACCGTATTTATTGAAGAAGGCGATGAATGGCGTTTGGATTGGGAGCATTTTGCACGGTATAGCGATTATTCATGGCCACTATTTTTAGCAGGAGATGGACCAGAGGAAGGAGAATTCAGACTTTTTGCACGCAAACGCTTTGTCGATGCGGAGAGAAACCTCTCATTAGTGAACATCGTTTTCTATGAAGTCGCTTTTGGGAATGCTCAAGAAATCGGAACCGCATCGCCTGATTTCCAAGTTTCCAAAGATACAAGGAGCGGCAAATTATTAGATGCAGCCTTTGCTCTAGAGCAAAGCGGCAAACGACCCTTTGATTCTGATCTCAAATCCGGCGACCCACAGGGATACATTCGCGTAAGAGTCAAAATTCGACGTATTGTTGAAAACAATACCCGTCGTTTTGAGCTGATGAATGTCATCGCCTGCCACTGGTATTCCACTGCCGAATCTGGGATTAAAATTCCCGATTAGGATCTAGCGAAATGACTCATCGCCGCCTGCATGATTGGAAGTGGCGCGGATTCTGGAAACCAATGTTGAAACGCCAGCGCACCTTGGTGGATTAACATCGAAAGACCATTTGCAGTGTGGCATCCACGATGATCTGCAATATCTAACAGCGGAGTGACTGCAGGTTGATAGATCGTATCGTAAATGAGATGCGTGCTTTTTAAGCATTCCGGTGGCAAGACCGATGGATCCTCTGCTTTCAATCCTACGGAAGAAGTATTCACGATTAAATCACAGCCTAGGCAATATTCCGCCAGAGCAGGATCGTCAAAAGCAAGCGTCGTGATTTTTAAATCCTGATTCACTGCCATGAGTCTTTGAACTAACGGTGCAAGCTTTTCCAAACTGCGATTGACCAATAGCAATTGATTTGCGCCATCAATCGCGCTTTGCATCGCAATCGCACCACCTGCACCACCACCTGCGCCGACGATTCCAATTTTCAACGAACCTAATTGTTTTTTAAAATCATCAGCAATGGCATGAGAAAATCCGGGACCATCGGTATTGAAACCACAAATTGCATTTTCATCGAAACGGATCGTGTTGACAGCGCCTAATAATTTCGCCTCTGGATGCACCTCATCACATGCGGCCATTGCTTCTAATTTATGTGGAACCGTCACATTACAGCCGATGAAGCCTAGAGCTCGCATTTTTCTGAATGCATCCGCGACTTGTCCGGGCTCGATATCCAGCCGGATGTAACGCATCCTGATCTCTGCGGCATCCAGAGCGGCTTGGTGCATTTGCGGTGAGGCGGAGTGGGCTACCGGGTGCCCGATCACGGCAAGCCGCGCCAGTTTGTTACAATCTGCGTCTAGCAGCTCACGAGAAAGCAAATCCTCCAATGTGTAAACTTGTTTCATCGTTCGGAAAAAAGTTAGAGAATCTGGGAAAAATTGCGCACGCGCTCTACGCAGCGCTCCTTTCCTAACAAATTTAAGAGGTCGCCCAGATCCGGGCCATGGCCACGACCTGAAAGGGCTGCGCGGAGCGGAAACATCAGCTGACCTGGTTTTGCCCCAGCGGATTGTGCTGTTTCATTCAACGCTGCCTTTGCTGAATCTGCCGACCAATCGGGCACTTCCGCAAAGGCACTCGCTAGATTTCCTAACAAATTTTTAGATGCCACGTTGCCGCGCACTTTAGTGATTACCTCTTCATCGCACGCAAAATCGTCTTTTAATAAAAAGTCAACGGCTGCTGGCACATCGCTAAACAAGCGAACCTTCTCCTTCACCGCCGCGATGATAGCATGGTAATTTTCCGGGATAGGTAAATCAGCGGCTTCGATGAATGGCTTTGCCGCCGACGCGAAATCTTCAACCGATAGGCCTAACAAATGCTGCTGATTCACCCACTTGCATTTTTCCAAATCAAACCGTCCTGGCGCACGATTCACATTTTCTAACGAAAACCGATTCACCAGTTCTTCGAGAGAAAAGATCTCCTCCTCTGTTTTCGGATTCCAGCCTAACAGCGCGATGAAATTCACCACTGCAGATGCGAGGAAACCTTGCCGTGGATAGTCGCCCACTGCTGCACCCGCGTCGCGCTTCGACATTTTCGAGCCATCCGCATTTAAAATGAGTGGGATGTGAGCATACTGCGGAGCTTCGCCGCCGAAGGCTTCGATCAGTTGTAAATGCTTGGGCGTATTCATCAGATGGTCTTCGCCGCGAATGACATGCGTGATTTGCATTTCTAAATCATCCACCACATTCACAAAGTGAAACACATACGAGCCGTCCGATCTTTTCACGACCATGTCCGGGGTGTTTGACTCGTCACGGTAATCGATCGTCACGTCACCGCAGACCAGATCATGCATCGTGATCGGCTTACGCTCGAAGCGGAAACGCCACGCCCCGCCATCTTCGTAAACGCGATCCGCTACACGCAGTTTTTCAAACCACGTATCGTAAATCGCCTTTCTCTCGCTCTGGTAATAGGGGCCGAAATCTCCACCATTTTGCGGACCCTCGTCCCAGCTCAGCCCTAGCCAGTTGAGCCCATCGAAAATCGCTTGCCGCGCTTCGTCGGTATTGCGTGCTTCATCGGTATCTTCCACTCGCAGCACGAAAGTGCCACCATGCTTTCGGGCGAATAAATAGTTAAATAGAGCCGTGCGGGCACCACCGACGTGTAGATATCCAGTTGGCGAAGGAGCAAAGCGAGTGCGAATCGTCATGGGCGAGATGTAAGCGGCAAATCCACGAACGTCCATGACTCAATTTGCTCATTCTGGCTTATCTGGGCGGGAAATCAGAGAGGTAAATTCCTCTTCTAGCTTGCCCAATAATTCCGAGTCTTCGATTTTTTTCCCATCGGCAGTGGTGATATAGAGCGTGTCCATGGCGACGCCTTTTTCTGTGCAGATTCGGGCGTGGGCCGTGTTCAGATTGTGGCGATTAATGGTGCTGAAAAGATCGTGCAGTAGGCCGATCCGGTCGAGTCCTTGGATTTCCACCGTAGAGCATGTGGGGTGCATGTCGTTGCTGACGTGGGCTTGGACAGGAACAGTAATGCCGTTATCGGAGCGCGGTTTGAGGAAATTAACCTTACGTCGCAGATATTTTTCCGGGTCGTAGCTTTCGGTAAAGAGCATGGCTTCAAAGGTCTCCAAAACTCTTTTCCTCACCGACGCAGTAGAAACGGGTTCGAAGTTCGTCGTGCAAACGCGGAAAATGTTCACGACGATGCGATCTTCTCTGGTGAAAAAATCTGCGGATAGAATGTTGATTTGTTCCGAAGCGAGGGCGCAGCAAATTTTTTCTAACAGCTGGGGTTTGTCGTGCGTAGCAAGCACCAATTCGGTATAGCCTTTTTCCGCATGATCGATCCACTTGATACAAGAGGCGTGCGGGTCGGAAGTTTGGCTTTCCCGCTGCAGGAAATGGCGGACGGTCCGGACTTGAGTGACGACGTGTGCAGCCTGGCGGAAATGAAACGCAGCGGGCGGCATCAGCTCGAAATGGCGGTGGACATCGGGATGATAATCGGGACGCATGATGCCGATGACTTCCTCGCACAGGGCTAGGCGGTCTTCGTTGAGCTTGCGCGAATATTCTTCCTTCCCGCTTTTTAGGAAATCGCGAGTGGCGCTGTGTAGCTGTAGCATCAGACTTTCCTTCCAGCTAGTCCAGCCATCGGGAGATGTCGCATTCGAATCAGCGTAGGTAAAAAGAAACAGCGCATCTAAATTCGAACTCGTTTTCACGATGTTCGCGAACTCTGCGATGACCTCGGGATCGTCTAAATTCGCGCGGTAGCAGTCCGCCAAAAGGTGAGATGATTATCGACTAGAAACATAATCAAGGTGCGACGCGCACCGTCGATTTGAAGGCGATTGCAAAGCCGTGATGCCAACATTGCCGAACCATCAATGTGTTCGCGGACATTTTCTGCACGGCCCGTATCGTGAAGAATCATCGCTAGGTAGAGCGCGTAAGAATCCTCAATGTTGTGGAAGAGCCGTCGATAAATTTGGCGACGTGGATTTGTTTCAGAGACTAGCTCATCTAGTTGTTCCACGCAGCGCAGCGTGTGCTCATCTGCCGTGTAGCGGTGAAAAAATTCATGCTGCACTAGGCAATCTAACGCGCCGAACTCTGGCAAATAATGGCCTAGAAAACCGACGCGGTGCATCTGCCGCAGCGTCCGTGCGGCATCGCCCTTTCGCTCCAAAATCGCTTGGAATGTTTCACGATTGGCTTTCGAGTAGCGGAACGGGCGATCAATGTCTTTCCAATGCGCTTTGACCAATTTCCGCATCGGTGGGCTCAGGCGCAGATTCCGCAGTTGGCAATGCTGGAAGAGCCGCATCAAGCGATTACTATCATCGCTGAAAATGTCTGCGTTCGCTGGATAGATCCGTCCTTCTCGGGCGATGAAGCCATCAAATTCCTCCCGACTTTTTTTCCGAAACGTGAGGAAAGAGCGAAGTGTGGATTCAGACTGATCCTCTTGCTCGATCTCGAAAGTCTCCATCAACGATCCAGTGTGCTGATAGATATTCCGCGTGTGTTGATAGTAGTCCCTCATGAATGCCTCTGTGCTACGGAGAATGCTTTTTTGCGGATAAGCAAAGGCGGTGGCGACAACTCCTTGCAATAATAGGGTGAGCTGATCCGTGGCTTTTCCCGCGTGATAGTGCAGCTCATTTCGAACGCGGTGAATGAAATCGTAGCCTTCCTCTAGCTCGCGGTAAGCCGTGGCTGTTAGGATTTTTGCATCGACTAGATCTTTCAAATCACGGCTGCCGCGCTTCACCAGAGCGACCCATTGGATATTCTGATAGTCGCGCATTCCCCCACAGCTTTCTTTGACATTTGGCTCCTGTAGGAAAACGGTGTGCGAATATTTTTGGTGACGCGTGCGGATGTCTTGGCGGCGGAGTTCGAAAAATTGGTCCTGGCCGCGATTGATGCATTCCTTCGTGAAGCGGTCCTGAAATTGCTTAAATAAATTCTCATCGCCCGTGATAAAGCGGGCATCTATCAACGCGGTTTTGTTTTGCTGATCGGCCTTGGCTTGCTCGATGCATTCCGTGATTGATCGACTGGCGTGACCGACTTTGAAGCCGCAGTCCCATAACAGATAGAGCAAATTTTGAACAAACTCCTGAAGTGCAGGCGGAAGCTTGTTAGAGGCTCGTGGCAGCAAAAAAAGCAAATCGATATCAGAACGCGGATTCAGCGTGCCGCGGCCATAGCCGCCAGTGGCGACTAGTGCGATCGGTAATGGATTGCCCTCATTCGCATTGACACAGGCTTCGTGGATCGAGCGGATCATCGTATCGATCAAGGTTCCACGCGCTCTAGCAACTTCTATCCCACCCGCTCCAGAGCGATGGTACAGTAAAATGCGGTGCTCTTCGATTTTTAAATACTTCATATACAGCTCGATTTTCTCGGCTTGCGAGAGATGGCCTTCCAACGCGGGTTTGAGAAATTCCCGGGCGTGCTGTTCGAGGTTTCGAAGATGATTCTGCATATAGAAAATTGGAAGTGAGATCGGCGCTGCTTTCAGGATCTCCCCATTGGGGTGCCGATGCGGGCGTAAAGCTCGATTTGATTCGCGGAGTTTGGAGCAAGTCTTGCTCTAACTGAATTTTCCTCGGTTCAAAAATGGTGATTGTAGATGATCCGCCAAAAGCGAAATAACCTTTTTCATCTCCCTTATTCACGGGTTCTCCCGGCGTAAATGTCTGGCGAATCGTCCCGACGCAAGTGGCTCCGATTTCCAACAAAAGAATGGTGCCGAAATGCTCTGTTCTCAATTCGGTGATCGTTCGCTTATTGGTCCAAAGATACCCAAGACGCTGGCGCAGCGCGATCGGATTGACGGAGAACAACGGCCCGTCAATCCACCGTGTTTCCCCCGGAATCCCCGCCGCAGGGAAGTGAAATCGATGATAATCCACGGGACAAAGCCGCGATAAAACGAGCGCGCCGTCGGCATAACGAGCGGCTAATTTCTGATCGCCTAACAAAGCTGGGAGATCGAATTTTTGCCCTTTCACAAAAAGCCCCTGAATCGCCGATGCCTTTTGAAACCCCAGATGCCGCCCATCCGCCGGGAACACCGCTCCCGATTCAGAAGCATCGATGGGCCGTGCCGCTGGCTTTAGTTTTCGATAGAAAAACTCGTTGAAGCTGCGGTATGACTCTGGCTTTTCGGAAAAATCCGCAGGATCCAATCCATACTTTGAATGAACGGGGCGACTCTTTCAGCAGATTGTGGCGTGCTCATCCGCCGCCCATACCATGATGAAAAAACGGGCGCTTCACAAAAGCGTTCAGCGAGATCGCGCCTAATGGATTTCCATAAGACCAACGCAGAAATCCTTCGCCGTAGACTTGCTCAGTCTCCAAGGCTCCCGTGTGTCGGTTGAAATAGCGAATCGGCTCCACGCGAGATGTTTAGGCGGAGGCGCAGGAAACTGCAAGAGCAGTCACGGCTCCTAACGGCATCATCCATCTCTACGCGCTTCCTCTGCGATGATCTTTAGCCCGTCGCGGACGATTGTTTCATCCATCGCATAGGAAACGCGGATGCATTGGTGGCGGTGTCGCCAATCGGGATCATCGTGGCCGAAGAAAAAGTGGTGCCCGGGAATCACGAGGACGCCCCGTTTTTTCAGGCGTTCGTAAAGTTCTTGGGAGGAAATTTTGAGGCCGGGAAACCAAAACCACAGAAAGAGCGCTCCTTCGCTGCGGTGCATGAACCACTTCATTTTATCGCCGAAAATCTCGAACGCCGCTTTCCGGGTGAGTTCGCATTTTTTCTGATAAAATGGCCGAATGATTTCCCGACTGAGGCGCAGAATTTCTCCCGATTGGATCAGTGGCAAAGTGATTTGTTGGCCGATGCTGGGATTGGATAATCCGGCGATCGCGCTCATCGAGCTCAGAGCAAGAATGATTTCTGGAGGGCCGATGACTATGCCGGTGCGGGTGCCAGGGAGACCGAGTTTCGATAAGCTGAGCGTGAGAATGACATGCTCCTCCCAAAACGGCGTGGCCTCGGTGAAGAGAATTCCGGGAAATGGCGCGCCGTAGGCATTATCGATGATCAGTGGGATGCCGTGCTCCTTCGCGATGGCGGATAGGCGGGAGATTTCCTCGTCAGTCAGGACATTTCCCGTCGGATTTGTCGGGCGGGAAACGCAGATCGCGGCGATGTCTGGTGCAATGGATAGGTTTTCAAAATCGACGCGGTATTTGAACTCATGTTTCCCGGTTTCTCGATGATCGGCGGCACGGCGCGGAACATGTCATTGCGAATTCCTTGGTTCGCGTAGCCGATGTATTCCGGCACCAGTGGGAGCAAAATTTTCCGGTGGCTCCCGTCTGGCATTTCTCCCGCCAGTAGATTAAAGAGAAAGTAAAACGCAGTCTGCCCGCCACTGGTGACGCCCACATTTTCCGGGCCGAGATCCCAACCAAAAGTCCCACGAAATAATTGCGCGACAGCAGCGAGAAATGCCGGATTTCCTCCTGGCGGGTCATAAATTGTTAGGGAACGGGAAAGACCTCCCGGCTCGGCCATGAGTTCTTCGATTCTCCGCCGCCAGACGGCATTTACCTCCGGGATGCTAGCCGGTTGTCCTCCGCCTAGCATTTTTAAATCCGGCCCGCCATGAGCCAGCGCATGGCCTAAATCGTCCATTAGCTCGCCAATTCCGCTGCCACAACCCAGTTGTTGGCCAAATCGTGAAAATTCGTATGACATATCAAGAATCTAGGTTTTATAGTGCGGGCCTCACTTCAAACTACCAACTAAATATGATCTCCATCAAAGTCGGCGATAAAGCACCAGATTTCACCCTCGTTTCAAAAACCGCGAATGGCCCAGAGCTGGTCAAGTTGAGCGATCTCATCGGGAAATCTAATATTCTCCTGCTCTTTGTGCCGATGGCCTTCACGGGCGGCTGCACTGCAGAGTTTTGCGAAATTTCCCAAGGCATTTCCGCCTATGACGCGCTCGATGCCAAAGTGCTGGGCATCTCCGGCGACAATCCATTTGCCCAAGAAGCATGGGCGCAAAAAGAAGGCATCACCATCACCTTGCTGAGCGACTATGAACACAAAGTCACCGAGGCCTACGGCGTGGCTTACGAACAATTTCTACCAGATATCAATCTGATCATGGGCGGCGTCTCCAAGCGCTCCGCCTTTGTCATCGATAAGGCCGGGATCATCCAATACGCAGAAGTCCAAGAGCACCCGAAAGACATGCCGAACTTCGAGGCGATCAAGGAAGTGCTCGGGAAAATTTGATCATTTCTCCGCAAGGCGAGTTTGTGGGTAATACCATCTCTGCGGAACGGTGGTGAAAAGCCACTCCGCGCAGCGCAAATCTGATCCGAGATTCGAAGAATTCCCGGCAGGATGCCGGAAATTGCACGCTGGAAGCGTGCGCCCCCCGAATGAAGAAAGAAGCCTCATCAACCTGCGACGACTCACTTACCGCATTCCCTCGATGGTCTGGAAGATGGAGTTGATCATCAGATAGGCCATGGTGCCGATGAGGAGGGCCATGATGATCAGCACCGTGGGCATGACCAAGGCCATGATCCGTTGCAGGCTTTTATCCAATTCTTTGTCGTATCGCTCTGCCGCGCGACGCAGGGATTGGTCGATTTTCCCCGTCTGCTCACCTACGGAAATCATGTCGATGAGCAGTGCGGGGAAATTGCCATTTCGGATGAGCGCTTTGGAAAAGGAGCGGCCATCGCCGACTTGGTCGATGACTTGGTCCAGTGCGCTGCGGAGCGAGCGATTCTGTGTCGCATCGCGGGAGAGTTCTAAGGCTCGCAGCAGCGGCAGGCCGTTGCCGACGAGGTTCGCCATCGTTTCCAGGAACTGCACGTAGAAGCGGCTGGTGATGACAGGGCCCATCAGCGGTAGCTTTAGCTTCATGCGATCCCAAGCAGGTTTATTCGCCTCGTTATCTTTCCAAGCTTTAAAGAAAATGCCTGCTGCGACGATCAGGATCAGGACGACTAACCACCATTTTTTTAGGAAATCGGAGATCGCAATGAGGATCGCCGCGCCGAGAGGGATTTCCCCGCCGCTACTCTCGATCAATGAGGTGAGCTGCGGAATCAACGTGGTGACGAAAACGATCGAAACGCCGATACCCGCTAGAATGAGGAAAGCCGGGTAAATCATCGCCAAGATCAGGCGCGCTTGCAATTCACCAAGTGTTTTTAGGTAGTGAGCCTGGCGTTTTAAAATATCATCTAGCGCACCAGAAGCTTCACCAGCTGCTGCAAGGGAGCAATACAGCGGGCCGAAACTAGGACTCACTTTTTTCAGCGCTGCGGAGAAATTGACTCCATCACGGACGATCTGCCGGATTTTAAAGGAGACCGCTTTCAGGTTTCCTAGCTCCTGCCGATTTTCCATCGATTTGAGCGCCGGTTCTAATTGAAGCCCTGCGCCGAGCATGTCGGAAAGCTCTTCGGTGAAAAGGACGACTTCGGCGCGCTTTAGCTTGATCGGGCCTTCAGGGATGGGCTTTTCATCCGTTTCCGCTTTTGCGGTGAGACTCGCGACTGGCTCGGGCTTGGTTTTCGTTTTCTCAGAAGGCTTTTTCTCGTTGATTTTCTTCGCTGGTGCTGCGGTTTCCTTGAGATTAACCGGCTGCAAGCCTTTACGATCTAAAACGCGCAAGGCTTCCGGGCGATCCGTCGCGTCGATTTCTCCCGTGGTGACAGCACCATTGGAAGCGAGGGCTTTGTAAGCGAAGAGGGGCATGGGGAAGAAATTACTACGCGATTGTTTTATCGCTGAGAGGCTCCTGAGCATTTCTCAGCCTCGTTGCAGCTTCGCTAATGTCTTGGATGGAATGATCCTCAAAAAGATTTTGCCGCCATTTGGTATAGTCGAATGGTTCGCGCAGAATAAGAGCGATAAAGCGCTCTGCTTCCACAGAACCTAGCGACTCAGAAAGGGCAGCAACTCCCTTCACGCGGATTTCAGTATCAGTCATCATCAATCACAGCGGGGTCTTTAAAATCTTAGCTTTTGATCTAGGAGCAGCAGGGATGACTTTTCGATTTTTGAAACGTGGATCATTTGCCATGTCGCGAATCAATTTAGAAATGTCCCAATCATGAGCTTCTAATATCGCTTGGCGATGTTTTCTTACTTCGGCGGTGATAGAGTCAGTTTTCATCATTCGTTCCTCCTCCAAAAAGTTCATCTGGCGTGCAAATAATAGGCATATTGTAACCGCAATTTCTAACAATCACTTCGATTTTGCGGATGATTTCAGCGTTGGCAATGTGCGTGCAATTCCAAGTCATCAGAAAATCTACATCGTGCCTGGAAGCGATAGCGATATGTGCCGCGTCGGTTATTGCCTTTGGCGGAATAATACCGCTAGCAAGAATAGCCTTGGTTATCTCATCTACCACATCATCAGCCTCTAAAAGCTCAAACTCTTCGAGACATTCTAAGCGACGCGCTGCAGCCTGCGAATCGCCACTACCTGCTTCGTCCAAAACAAAGGCTGAAATCACAATGTGATAAAAATTTTTTCTCTCTTCCCACCAACGCCGCGTGACTTCCTGTTTTCCAGCAATCACAAGATCGCCGGAAGGCCTTGCTGTCAGAAAGCTAGGGATCGTCGTTTCCAGATAAATGGTAAACTTGTTCTCCATGTGATTATTCTCCGCCGCCAATGTCAGAAGAGGTTACGGAAATGACTTCTTCGATGGTCGTCTCTCCCTTCATGACTTTGTGCCAGCCGTATTCACGCATTGGCACGTAGCCGTCGCGAATCGCTTGTGCTTTCATGTCCACGGCTGGTGCGCGGTGGACGACTAGCTCCTGCATCGCTTGGGTGAGGAGGATGATTTCGTAAATGGCGAGTCGGCCAGAGAAGCCGGTATTTCGGCAGCGATCACAGCCTTTTGGCGAATAGGCTTGGCCGAAAATGTTGAGCGGAATGCCGAGATCGTGGCGATCCTGATCACTGACCTCCCGCGGAACTTTACAGGCGGGGCAAAGCTTCCGAACTAGGCGCTGAGCGAGGAACGCGCGGACCGCAGCAGAAACGAGGAACGGCTCCACACCCATATCGACGAGACGGCTGATGCCGCCCATCGCGTCATTAGTATGTAGCGTGGAGAAAACCAAGTGACCTGTGAGCGAGGCACGGATCGCGATTTCCGCCGTTTCCAAATCCCGGATTTCTCCAATCATGACGATGTTAGGGTCCGCCCGTAAAATGGAGCGCAGCGCGGTAGCAAACGTCAGGCCGATCTCGTTTTTCACGGCGATCTGCATCACGCCTGTGAGCTTATTTTCCACTGGGTCTTCCACGGTGACGATGCGGCGTTCCGGGTGATTGACCTCGGTGAGGAAGGAATAAAGACTCGTTGATTTTCCTGATCCGGTGGGCCCGGTGATCAGAATAATGCCGTTCGGCAAATGCAGGATCGACTCGATTTTCTTCAGCACGAATGGCTCCATGCCCAGCTTCGCGATGTTGAATTTCTCCTGGTTGAGGAGACGTAGGGAAACGCTTTCTCCCTCCACGGTCGGCACGGTAGCGACACGGACGTCGATGGTGGCTCCTTCAAATTGCAAATTGATGCGTCCGTCTTGCGGCACGCGGCGCTCGGCGATGTCTAGGCGCGCCATGATTTTTAACCGCGCGATCACGGAGCTTTGCAGCGCCTTGATATTTTCCGGGACGGCCACCTCGATCAAGCGGCCATCGATGCGGTAGCGGATGCGGAGATTCGTGCTCAGCGGCTCCACGTGGATATCCGTCGCGCGTTGGTCCAGGGCCTCGCGAATGATTTGATTCACGAATTTCACCACGCTGGCTTCCTCATCGTCGTCTTGGTCGATGACGTTTGCCTCGTCTTCGCCAGCGTCTAGGTGATCGTAGTCGAAATCGCGACCTTCCAGGATTTGTTCAAATGTATCTGCACCTACCCCGTAAAGTCGGCGCAATGCTTCATAGAGCCGCTTGCGGGAAGTCATGCACCAGTCGACCGGCAGCTGTAGCTCTTGCGCGGCGGCCTGGCGGGCGACGAGATTAAATGGATCAAATGTCGCTAATTTCAGCCGCTTTTGGTCGCCCTCCCCGGTAATTTCTACGGGTAAAAGCCGATGCCGCAGCGCTACTCGCGGGCCGCAAGCTTCGCGCAAAGGGAGCGGAACTTCTGCCGCTGGAATGCTGGCTAGCCACTCAATCCGCAGATCATGAGCGAGTTCCCGCATGTAGGATTCTTCATCGACCACGCCCGAATCCAGCAAATCGTCAATGGGAGAGCATTGGCGTTGAGCAGAATGATGCAGCACCTCAGTCAGGGCGGGAATGTCCTCGCAACCGGTGCGGCGAGCGGGTTCGATCAAAAGTTGATTCATGGGCGGCGGACGTCTTCTCGCTTAAAAGCTCTCCGGTGGCAATCTTGTCTCTCGAAATTTCAGAAAAAGGCAACGCGCCTGCTTTGCCAGGTCGCTCCACGAAAAAGACCTATTTTCAAAACTCTGAAAATACTGTGGTGAAATCTCAGATGTGGCATTCATTCCGCTTAGACCACGATTGAGATTTTCCTACACAATGCCAATTCACTGCTCCCTACACCACCTGACCTCTTACAAATATGAAGAACCTGTTCAGCTGGGACCGCAGGTGATTCGGCTACGGCCCGCGTCTCATTCGCGGACGGAGGTTCCTTCTTATTCTCTAAAAATCACGCCGGAGAAGCATTTCATCAATTGGCAGCAAGACCCGCAGGGGAATTTTCTGGCGCGGGTGGTTTTCCCGGAGCCTGTGCGGGAGTTTTCCATCGAGGTGGATTTGATCGCGGATATGACGACGATCAATCCGTTTGACTTTTTCCTAGAAGAATTCGCGCAGAAGGCGCTGTTTCATTATCCGAAAAGCCTAGAGAAAGATCTGAAGCCTTTCCTGGTAAAGTCGAAACAGGGCGGAGTATTTCACCGCTTTTTCTCGCAGATCCCGGCGGTGCCGGAAATGCAGACGAATGATTTCATGGTCGCGGTGAATCGCGCCGTGCATGATGCCGTGCGCTACGAAATCCGCCTGGAACCAGGCGTGCAGACGCCGACGGAGACGCTGACGAAGGGATCTGGGTCGTGTCGGGATTCGGCATGGTTGCTGGTCCATGTGATGCGGTATTTCGGGATCGCGGCGCGGTTTTGTTCGGGTTATTTGATCCAGCTCAAGGCGGATTTAGAGCCGATTGGCGATGGAGCTGCAGGTTCGGTGGTCGATTTCACGGACCTCCATGCGTGGACGGAGATTTATTTGCCTGGCGCGGGCTGGGTGGGATTGGACCCGACTTCGGGTTTGCTAGCAGGGGAGGGCCACATCCCGCTGTGTGCAGCGGCGCATTATAAAAATGCCGCTCCCATTTCCGGAGCGATTTTGTCGGATCGGGAAATCGAAACGGAGTTTAAATTTGAAATGAGCCTGCAGCGTATCCGGGAGACGCCACGGGTGACCTTACCCTATTCGCCAGAACAGGCGAAAAAAATTGAGGCTTTGGGGTATGAGCTGGATCAGCGGTTACACGCCCGAGATGTCCGGCTGACGATGGGAGGCGAGCCAACTTTTGTTTCCTCCACCGACATGGAAGCCGCAGAGTGGAATACCGATGCGCTGGGGCCGACAAAGGGAATTTTCGCAGACCAACTGCTGAGAAAACTCTATGATCACTTTTCTCCAGGCGGATTTCTCCATCACGGGCAAGGAAAATGGTATCCGGGAGAGCCGCTCCCGCGCTGGGCCTACACTTCCTACTGGCGCGAAGACGGCGTGCCTATCTGGAAGATACCTCTCTATTTGCCGATCCCAGCATTCACTACGGCCATGGCAGCAAGGAATCGGGAGAATTCATCCGGCTCCTCGCGAAAAATCTGGGCTTGGGCGGTGATACGATCCGTGCGGGCTACGAGGACATTTTCTACTACCTGTGGAAGGAACGCCGCCTGCCGATGAATGTGACGGTGAATGACCCACGCCTGGCGAATCGGCTGGAGCGGGAAACGTTGGCCAAGGTTTTCGACGATGGGCTTGGCTCGATGGTGGGGCATTTGCTCCCGATCGCCCGAGCAGTCAGCGCGCCAGAATGGGTCACCGGGCCTTGGTTCCTGCAGGGAGAGGAAATGCTGCTGGCCCCGGGAAATCACCCGATGGGCTATCGTCTCCCGATTGATGGTCTGCCGTGGGCAGCGCAGATCGACCAACCGATTTTAGAGCCGTATGATCCATCGATTCCGCGGCAGCCGTTTCCTTCAGAAATGATTTTGCCACACGCCCTGCGTGAGAGCCGTGCCGATGAATCCGTGAGCGTCCAGGTCCGCAGTCAGCGCAGTGGCGATGACCGAAATCCCCAGGGAGCACCACGAGAGCAATCCGCTGCCTACCAATCTCCAGTTCCCGGGAAATCAGCGGCAGGTCTGGTCCGCACGGGATTGTGCGTGGAGCCACGGGAGGGGCGCCTGCACATTTTCATGCCTCCATTGACGCAGGCGGAATCGTATCTGGAGCTGGTATCCGCGATTGAGGAAACGGCGTGTAAAATGGGAACACCCGTGCGGCTGGAGGGCTATCGTCCGCCTCCTGATCCACGGCTGCAATCGTTCGCCGTCACTCCAGATCCAGGAGTGATCGAGGTGAACATCCATCCTTCTAAAACGTGGGATCAGCTCGTCTCCAAAACACGGACGATTTATCACGAAGCCCGCCAGCTGGGCTTGGGCACGGAAAATTCATGGAGGATGGCCGCCACTCTGGCACGGGCGGAGGAAATCACATCGTCCTGGGTGGCGATACTCCGTTGGATTCTCCTTTCCTGCGGCGGCCCAGTTTGCTGCCTTCGCTCATTACGTATTTCAACAATCACCCGTCGTTGTCATACCTTTTTTCCGGATTATTCATCGGCCCGACTTCTCAGGCACCACGGCTGGATGAAACGCGCCATGAGTCGGTTTACGAATTGGAAACTGCCTTTGCCACATTGCCAAAGGGAGATACCACACTGGATCACACCCAGTGGCTGGTGGACCGCGTCCTGCGAAATCACATGGTGGACATGACAGGAAATACCCATCGCTCGGAAATCTGCCTTGATAAGCTATTTTCTCCCGGAAGCACGACTGGGCGGCTTGGTTTGGTGGAGTTGCGAGGCTTTGAAATGCCACCACACTCAGAAATGTCGCTGGCGCAGCAATTACTGATTCGTGGGTTGATTTCCCGGTTTTGGGATCAGCCGTATGAGGAAAAACTGATGCGCTGGGGAACTTCTCTGCACGATAAATGGATGTTACCCCATTTTGTGCAGGGAGACATGCAGGATGTCGTCGAGGATCTGCGCCAGCACGGGCTGGATTTCGACCCGGCCTGGTTCGCTCCGCATCAGGAGTTCCGCTTTCCGATCATCGGCGAGTATTCGCAAAAGAATATCCATCTGGAACTGCGCCAAGCCATCGAGCCATGGCACGTCTTGGGCGAGGAGCAATCCAGCCAAGGAACTTCCCGCTATGTGGATTCCTCCGTGGAACGGCTGCAGCTGAAAGTCTCCGGCTTTGAAGATCCAAGATACCGCGTCACCTGCAACGGCGTCACCGTGCCGCTCCACCCCACCGGGCGCCAGGGAGAATTTGTCGCCGGGGTCCGCTATCGTGCTTGGAGTCCATTTTCCGCGCTCCATCCTACTCTGCCCACGGATGGCCCGCTGACTTTCGACATCATCGATCAATGGAACCAACTTTCCATCGGCGGTTGCCAATATCACGTCGTCCATCCAGGAGGACGCGCCCATGATGATTTTCCACTAAATGCCTACGTCGCGGAAAGTCGCCGCCGGGCACGGTTTTTCACGATGAACAAAACGCCGGGCCGAGTATCCACGGCAGAACCGGTGATTTCCAAAGATTATCCGATGACTCTGGATCTGCAGAGACGGAATTTGTAGTCTTTAAATTTGGTAACGATTCAGGACGAATCTTCAGCCCCACCGAGGCGAAATCAAACGATGACCCCAGAAATGATCCGCAACGAATTCATTCCGCCCTTTCAGGGCTCGGGAAAATTTTCCAATTCCCATCCCAGGGCTGCCGCTTCGCTCTGCCCTGGGCTATCTCATTCCGCCACGTTGTGGCTGAAGACGGGGCGGAATCATGATCCTCTTTTATCTCGATGAGACATCTCAGCGGTCCTTAACAGTTACTAAATTTGATAACCTCTTTATAAACTTAGCGTTCTTGGCGGCTTGGCGGTTCAAACTCTTCCGATTCGTATCAATTTCTTCATAATAGCAATCCTTGGTGTAGGAGCCCTAGATTGATAATCCAAAAATCCGGCTTGTGAGCGTCACGCACAGATCCCAGTTTCCTCTCAAGTAAATCATGTATTCCCAGTCACAAAGTTCCGGCAATGCCCCAGAGGGCGAAGGACTATTTGCGTCCTATCAGCCCAAGGCGGGAATTTTTGATGAATACACTCAGCAGACAGGAGAAGGCAGGGCGCTGTGGAAAACTTTTGCCAGCCGGATCAATGCGCTTGGCGAAAAGGGGCTGATCTCAGCCTGGCGACGTGGCGAGGAAATCCTGCGTGAAAACGGGATTTCCTTCGACCTGATGTCCAGTTCTTCGGAATCGCTGCGACGCTGGAATCTGGACCCGATTCCACTCGTTCTCTCCCAGCAAGAATGGGCTCACCTTTCAAAGTCGGCCATTCAGCGTGCGACGCTGCTGGACCATATTTTGAAAGACTGCTACGGGCCGCAAAAGCTCATCAAATCTGGGATTCTCCCGCATTCCTTTCTTTATTCTCAGCTGGAGTATCACCGCTCGATGAGCCATCGGCCGCTCTCCGATCCGCCATTGCTTTCTTTCTACGCAGTGGACATCGCCCGTGGACCAAATGGCAACTGGATCGTCCTAGCGGATCGAGCGGAAGCTCCTAATGGCACAGGCTTTGCCCTGGAAAACCGCATCGTGCTATCGAATGTTTTCCCGGAAACATCAAAACGGATGAACCTGATCCGGCTGGCTTCGTTCTTCCAAGATTTCAGCGCGAACTTAAGGTCGCTAGCCCCACCATCGATCGACGATCCTAAAATCGTAATGCTTTCCCCCGGCGCTGGAGATAAGACTTACTTTGAAGACGCTTTTCTCACCCGCTACCTCGGCATCACCCTAGCTGTCGGTAGCGAGCTGACCGTTCGCAATGATCGGCTCTACCTGAAAACCGTGCGTGGCCTGCAAATGGTCCATGTTTTGATCCGCCGCATCCAAAGCAATGACGCCGATCCCCTTGATACGCCGACGTCAAATTACCACGGCGTTCCCGGCCTGATGCAGGTGATCCACTCTGGAAATGTCACCATCGTCAATCCTCCCGGCACAGGCTTAGTCGAGGCTCCCGCATTGCTGCCCTATCTCCCGGAAATCTCTAAATTTTTCCTCGGTGAGAATCTCCACATCCCTTCGATAGAGACGGCTTATCACGAACCGATGCAGGATCTGGTCCAGCGGCTCAGATCCGAATCACTCGTCGTCAAAAGCGCGTATTCAAGGAAACTTTTCCAACCGATCATCACCCGTCAGCTCAATCCCTCCCAACTCGAAAAGCTAAAGCAAAACATCCAGGCAGATCCCGCCCGTTACGTCATCCAGCGGGAAATGCCGTTTTCCACAGCTCCCTCGTGGACAGGCAACCGCATCGAGCCACGCCCCGTGGCGATCCGGCTTTTCTTATTTGCTGAAAATGGAACTTACCATGTGATGCCCGGCGGCCTAGTCCGTGCCGCCTCCCAGGCCGAAGCGCTACCCGGCCTATCACTGCACGAAAACACCAGCAGCAAAGATCTCTGGATTTGCTCCACCGCAGATAAGCCTAACAAGCTCATCACCAACATTCCCAGCCGGGTTTCCGTCCTACGCAAAAGCGGCACCCTCTCCAGCCACGCGGCGGATAACATGCTGTGGATCGGACGCTACTCAGAGCGCTCCGAATACGCCACTCGCGTCCTGCTAGAAATCGTCCTCACTGCCGTGGCAGAACAGGATAATCTCGAACTTCCCGCCATTCCTCCACTCATCAAAACCCTCGGAAAACTCAATTATATCGAGAAATCCCGCGCCGAGGCCTACACCGCCCTGATCGACCACAAGCAACTGCTGGAAGACCTCACCGAGGCATTTTTCGAAACAAACCGTGTCCGGCCTCCGAGCTTCGACTCAGTTCCGCAAAACCTCACCCGTTTGTTGAATCTTGCCGCTCATTCAAGAGACCGACTATCGAATGAAACGTGGAGAATTATTCAAAATTTGGATGGTCTCGTCCGCACCGTCCCGCCGCGGGTTCTCTCTTCTTTCCGCTCTCCTTTACAGCAAGCGATCCTCCTTCACTCCGCCTTCAATGGCACCTGCCGTGAAAACATCACCCGCAGCGAAAGTTGGCGCTTTCTCAATATCGGTCGCCGCATCGAGCGTAGTTCCTGGCTCGTTACGATTGTTGAACAAATGATGGCAGATCATTCCGTGCTCACGCCGCCGCTCCTTGACGCGATGCTTTCCATCTCGGATTGCACCATGACTTATCGCTTCCGTTATCAAGGTGCTCCCCAGCCTCTCCCTGCGCTAGATTTGATCCTCTTCGATCCCCAAAACCCTCGTAGCCTCGCCTACCAATTGGCGGATTTGGACCAGTCTTTTTGTGAGCTCCCTCCGCCGAAAGATACCCTCGTCCTCCGTCCTGCACACCGCACCATCCGCAAAGCCCTCAACTACCTCCAGACAGAAGTGCTCCAAGCCAACGACGCGCAAAACGAAGCGCTCATCCTCTCCCAGCTCAAAGACTTCATCAGTCAACTCCGTAAAGATCTTCCCGCGGTTCACGAACAACTCAGCTGGGAATTTTTCACCCACGCAGCCTTCACCGCTTCATAAATCGTGATCTATAACATCCATCACAACACGATTTATCAATACGAGGAGAATGTCTCCAACTCGCACCACATTGCGCGGCTGCTCCCGCAGACATATCCGTCCCAGCAGATTCTCTCATCTTCCATCCATGTTTCGCCGCAACCGGATGTGATTTCTACCCACACCGACTACTTTGGTAATCAAACGACCTATTTTTCTCTCTCCACTCCGCACAAAGTTCTCAAAATCGATAGCCGCTCCACCCTCGACGTTACGGCCCAAGCAAATCCGACTCTAGACCTATCTCCCTCCTGGGAAAGCGTGCGCGACAGCCTGCTCACTTCGCGCAAGCCCGAGGACATCGCCGCTGCTGAATTCACCTTTACTTCGCCGCTTTGCCCAATGGATCCGCAACTGCTCGCCTTCGCCAAAAAATCATTTCTCCCGGGAAAACCGATTTTGGAAGCCTGCACCGACCTAACCGCCCGGATTTTCAAAGAGTTCACCTTCGACACGATTGTTTCCACCGTCAGCACTCCCGTTCTGGAAACTTTCGCAAAACGGGCCGGTGTTTGCCAGGACTTCGCCCACCTCCAGATTGCCTGTCTCCGCTCGCTGGGCCTCCCGGCCAGATACGTTTCCGGATATCTGCGCACCGATCCTCCGCCGGGGCAGCCCAGACTCATCGGCGCGGACGCTTCGCACGCTTGGGTCAGCCTCTACGTTCCCGTTTTCGGCTGGGTGGACTTCGATGCGACTAACAATGTGATCCCCACGGAAAACCACATCCGCTTTGCCCATGGCCGGGACTACCACGACATCTGCCCGATTCGCGGAACCGTCTATGGCGGTGACCGCCAAATTTTAAAAATCGGGGTCACGGTCACTCCCTTGGAAGAAATCTAAGAGTTTTATCAGCTTGCGAGCAAATTGCAGCATTGACAAAGAGCAATTCGCGGCAATCCTAGAGAGCAATCTGCCGAAAATAAATGGGACAATCTGCCGGAAATTCCGATTACATCTCCCGCCACTTGCAGGAGAGCCTGGACTTGGCCCTTAGTGATACGCCGGTGGTTTGTTTGCTCGGCCCTCGGCAGTGTGGCAAATCCACGCTTGCCAAGCACCAAGCGCCGGATCGGGTGTTCATCAGCCTGGACGATGCCCGGTATCTTGATTTAGCCCGCGCCGATCCGATGGGATTGGTGTCGGAACTTCCCGGTTTTGTGACCATCGACGAGATCCAGCGAGCGCCCGAGCTGATTCTGGCGATCAAGCACAGTGTGGACCTTGACCGACGGCCCGGGCGCTTTCTACTCACCGGCTCCGCGAATCTCCTTCAATTGCCCCGCTTGGCTGACTCCTTGGCAGGGCGGATGGAGTGCCTCTATTTGCTGCCGTTTTCGGAATCGGAGAAGGAACATGGAAATGGCCGGTTTCTCGACCTGTGGATTAGCTCCCAGCTCTCACCGGAATTCGCCAGCTCCGATCTGCCTCCGAAGCCCTCCAGCCTTCCGCCACGGCTGGTGTCCGGTGGTTATCCGGAAGCCATGAAACGCTCCCCGGAGCGTGCCCGTCAATGGCTACGGCAATATCTCCGCTCCATCATCGAGCGGGACATCCATGACGTTGGCCAGATTAAGGACGGCAATGACCTAGCGCGACTCATCGAGTTGTTATCTCACCGGACGGGGACTCTGCTCAACGTCACCCAGCTCGCGAACGACCTCGGTCACACCCGCGCCACCATCGAGAGGCATTTGGCGATCCTCGAAAAACTCTTTCTCATCCGCACGCTGCCGGCCTGGCACCGGAACGCCGGGAAACGGTTGATTAAGACTCCCAAGATCCATGTCTGCGACTCAGGATTGGCAGCTACCCTATCCGATCTGAATGCCGGTCAATGGATCGAGGAGCGGGAGCGCTTCGGCCACCTTTTGGAATCGTTCATCGTTCAGCAGTTGGTCGCCCAAGCGGGAGCGACCCAGCCCGACCTCCGATTCTGGCACTACCGGGATCGGGACCAGATAGAAGTCGATTGCGTGATCACCCGGGGCAGGAAAGTCTGGGGCGTCGAAATCAAAGCGGCACGGACCGTCACGACTGCCGATACCAAGGGCCTGCACCGCCTGGCGGAAATCTCGGGCAGCGACTTTCAGGGCGGAATAGTTTTCTACGATGGCGAAAGTATCCTCCCGTTGGCAAACGGCGCCTTCCTTGCCATGCCCATCTCCAAACTCTGGGAACTCTGATTCCAGCCGCGCTCCTCGCGATCACACGAAATCTCGCTCGTCGTGCTTCATGCAAATCTTTAAGGATAAAACGTATCGACCTTTAAAGAATGGGTCTTGAAAAAGCAATTCTAACGATTATATGAGGCGCGGATTTATTCCATTTTTTATGAAAAAACTATTACTTAAAACACTCGCTATTGCCGCCGTTCTTTTACCATTGAGCCAAGTTCAGGCCAAAACCTTCGGAAGTTTCCAACCGAAAAGAACTTTCACCCTGAAAGTCGCTTCCGTGACTGGGACAAAACAAAAGCCAGGTCAGGTTCCAGTTGAAACTCCTGGCTCTGTGCCTGCGGGATTGCCTAAGTTCAAAGTCGGACAAATCTTGAAATTTAAAATCGGTAATAAAGGTGAACTCATCGGCAAAGGCTTCAGCATTCCTTTCTTGGCCAGTGCCAGTAATGCTGGCACTGGAGTCAATGGCTACCAAGATCCTAAAAAAGCCAAACCCACCACTCGCAAAGTGACCTTCGCCAACATCTTCGTGCAGAACGATGTGGTCGAAGCTGGTGCGCTTACCTTCACCGCCATTAAGGTCAGTGGTTCTAGCGCAACAACTTCCAGTGCCATCTATGGCCTCAGCAACGAATAATTTCCTAAGTCCATTTCATGTTTTGCAAAGGAGAGCTACCTGCTCTCCTTTGTCATTTTGTGGAGGAAAACGCCCCAAAGACCCAAGCATTCCGCTTGGAATCAGCCGATGATAGGCACATGCTGCGAGAAATCCGACTAATCTATGCCGCCAAAACACATCTTCTGCATGAAGTGGGGAACCGCCTACGGAGCGAAAGACGTCAACATTCTCTATGCAATGGTGGCGCGCAATCTTACAGACTATTTCCAATTCACCTGTTTTACCGACGACACCAGCGGCATTCGCAAGGAAGTCAACTGCTTGCCATTACCGCCATTAGGCTGCGAAATCCCGGCCGATGTCCCCGGAAAATGGCCGAAAGTTGCACTGTGGTCGAAAAATTTATACGGCCTCGAGGGCGTCGCGCTATTCATCGACCTAGATTCCGTAATCGTCGGCAATATCGATAGTTACTTCGAGCATGGTGATCCGAGTGATGTGATCACTGCGCGGAATTGGCTCAATAAACTCAGCAAAAGTGCACAAACCTCCGTCTTCCGTTTTCCCATCGGCGGGCATTCCTACATGCTAGAGAATCTCCAAGCAGATCCTGCGAACGTGTCGCGGAAATTTCAATATGAGCAAAACTACGTCACTCATAACATCAAAGGCGGCGTGAAATTTTGGCCCGAACCATGGACACGGCATTTTCGTGTCCACTGCATGGGCGCATGGCCACTCCGCTATTTGCGTCCGCCAATTCTCCCGAAAAGCGCGAAGATCATCACCTTCCCCGGATTGCCCGGCCCCGCCGATGCCATGCATGGAAAGTGGACGGAAACCTCCGAAGCCCGCACACCGGGCCAGCATTTGCGCTGGGTGTGGCAGAAGTTCATCAGCGGCCAAAAATGGCGCAAGCACATTTCCAGATATCTACAAAAACCAGATTGGCTCGAGAAGCATTGGCGGGAGTAGTCGGGCGAAAATTCATCACCCCTTGATATCGGTCTTAAGATTGCGGACTTTTTTGAGATAGCTACGCATCGTTGCGCGAATAGCTGCATCAGCAGACACCCATTCCATAACCTTCCCACGTGTGAGTTCATTGATATGTTGGATCGAATGCTCCAGATTTGCGTCCAGACATACTCCCAAAACTTTTTCCCGATCCACAAGCGGGATCACTGGCACGTCGGCAAAGAAGGTAAAGATCATGCAATGAAGACGATTCGTTACCACGAGGGAAGATCGCTCAAATTCAGCAACCACTTCCTGCCACGTCTCAGGGAAAATTTATTCGATACCCAATTCATGGCTTAGTGTAGAAATGAATACTCCGTCTTCTTGTTCGCACGTCGATAATAGCCTTACACGCATTCCGGCCGCTTTTAATTGTGTAATGGCATCTCTCATATTTTTAGGCTGTGTGAGTTTAGTTTTAGTTACGGCAATGGTCACTAACACCTCACCATCATATTTCAGCCCAACGGTTTTTTCGCCCAAACTCGCGAGTGAAAAAACGCTGATCTGCCCCATTAATCGACTCGATCACTTAAGTTCCTCATTACTTCACCAGAGATGCCGTCTCTCACTACTAGGTTTCCTGCGATCTTCGCGAAATTGCTTTTCAATCGTTTGATGGAATAAATTTCCATAAGATCTCTTTTCACTGAAAACTGAAACATGTATATGTTTCGATTAGATTGTGAAATAGCATCGAGAATCGCGAACATATTGATGCTTGTTGAGAATCCACCCCACTGTTCACCACCTGCGAGAAATATTGCCTGATAGTTTGAAGCTGAGCAAAATGGTTCGAGTTTGGTGAATCGTGCGCTCAGACGGTCAATTAATTTCCCAGAAAGCCATTTCCTTAGGCCAATCCGCTTAAGCAAACCGAGTCCCTTCGGTGTCCTTTGATACACTGTCGCTCCCATGTATGAGAACTTTGGATGGGGCTGTGAGAGGAAGGCTGCCATTCGGCGAGCATCAACACCTTTGTGACCATGCGAATAAACATGCCTCTCACATTCAGGATGGCGTCTTTCGAGTTCCACGAGCATAGCGTGTAGAATCGCAAAATCACCAACGTTACCTTTTAAATTTGCAAACAAAATCATCAGTGGGGCATGAATCATGATAAAATAAATTGGTTTGATTCTCTCAGTCAGAAAAGATGGAACGTGGTAGCGGGCAAACAGGAGAAATGTTCCTAACAATCACACCAGATCCAGCAAGTGCACGACTCATAAGCTCAAATGCAGGCAAAATAAAATCATCATAGTGCAGTTCCAGCTGGGATGGGCGGGCCGAAATCTCAGCATAAACCCTCTGTAAACCACCCAAATCCATACCTACAATTTCCAAGTCCTTAGCCCCTTGGGCAATAGCAATCTGAAGTGCTCCAAATACCACAGTGCGTCCCGAAAAAATTCCAAGTTCTGGCCGATTACTCCAGCCGATGCGACATTTCGGGTCGATCGCTTCGGGCAGCACGAAAACGTCACCTGACGCTCGGTTCCATTGGCGCAGGGTATCGATATTGAGTGCCGGAAGCGCGTGCCATAAGTTCACGCGCTCGATGATTGCAAATGGACGCTCGGCGAGAATCTGTGGCGCTGTAGAGGCAAGGGCTGCGGCGGCCAAATATTCAATGACCAGTGGCCTACTAGGCGCGGCGGCTAAATGGTGAGCTCCAGTCCGCGCAAACTCACGGTCTGTGACCACCAGAAGATTTGGCGTGATGTCCAATTCTTTTAGTAAGGTCGGGGCACCGTTCACTGCGACGATGAATCGCTGGTCTTGTCGCAAATTTTCCCAAGGGTAATGTCTCGCAGATGGCCCAGTGGCAACAATGGTCACCGGATGCACTAATTGCGGAATCAGCTCTAACAATGGCACGCTACGCGTCACCACGGTTTGGTTTTTAAAAATTGTCCATTCTCGATTTTCCCCGATCTCCATCGTGACGCCATGAGGGATATAAGACATATGCCTGAGTCGCCGAGGCCAAATCATGCGCTTAGCAAATTTCCGCCAACCCGAGGGCGCATCGCCGAGCTGCTCACTGAGTGCCGTGCGCCATGGCATGCCTTTGCTACGTGCTGTTTCCAGCCATGTTTCCAACGGACTCATCGGGCGTTGATACAATTCCAATGGGCCTCAGCCTTCGCTATTACGCTGCCACTATCGCGTAGCGAGCGAAGATCGATTTGGTAATGTTCGGCGCGGCGTGGATTGATCAAAGAGTAGAGTCTTGCCTTGCGCTGAATACTTATGAAGTCATGTGGTCGTGAACTTGACATATCTGTTTGGATACCCGAGAAAAATATTTTGCTCGCTTGATGCCACAATTGATGCGCCAGCCAGTTGCTAGTTTTTGGACCACCCAACCATGGTTTTGGCGAGCCGATATAATGGATGTTCAAATCCAAATTCCCATCACACAGCGTTCGACTGGAACCGATGGCTGTGCGGTGGTTGATAGCAGGTAATAAGATAAAAGATTTTCCGCGACAGAGGTAATTGAAAACTGTTTGGTCTCCATAGCGAGCAACAGAAATCTCAGAGAGTGCCTTTATCGACTCATCGGTAAAGTTCATTTCTCTCAAGCCTTTTAAATTCATCCACAGCACCCCGACAATTGATGTATGGAGAACTACGCTCAGTTAGGGAAACTTTAGCCAACCATGGACAGTCTTTTTCCAGAGTTCCAAAAAAATCTCGTGCTCCAGCTAATAGCCAATGCTTGTCTCCATCAGGTGGATGCACGGATTCAATCCCCTTAAAACAAAGTACATCTGCATCCAAATAAATAATAGAATCCAAACGAGATAAAAGTTGAGGAAGAACTAGCTTAGCATAAGTCATTCGGGAACCACGCCGCTCTGGAAACAACTTTAATTGGCTTTCGGTTATTTCTAGATACTCTATTCCGACAGATATATTTTTTACGGCAGCGAGTTGATTGATTTGGCTTTCAAGTTTCGATAGATCTGACCGCTTTAAACCACCATCGAGAATGATGAAATCATAGTTATACTTTCCCGATGCTGCCGCCACTGCAGAAGTGACGGCTACCGCCAAGCCAGGGAAAAATTTCTCGTCGGCATTTGAGACAATCGTCAGTGTTGGACGTTCATTGATCATGTTCTGGGGACTCGATACGCATTGAGAAGCAAAGTGCGGTTAGCGCTTTTTCCTGAAAATAATAGTTTTGAAAAGCGCCCCGGAGCAAGATATTCTTGGTAATACTCATGCACCTTTCGGCGCATCGTTTGGATCTGCGCTCGGTCCATCGCAAGCACTTTTTGGATCACTTCCTGAAGACTGTTCGCGTCGTGAAACGCGAAACAATTTACTCCATCTGTTAGCGGTTGAGGCAAGTAATCAGCATACTGCAGAATAGGAATTGCGCCAGCGGCCAAAGCCTCGATCAAGTTATGACAAAGCGGCATTCCCACTCCAGGACAGGCGAGGAAAAATCCGCTTTCGCCAAAGCATCCAACCAACGCTCTTGGGGGATTCTGCAATGCTGTGTTTCGCATAACACATAAGAATGTTCTTCGTTAGAAGATAGCCAATCCGCAGCTACCTTTGGCTTATAAGCAGTGTCTGGGGCATTGGCTAACATTTCACGCCTCGTTAGCATTCCATAAACTTCGCGGATTACATTTTTATCGTATTTCCCTTCTTCCGTATTCCCACCGAAAAAAATACGCGCGGTTCGTGGCACATCTATCTGATAGTGATAAGGAAGATTAACCTGCGTCGTGATTTGAGGATGCACAAAAAAGGAAACACGATGTCATTTTCACTTCGGCAAAGCCGATGCTCGTAACTCACCTTCACGACTTTTTTCGCTAATTTTGGAAAAGGTCCATCACCATCCGTGATGAGAAAATAGGGCTCTTGCAATCGTTCCAGCGACTCAATCACTCCCAATCGCTCTTTCAACAACAGCAACTTCATGCGACTGGTGCCAAACGATGATAGCGTCGCTCGCCGCGCGCTAAAAACGGGAAAAAATCCGGCGTCTATCAAATCTCTAACGAGACTGAAGTAGTAGCGTCCGCCGTCGGAATCGATTGCGGGATCCGAAAAGTCGCAGCAGACGATTGGTTCCTGTCTGCGGCGTTCACTCAGCCCACGTTTCACCATTTCACTAAAAGCCCGCCGATACGACGGCCCGAAATATGGCCGGATCATGCGAGCCGCAGTCTCTAGCGATTTGCCTAAATGACCACTCAAGGCGCTGGACGTTTAAGAATTCCGTTAGGGCACCACACGCTGCCGGACGCTATGACGGCGTCGCGGATCGCTTGGTTTTTCCTCATCGTCTCTGGTGTTTTATATCCGCGTTTGTGATCGAGATGGAGCACGATCGCTTGGTAGCGGATTTGTAATCCCGTGACGCCGTAATTCGCGAGGCGCTCGCCTAACTCACGATCCGCGCCGCCGTATTGCATGTCTTCATTAAAGCCATTCACCGCAATCAAATCCGCCCTCCAGCCAGATGCGTTGCAGTTATTCCACGTCGCTTTTGTCGGCGTAATCTTATCGACTAACGGAGCTAAACTCGGTGGTAGGCCCACTTTAAAAGTAGGTGAAAACTCCTTCAAATTGTGTTTACGCAAATAGCTAACTTCGAAGGCTCTTCCACTTTCGATATCTTCTAACGATAAGTGCTTACTGAGGCTCATTGGCAGTTTGCAATAACCGCCAGAAAGGAAATGTCCTGACTTGGCGTGCTCTGCGTGAGTCGCCAAAAAATCCTGTCGCGGAATACAATCACCATCCGTCATAATGATGTATTCATGCTCCGCAGCTAACAACGTTTGATTCAAAATTGTCTGACGCCGATAGCCATCATCTTCATGCCAAATCCGCCGCAAGGGAAAATTTGCCTCCTGTTGAAAGCTCTCAATCACTTCTGTGGTGCGATCATCGGAACCATCATCTGCGATCAAAATTTCAAAGTCCTGAAACGTCTGGAATCGGTATCCATGAAGAACCTTCCGCAACCACTCGGGTTGGTTATAAGTGCTGATAATGACGGACTGCTTCATAGAATCAAATCGGGAAGAAATAACCCGTGGCCGAATTTATCGCTGCCATCAGTGTGTTCTTCAAGAGGTATATCTTTAAGCAATCTATTCCATAGTGGAGCCAGTCACATGATGATTGATCATCCATGGTGAAATTTTTCGTTTGAACCCCGCACAATCCATGCATCATCACCTGCGTGGTGTATCTGGAAATCAAGAACCTCCAAACTTATTTCACCCAGCGGACTGGCTCAGTCTTTTCGCCCGCTAAGCATGTCGTGAAAGCCGTGGACGGTGTTAGCCTCAGCTTGGAAAAAGGCGAAATCCTCGGCTTGGTCGGCGAATCCGGCTGCGGTAAATCCACGCTTTCCCGATCGATCATGCAGCTCATTCCAGCGACAGGCGGCTCAATCATTTTGGACGGCGAAGATTTATCCGCGCTTTCACCTAACCAAGTGCGAAAACGGCGACTGGATTTCCAAATGGTTTTCCAAGATCCCTACGCCTCGCTCAATCCGCGCATGACGATTTTTTCCACACTTGCCGAGGCCGTCCGCCAGCGCCGACCAGAGCTGAAAGGCGGCCAACTATCAGATCGCCTCGAGCAGCTCATGTCCACCGTCGGTCTCGATGCCCGCGTGATGAAAAAATACCCGCATGAATTCTCCGGCGGACAGCGACAGCGTATTGCGATTGCCCGTGCTCTCGCCCCAGAGCCGAAACTCGTCATCGCGGATGAGCCAGTTTCCGCGCTGGATGTTTCGATTCAATCGCAGATCCTCAATCTCATCACCTCCCTACAAAAAGATCTGGGCCTAACGATGATCTTCATTTCACACGATCTCGGCGTGGTTCACTACATCGCCGACCGCATTGCCGTTATGTATCAAGGAAAAATCGTCGAATCTGGACCAGCGGAAAAGTCTTCCATGAGACACAAGCCGAATACACCAAGAGGCTGTTAGCCTCAATCCCAAGATTGGTGGGGCATTGATCTTTCCGTTGAATTCGACTCAACAGAAAATTTTTCCCATTCAATCCAAAGTCGCTTGCAGTTTTTGAATGAGTTCTGCGTCTTCTGAGCAATTGTTTTGCTCAAAGGATTTTTGGAGATTGTTTAGCAGGCGCAGCAGGATCGTGCCAAGCCCGGCGGATTGGCGGAGGATTTCGCGGTGAGCACGCTGGATCTCGGGATCTTCTAAAAGCGCTGCTTGTAGGTGCAAGCGACCGCGATCGTAACAATCAACGATGAGGGGAAAGCCATCTTCAAAAATCCGACACATGAAGTGCCCGGGGAAATTCACCCCTTCGATTTCTAGATCTAAACGCCGCCCTACAAGGATGAAGATCAGACACAGCCCGAGCGGGTTCGAGCGATTTTCCGCAATGCACCAGGCCAAGTCGGAATTACGAGGTTCGTAGTAGTTTTGCTGATTGCCGAGCAGTCTCTTTCCTTCGAAAAGGAAAGAGCGAAGCTCATTCGCGGTAGTAATTCCTTCGTCGCTGGCTTCTTCCGCCAAGAGATCGAGGGCATCTGATAGTGGTTGGCGCAGGGAGATGCCGTCGTGAAGAAAATCTGACAGGATGCGCAGCAATGCTTCAAACGATTCCCAGTCTTCTTGCAGCGCACCAGCACCGCCGGTGGGGGCGATCCATTCGCGGATCAATGTTTCGCGGCGGGGCGGTTTGAGCATTTCCACCAAAAGCTCGCTCTCTTTTTGGCTCAGGACTCGCGGGTGAGTTGCTAACCATTCACTTAAATCGCCAGTGCTACAGGCCAACCGCCCAGCGACTCGCTCCCGGACAATGGATGTTTCGTCATCGAGAAGCCGTAATAGCGCGTTTAGCTCCTCAGGCGAAGGCGGCGCTGCGTTCATCGCAGAGGTCAAAGTGGATTGGAGAAAGTAAAAAATAAATGGTGCGCGATACTGGGTTCGAACCAGTGACCCCCTCCGTGTCAGGGAGGTGCTCTACCACTGAGCTAACCGCGCAAATAGTGCTTTTTTCAAAGGCGCGCGAAGTTAGGACGGAGCCCGCGCCGGATGCAACCCATTTTTTAATTTAAAACAGAGATGACTATCCGGCGCGTCGCGTGGATTAAACTGTGGCGATTCGCGAAACAATTAATCGAGATCCTTTTCTTCAGTTCTCCATTGATGTGTTTCAGGAAACCATCAACCGACGGGTGTTCGGAGGCGAAAAATCTGGAGAACTCTTTTCCTGCGGAATTTAAAAGAATGACCGTTGGGAAACCTTCGATTTTATATTTCGTAGCCATCGGCTCGTTCTTTTTCTTTGTAGCTTCATCCCCATTCGGAAAATCCAGTTCTACGAGGATGAAATCCTTGGAGGCGGCAGATACAAATTCCTTCTTGGTGAAAACATTCTTGCGCATCGCGATACATGGAGGGCACCAATCGGAACCCGTGAACTCGACGAGCACGGACTTTTTCTCCGCCTTTGCTTTTTCTAGGGCTTTATCTAAATCAGTGGACCAACCTTCAGGTACTTTTGCGAAGGCGGAAGCGGAGAGGGCGGCGACCCCTACAGTTACAGAAGCTAGCCAAGTTATTGCTTTCATCACTTAATAAGTGCCACCGATTGATAAATTATTCAAAAATTTTCGTCAAAAATGTTATATCCGTGTAAATCCATCGCCATGTCCACGCTGCCACGTTTGATTCTAGCGACTCGTAATGCTCATAAAACCGCTGAAATCCGCGCGATGATTGGAGATCGTTTTGAAGTCCTTAACGCCACGGCATTTCCTGATTTTCCTGAGATCGAGGAAACCGGCACGACGTTTCTCGAAAATGCCCAGCTCAAAGCGGAAGGGATCAGCTGCCATATCGATGGCTGGGTCCTATCTGACGACTCCGGGCTGGAAGTGGATGCCCTAGACGGCGCGCCCGGCGTTTGGTCCTCCAGCTATGGGGGAGAAGAAGGGAATCACGCGAAAAATAACGCGCGGCTGTTGCTAGAAATGGCCCAAGAAACTGAGCGGGCAGCACGTTTCCGCTGTACGATGGTGCTGGCTCGCGGGGGTAAAGCGCAGGCTCATTTTAGTGGAACTGTAGAGGGACGGCTTGTAGAAAAGCTAAATGGCACCAATGGATTCGGCTACGATCCGCTATTCATTCCGAATGGCTTCGACCTAACATTCGGTGAATTGGGTGATGAAATTAAAAATAGCCTAAGCCATCGATCACGTGCGCTAGGGCAAGTCGTTGCCTATCTGAATAAGCAGGGCTTAAAATAGTTTGCATTTCTTAACTATTTTGGCTATTTTGTGCGATATGAAAAATTTCCTGCTGATTTTAGCGGCCATTTTACCCGTTTTTTGCAGTCTGGTTTCTTGCTCCAGTCAGGTAAAAGCGAAGAAACCAGTCTCTTATCGCTTCGAGCACGGACGCACGGCACTGTTGAAAAATGGAGTCGCCTACGCTCCCCGGCGGGCTCCTGCAGCGGTGAAACGCGCTATTGCGGCAGGGAATCGACTGCAAGGAATGCCCTACAAATGGGGAGGTGGTCATGCGCAACAAGAAGATTCTGGCTATGATTGCTCTGGCACGGTTTCTTACGTTCTGCGGGAGGCTGGCCTTTTAAAAGGTAGTATGACTTCAGAAGGCTTTTTCAAATACGGCAAAAAAGGCGATGGCGACTGGATCACCATTATGTCCGCGACGGCCACGTTTTCATGACGATCGCCGGATTACGCCTCGATACAGGTGGCTCTGGCTCGCGCTCTGGCCCACGCTGGAAGCCCGAAACTCGCCAAGGGCGCGGACACTTTATGCGACATCCTTCTGGTTTATAATAATTTAGCTTGAAGCTGCCGGAAATGGGTGTTTATCTAATGGCAGGGTTTCGTAATGTTTTTTAGTGAGATATCTGTCATACGAATCCTAATTTGTGACGAAATTGTCATGCAATATTGATGGCACAATAACTGCTTATCACTTATTATTCTGTCAGTAGATTAAAATTTTTATGATCTCACCCCTCAAACTTTTCAAAAAGCAACGCCCACCACAGGTGTCGGCGAAGCCTGCTGATGGCTTTGGGATTTCTAATTTCGATCAAGAAGCTGTTCTTGCGGAACAAAGAAGACGCTGTTTGCAGCCCCCGCCGCCAGTAGTGATCGCCCGTAATCCGAAGCCAAATGGCGAAGAAGCAGAAACCCCTGTTGTGCTGATGCCAGATAAACTACCCAATCTGGATCTACCGGCCTTCCGCTATTTGCAGTTTAAGCGCTGAATGTTTCACAGCTCAATCGCTAGCTCCACAAGTGATGGGAAAGCGCCGTCTGCACGTGAAAGATCCAAGCCAGCAGTTACGCGATTAGGCACCGCCCAGACATTCATCCCAGCAGCTTTTGCTGCCTTAACGCCGTTGAGCGAATCCTCAATTACAAGACATTCGGCTGGTTGAAGGCCGAGACGCAGCGCTGCTTCTTGATAGAGATCAGGTGCGGGTTTGATCCGCGGGGCGTCGCCGCGACAGATAGTGGCTTCAAAATAATCAGCAAGCGCCAGCTTTTCCAACCAACCATCTACCCAGTGATGCGACGAGCTGGAAACTACAGCCCGGCGGATTCCTGCTAGGGTTAGTTTTTCTAACAATTTGATCGCGCCCGGCATCGGACCTTCATGAGTCAGTTCTTGCATGATTTTTTCCTGCCTTTTTACGTCCAGATCATGCCAATCAAATGCCTTTCCAGTGAGTTCTTCTAAATGGGTCTTCGGCGACCAGGTTTCAAAATCCGACCCAATACAGCGCGTGTAAATCTGCAACGGCAAATCATGACCGTGAGCTTGAAATGTTCGCAGCCACGCTTGATAAATCGCCCATTCGGTATCTACCAGCACACCGTCGAAATCAAATAACACTGCAGAAAATTCCATGACCACCGTTGACTTTCAAACTGCCATTCTGCAAGCCAGATTTACGGAGCAATACGACGCAATGGTGACGGGCCATCCAGTCATTTCTCGCTGAGCGGAATCTCAATCGCAGGATCACCATGGTGGATTTTGTTGACGAGCCGCTTCATAAAGCACGATGGCGATGGCCGTGGATAAATTCAGACTGCGTGTGCTGCCCGGTACCATCGGAATGCGCAGCGCATTTTCTCCTGCTGCAGCGATGAGACTTTCTGGTAAGCCTTTTGTTTCCCGGCCAAACACGAGGTAGTCTCCTGGCTGAAATCCCGCCTGCCATGGTGAAGCGGTCGCCTTCGTGCTTAGAAACCAAAATTTCGCCGAAGGATCCGCAGCATTTCTCAGCTCATCAAAGGACTTCCAAACGTGCAATTTCACATCCTGCCAATAGTCTAGGCCCGTGCGCCGGACATGCTTATCTTCTAGCGAAAAACCTAACGGCTCCACGAGATGTAACTGTGAATCCGTGGCCAATGCCAAACGCCCAGCAGCTCCCGCGTTATGAGGAATTTCCGGCTCTATCAGAACAATATTGAACATGAATTTATAACAGCTTCTTGCGCCGTGCGAGAGTGATAGAAAATCCTAAAGCACCAATAAATATGAGATAGCAAGCTAACAGCTCCAAATAGCTCTTACATACCTTTGGAACTTCTGGCGGGAAATTTGCTCCCAATGTCGCTTTCCAAAACTTCGTGCTGCCCATCACCCGATTGAAAACATAAATAATTAACAGTGCTGCCCCAATCAAACCTGAGCCTGCATGATTTCCTAACGCGGAAATAAAATTTACCACCACTTTTCGGTGTCGCAGTGCAGTTATGAGGGCGACTAGGACGATCACGGCGATCACCCAGACCTCCGGAAATTTAAAGCCTAAAATCCCGGAAACGAAATCCTCAATCTCGCCTATAAAGGCGGCCAATAAACCCAAAGCCATCACGCGGCAAACTGGACGATTCACTCCAGCGTGAGGAGAAGCACCTAACATAATTGCTGCGCTAGCCGCCAAAAGCAAAGCTTGTAGCAGCTCCACCGTCGCGCTTTCAATCGGCACGGCGCGCGTTTTTGGCAACCACGCGGGAAGCAAGATTGCCACCGCGCCGGCACAGATCAATGCCGACAAAACCAGTGTGCGGGACCACGATGGATTCCGCTGAAGTTGTGCTTTATCATTCGTCACTGCTGTGAGAATTAACGGCTCCCATCATTGACGACAAGGCAGATACTTCAGCGCCGGAAATTCACGCCCACAGGAAGATTTTGACCCTCAGCCAAACCGACCCCCACGATACTTGCAATTTCCCTAAACCGTTTAGAAACTCATAACATGCGAAAGCAACAACGTGCGGATCATTTACTACGCCGCCTCAACGATCTCTATCCGGAAACACCGATTCCGC
The DNA here is from genome assembly GCA_012032235.1 of Akkermansiaceae bacterium. Classification (GTDB taxonomy): domain Bacteria; phylum Verrucomicrobiota; class Verrucomicrobiia; order Verrucomicrobiales; family Akkermansiaceae; genus Luteolibacter. The sequence goes on along the minus strand of JAAURL010000001.1, from coordinate 4,582 downwards.
TGGACCACAAAGATGCCTACACTTTGCTGATTGCCGTTTTACTGTCCGCTCAATGCACCGATGTGCGTGTAAATCTAGTCACTCCGGGATTGTTCGCTTTAGCAGATAATCCACACGACATGATGCATGTGCCTGTCGGGAAAATTCAGGAAATCATCCGGCCTTGCGGGCTGTCGCCACGTAAATCCGCAGCCATTTCAGAGTTATCAAAAATCCTGGTCGAGCAACACGGTGGCGCAGTTCCAGCAGATTTCGCAGCGCTGGAAGCCTTGCCCGGCGTGGGTCACAAGACTGCATCCGTCGTGATGGCACAGGCTTTTGGCGTGCCTGCATTTCCTGTGGATACTCACATCCATCGTCTCGCAACGCGCTGGAAACTCACCACCGGGAAAAACGTCATACAGACAGAGCGGGATTTAAAAAAGCTCTTTCCTCGTGACGCATGGAACCGCCTCCATCTGCAGATTATCTTTTACGGTCGCGAACACTGCACCGCGCATGGCTGCAAATCTAGCAACTGCCTGCTTTGTCAGGAACTCTTTGTAAAAAACTAATTCGATGGATTTACCAACATGGACGCGCGGTCAGCGCTGGGTTAGCGATGGCGAGCCGGAGCTGGGACTAGGCATCATCAAAAGCAGTGATGATGGACGTGTGGAAATCGGATTTCCCGCAGCAGGCGAAACTCGCATTTATGCCACCGATACCGCGCCGCTGCGGCGGGTGAAGTTCCTAACAGGAGACCGCATCAAAATCCACAGCGGTGCAGAAATGACCGTCACGCGCATCCGCGAAGAAGCGGGCTTGTTGATTTACGAAACGGATCGCGGAGATGTCACGGAGGCTGACTTGTCGGATTCGATTAGCTTCAGCAAACCCGAAGAGCGACTATTCGGTGGAAAGTTGGATGATTTCAAAGACTTTGATTTACGTGGCGAAGCCTTGCAGCGTCGCGCAGAGATGCGCCGTTCTCCGGTTCGTGGCCTTGCCGGCGCGCGGATGGACTTGATCCCGCATCAGCTCTTCATCGCCGATGAAGTCGCCAATCGTCCGCAACCCCGTGTGCTGCTAGCCGATCAAGTAGGCCTAGGAAAAACGATCGAAGCCTGTCTGATTTTACACCGGCTCATCCTAACAGGTCGTGCGGAGCGCGTGCTGATTTTAGTGCCTGAGCCGCTAATCCACCAATGGTTTGTCGAACTGCTGCGCCGCTTTCAACTATCATTTAGCCTATTCGATGAGGAACGCTGTGAAGCGATCGAATACAGGCGATCCAGAGTGCAATCCATTTCTTGATAGCCAGTGGGTGCTCACTTCTGTCGGATTTCTAGCAGAAAATACAACCCGTTCAGCGCAGGCAAAAGCCGCTGGCTGGGATGTGATGGTCGTGGATGAAGCACATCATTTGGAGTGGTCACCAGACTCTGCTGGACCTGCGTATGAAATGGTTCGCGATCTGGCAGAAACTACAGAAAGCTTACTGCTTCTTACAGCTACGCCCCAGCAGCTCGGCCCAGAAGGTCATTTCGCCCGACTCCAACTGTTAGATCCTAAGCGATACGCAGACCTGCAACAGTATCGTGAGGAAACGCACCATTACGAAGCCGTGGCGGATGTCGTAGAATCCCTAACAGCTGGCGATGCGGTGGACGAACGCTTGGGAGAAATCGTCTTTGGAAGGAAACGTCTTGAGCTGCGCGTTGCAGATTTCCACGCGGGAAAATCTGCCGCCCGCGAACAACTGATCGCGGATTTGTTAGACGGCTTTGGTGTAGGCCGCGTGATGTTTCGCAACACCCGATCACGACTTGGCGGCTTTCCCCAGCGCGAAACGCGACTCATTTCCGTCACCGATAAAGTGCCGTGGTTGATTGATTTGCTAGAAAAACTCGGCGATGAAAAAGTCTTGGTCATCACCCAAACTCGGGAGTTGGCAGAAGAAATTTTAGAGCAGCTCCGCGAAACGACTGGCGCTGTCGGCGCTGTATTTCACGAGGATCTCACCTTGCTACAGCGTGATCGCAATGCCGCATTTTTCGCAGAGCCTGATGGAGCCCGTTTTCTCGTGTGCTCAGAAATCGGCAGTGAAGGGAGAAACTTCCAGTTTGCGCGGCATCTCGTGCTATTCGACCTCCCGGGAGACGTTGATCTGTTAGAGCAACGCATCGGACGTCTCGACCGCATCGGCCAGCGCGGCACGATCCAAGTGCATGTTCCCTATCTCCCAGGTACGGGTGAAGAAATCCACATGCGCTGGCTAGAAGAAGGCTTGGATGCTTTCCGTGCTAGTCCTCCCGGCGCGGCAGAAATCCAGCGGGAGCTCGCTCTCGATTTAGAAGAAGCCATCGGGGAGCGCGAAGGCATCGAAGAATTAATCGAGAAAACACAAGCTTGCAGGAAACGCATTTCAGAGCGCCTTGCTCGCGGTCAAGATCGCCTGTTAGAACGCAGCTCTCACCGGCCCGAAAGATCTGCGTGGTTGATCGAGAAAATCCGCGCTTGGGATGAAGACACGAGCTTCGAAGATTTCCTGCTGCGCCTGTTCGAGTTCTCCGGCCTACACATCGAGGAGCTGGAAAAACGTCGCTATTTCCTCCTTCCGGGAAATTTAAAATCCGATGCATTTCCCGCGCTCCCTCCCGATGGGATGTCGGTTACGTTTGACCGTCAGCGCGCATTAGAACGCGAACAAGAAGCTTTTCTGACATGGGATCATCCGATGGTGCGCGGTGCGCTGGATCTCATGTTAGGCTCAGCAGCGGGAAATGCCTGCTTCGGCGTTTGGGATTCTCCCGGAGAAAAAACAATCCTGTTAGAATCATGGGTCGTCATTGAGTGCGTAGCTCCCTCTCGATTGCACATTGAGCGATTCCTCCCGCAAACTCCGCTACGAATCATCGTCGATCATCTAGGCCGTGATCTGTCGGAAGATCCTGCTTTTGCTAAGGCTCCTCTACGCCGTGGAGATCCTGGCAGCTTGTTAAAAAACCAAAAAGTAAAGCAAGTCATTCTCCCGAAGCTGTTGGAAAAAACCCGCGACCTAGGTGTGCATCAAAGCCAAGCGATCATCCAATTTGCACTTTCCCAAATGCGTGCAGAACTCACCGAGGAAATTTCCCGGCTCAAAAACCTCGCCGAAGTGAACGATCACATCAAGCCGGAGGAAATTACCACACTCCAAGAAGGAGAAAGCGAGCTGGCAATCATTATTCAAAACGCCCGCGTCCGCCTAGATGCCGTTCGCCTCATTTGGAAATCGCCAATTTCCTAGTTTTGGAAATGCCACAATACGAAGCTGATGAACCTTGTCTTCGCCCAGTTTTTTTGTGAAGACGGGCGAGCGATGAATATCGTCGATCAAATTTACCTCCGGGCTTCTGCTGAGCGTCCTGCAATTATTTCAGACGGCGTGGTGATCAGTTATGGGGATTTGTTCGAGCAAGTTTCCGCTGCGGCAGCATGGCTGGATCGTTGCAAAGGCTTTCGCCGCGACGGAGTGCCACGGATCGGTCTTGCTTGTGAAAACGGCGTGAACTACATCGTGTTAGCTTTAGCGATTTTAAAAGTGGGAGCCTGCCTTGTGCCACTAGCTGATGAGCTAACAGAAATGGAGCGCCAAGAAATCTGCGATCGCACGAGTTTGCATGGCGTGATTTCTGGCCGGGGAGAAACTTGGCAGCAGGCGATTTGGCAAGCACTAGAACCGCCCAGCTTAGAATGGGAATCGGAATTTTCCATTCTGGCTCCAGCATTTATCCGCTTCAGCTCAGGGACGACGGGACGGAGTAAAGGAGTAGTTTTAAGTCATCGAAAACTCCGAGAGCGAGTTGTAGCGGCAAATGCTGCCTTAGAAATCGGCCCGCAAGATCGAGTATTATGGATGTTGCCGATGGCTCACCATTTTGCAGTTTCCATCATGCTCTATCTGTATCACGGCGCGTGTACGGTTTTAGGTAAATCTCACCTTGCAGAGCATGTGTTAGAAATAGCGCAAACTACGCGTGCCACTGTGATCTACGGAGCACCGTTTCATTTTTCACTGCTGGCTGCGGATACTGGCGACTTCGCATGGCCGGATTTGCGTTTGGCGGTGACTACTGCTGCGCCACTGACGCAACAGATTGCTGTCGGATTCCACCAACGATTTGGCAAAGCATTGTCTCAGGGGCTTGGAATTATCGAAGTTGGCTTGCCGCTCCTGAATACAAGCGGCGCCGCGGATTTCCCCCTCTCTGTTGGCCGACCGCTACCCGCATACGATGTGGAAATGCGTGATGAAGAAGGGCTGCCGGTAGCCATCGGAACCGTCGGCGAGTTATGGATTAAAGGGCCAGGAATGTTCGATGCTTACCTTTCACCATGGCAGACACTGGATGAAATCTGTGTGAATGGTTGGTTCGCCACAGGGGATTTGGCGGTGACGGATGCCGCTGGCCGGATCTACTTAAAAGGTCGGGTCAAGAGTGTGCTGAATATCAATGGCATGAAAGTTTTCCCAGAAGAGGTGGAGGCCGCCATCGAAAAGCACCCCTCCGTGCTGCGCTGCCGTGTCAAAGGCCAGAGCCACTCGGTATTGGGGACA
>JAAURL010000077.1 GCA_012032235.1 Akkermansiaceae bacterium | reverse complement strand
GTAAAACAACTTTGTTCATACAGATATAGTCAGTTAAAAAAATTAATATGGTGAAGTATTTTCCAGTCTACTGAATTTCCACCAGAACTTCTAAATTTACGAATCAAAAAGCCAGAACTTGGAGGAATCACGTCAGAATCGTGATTGACTGTTCCATCTCCTGCTTTCAACCAACTCGTGCCGTTGTGAAAGTAGATAGCTGAAGCAGCTTTGTTTAGAGCTGCAACCTCATTATTGAAAACCAACAGCTGATCTCTTCTTTGAATACCAGAAATACCAGTACTCGCAACAAAGGCACCACTTTGCCAAAGATTTAGCTGGGACAATGTAACCGGAACAGGTCTAAGAATAGCGACAAAGGTATCCTGTGAACCATTTGTTAAGGTAGATAAAGGAATCGTAAAATTCTTAATTTCGACTTCTCCATAAGATTTAAATACGGTGGAAGTAGTAACAGTATTTGGATGCCTTATCGTAAAATAGTTGTCAGGAAAAAGCTTTGTAGTGCCAAAATTAGTACCTACAGTAGCGCTTACTCGTCTCCAAGCACCTCCTTGAATGTAAAAATTCCACTTGCTGGAAGATTAATTCCAGACGTAACGATATCAGGTAGAAGAATTGAAGTCCTCCTTTGAATTGGTGAAGTTCCCGTGCTTGCCACGATAGCATGACCAGTGGTCGCAGGATCTGTCGTTGCTGCGGCTGGTGGGAAGAGCGTGTCGAGAGTCCAGTACTCTGAAATCACGATTGAGTCGCTTGTGACAGCACCAGTGAGATTGTCACCGTTAAGATTGATCGTGAGCGAATCAGCGGTATTGGAGGTGATATCATACCAACTGCCATCTTTCGTTCCAGAATCAAACTTCACATAACGGGTGCTACCCGTCCATGTTGGCAGGCTACTAGAAACAAGATTCAAGGTAGCGGTGTTGCCGTTGACAGTAGGATTTGCTGAGAGTCTGGATTTCACACTGCCTTGCATCCGCAGAGGAACTCCGACAATTGTGTCTGAGTTTCCTAAACAAGTGACTTTGTTAAAACCAACTGGTTCAGTCATCGCTGTGACAGCTTGTCCGCTTACTAGAGTGGCCGTCGCAAATATTATGGCTATTATTATGCGCATCTGACTCAATAGATAGACACTACCTCTGTTGAATTACAAGAAAAAGTTGGCTTTTTTTAAAAAATTTACTGCCACGGCTCTCTTGTAGAAATGATCAAATTCATTGGCAAAGAGATTCTAACATCTCGTGAAGAGTTGTATTCGTAAGGGAAATTCAAGTTTTTACTCCCTTCCGTGCGAGCTCCAGTCAACACCCATTATCCATTTTTGGAAAACCAACTCGTCTTTTTGGTTGCCAAGCTCGTTGGCATTTCTAGCATCGCTCTTATGTTCTTACGTATTGTAACCTTCATTGCTCTTGGTGCCCTTTCTGTTGGCCTGTCATCGTGCTGCTGCATGTAATTTTATAAATCCCTCTCACACTAAAAATTATTTAACATGAAAAACCTGTTCCTTCTCGCTTCACTAGTGGCCGTTTCATTCGGATTCTCCTCATGCTGTTCCATGTTTGGCTGGTCTGACCAATATGCCGGATACCGCACCGAAACTCGCCAAGTAAAAACTTGTAAATACGACATCGTCACCGAAGAAGTTCCTAGCAGTTCAAAAAGCGGCAAAAGTGGCATGGTGGAAACGATTGAAAAAAAGGTTCCTCGTTATAAGACTGTTACCAAGAAAGTTCCTGTTCTCCGCCAATGCGTCCGTTATTATTGCCCTAAGAAAGACGGTTGCGGCACGACCAGCGAGTCAACCCGAGTTTTAGCTAGCGCACAAGGTTCTGTCGGCAGCCCGAACATTGGTTTGGTTCCTACGATGAAGCCAATTGCTCCTTAATTTGGGCTGGTCGTCTAAGCTATTTTCCAAGCGCGGAGATGCGGAAGCTACTTCGCGCTTTTTCGTTCATCAATCTTTCAGTAAAAAGACTGGAAACTTTGAGCCTATTTCTCATTCTTCAACCGAATTAATTCCTATCAATACTATGTCTGTGAATATCGAAATGCCTAAACTATCGGATACTATGACCGAGGGCACACTCATCAAGTGGCACAAAAAAGTCGGCGACTCAGTCGAAATTGGCGATATCCTCGCAGAGGTAGAAACCGATAAAGCAACCATGGAAATGGAAGCATTCGATGACGGAATCATCACAGAAATTCTGATCAGCGAAGGTGAAAAAGCGAGCATTGGATCCGTGCTTGCAGTGCTTGATGGGGACTCTGGCTCAACTGGAGCCGCCTTACCTGCTACTGCCGCTGCTCAAGTCGCCCCTGTTGCCGTTCTTTCTTCAGCGCAAATGGAGCCTAGTTTGGCTCCAGAATCCATCACTGCTGATCGACTCAAAACATCCCCGCTCGCACGCAAAATTGCGATGGAAAAAGGCATCAACCTAGAAGCTATCACTGGCACTGGTCCAGCCGGACGCATCGTGAAAAAAGACGTCGAAACAGCGTCAATTTCGCTTCTTCCAGCCAAAGCTATCGTTTCCTCCGAAGCATCCGCTGCTGCCGCGCTTGCTGCTTCCGTGAAGGCAAAAGCTGCAGCTCCTGCACCCATTTCGGCACCTGCTGCTGCACCAACACCGCAAGCGATCAATCCAGTCGCTAAAGAAGGTGATGAAATCGTCCAGCTCAGCTCGATGCGGAAAATCATCGCATCACGCTTGCTCACGTCCAAAACGACGATCCCTCATTTCTATCTTCACCTCGAAGTAGACGCTGCACCACTCATGGCTCTACGCCAGCAAGTAAATGCACAAGCGGAACAGACACACGGCAACAAATACTCCGTCAACGATTTCATTCTAAAGGCTGTCATCAACGCCACTGAAGCAGTTCCAGCCGTGAATTCATCCTACGCAGGAGATCACATCGTAAAATTCAAACATGTAGGTCTATCTGTTGCCATTGCAGTTGAAGACGGTCTGGTCACTCCTGTCATCAAACAAGCAGAAACAAAATCTCTGCTAGCCATTTCACGTGCCGTTAAAGACTTCGCAGTGAGAGCCAAGGATAAAAAGCTCAAACCCGATGAATTCGACGGTGGAACCATCACCGTATCCAATTTAGGAGCATGGGGAATTGAATCTTTTGACGCGATTGTCAATCCGCCACAGGCAGCGATCCTTTCGGTTGGAGCAGCCATCGAAAAACCCGTAGTTAAGAACGGACAAATCGTTCCAGGCTTACGCATGAACTTGGGTCTTTCCTGTGACCACCGTGTCGTCGATGGAGCCGTAGCAGCTCAATTCCTAGCAGAAATCAAAAAGCTGATCGAACAGCCAGCTTTGATGCTACTGTAGATGGCTACGCTATTCTAATAGCTTAAAAAATCATCCAGTTATGGAAGTCCGCAGTGTTGAAGCAATCGCAAAGGCTCTCAATGATGCTGACGTAAAATATCTAGTTGTCGGCGGACTAGCTGTTAATGCACACGGCTACGAGCGGTTCACGAATGACGTTGACCTAGTCATCCATTTAGAGACCAAGAATATCACTAGAGCTCTTTATGCTCTAAGGGACATTGGTTATCAAACCAGTATTCCAATCACACCGGAAGCATTTGCTGACGCCGAAAATCGAGAAAAATGGCGGCGAGAAAAAGAAATGTTAGTTCTAAAACTCTGGAGCGACACGCACAGAAGAACACCGATAGACATATTCATCTATGAACCGTTCCATTTTGAAACAGAATGGGTAAAGTGTATCAAAATGATCGTAAATCCAGAAATCTCAATCCCAATTCTTTGCTACGAATCTCTGATTCAGATGAAGCAGGAAGCAGGCAGAGAAAAGGACTTACTCGACATCAGTTCTTTAAAAAAACTGGATCCCCACCGGCCATGATTGAGGATCCACTTTACAATCATCCTGGTTGGCAATGGTGCACTGCTGAAGGTGCGGAGCTTCACACGCTTCTTCTCGGTTTAAATAGCACTTTTAGAGAAAAACTCATCTGGTTAGATGAAGCAGAAAATCTCACCATCGCTTTCCAGCGCTGCAGAGAACAAAGAGCAAATGCCATTTCTGATACTTATTTACCTACAGACTCTTGATGATTTCTTCATTTTTGAACTTATAAGATCATCTTCTTCATAGTGGGAATAAGTCATGATTTTAGCTGTTCCTCATGATAGCTATAAGTGTTCCACGCCACGAATAGGTTGGTTGGTAAGCTGTATAATTTCTTGATGAGCCATGTTTTTGAAAAAGCTAGATTCTTCCACTCAATCCATTCGCTATCTATTCACAGTTTGATCGCTATCCATTGTGATCAACTGATTTGAATGCGTTCTGCAATAGGTATGCGTTTATTCAGCCACGCTAGGAAGAAGAAGAGACGCAATCGCCACCAGACAGCGAATGACAAATTCGTGCGACCGGCTAGAACTGCGTTCACTGCGCAAACTAGTTTAAATCGGTTCTGTGGTTGAAAGAAAAACTGCGTAAAATGGAGTTTATAGAAATTCTCTATAAATTCCCAGTAAATGGCGATCCGTTTACGATTATCTTTTTCGTAGCGCTTCATTCCAGCTGTTAATGGCTTACCGGATTCTAAGGCTTTGTGAATCACTTGGCCGCCTTGTTGCGCGCTAGCCATTGCTAGCAAAACACCACTTGAAAACATTGGGTCGATAAATCCTGAAGCGTCCCCAACCCGAACAACACGGGGTGAAACAAGGCGCTCATTTTTGTAAGAAAAATCAGCTACAACGTGGAGTTCATCTGAACTAGTTGCTACTGCAAAGCGTTTCTGAACCGCATTTGTCGATTTGATAGCATCATGAAAAACCTCATCTGGTTTTTTCTGGAGTGCTTTAAAATCGAGTGCATCAATGACTAAACCTACACTGGTTTTCTTGCCACTAAGAGGAATCATCCACAACCAAGAATTTTCGCGTCTCACGATGAGAATATCTCCTTCTTCCTCACCTTTGGGCATGTCTACTTCTTCAAAGTGACCAAAAATCGCAATTTTACGATGTTCTGCATAATACTCTCTCAGCGATTCTCGGCTTGCTGTGAAATTTCCTAAACCACTGGCATCGATCAAATAAGAAGCAGCGACTTCATGCTTTTGGCCATCTGCGGATTTGTATTGGACCAAGACTCTGTTCTTTTCCACGACATGTCCTAGCACTTGGCTTTCTTCACGAACTTCCGCTCCATTTTCACGCGAATGTTCTAGCAGAATCTCGTCAAATTTAGCGCGCTCCACCTGCATCGCGTCAGGAAATTCAGTAAAAGAACCTTTAGAAAAATCGAGACGATTGCCACGCGAGTCATTTCCCATAATGAACTGTGCCGCACGTTTTTTAGTAAAGCCTGCAGCCGAAACTTTCTCCCAAACTCCGAGCTCTTCAAAAATTTTCCGATTATATGGCAACAACGATTCACCAATGTGAAAACGCGGGAATTTTGATTTCTCTAAAACTAAAACCCGCCGACCTGCTTGGGCCAAAGTCGTCGCAGCTGTCGAGCCAGCTGGCCCACCGCCGATCACGATGACATCCCATAAAAATTCCGGGGAAACGTTCACGTCGCGAATCTATCTGCAAATTTTGGAGTCGCGCAATGGTGAGCTGTAGAAAAATGCGGGAGGAGACATTGCATTTTCCGAGATCTTGTCGAAAATCTAGCCAATGCAGTCCAAACCGCCGTACGAATACTCGCAAAATTATGACGTCGTCATTATTGGTGGTGCTTTGTCAGGTGCTGCTACCGCGATTTTGCTACTAAGGAAAAATCCGGCTATCCGCATTTTGGTGATTGAGAAATCGGAGAAACTGACTCGCCGTGTGGGCGAAGCGACAGTGGAAGTGAGTGCTTATTTCATAGGTCATGTATTAGGAATGACTCAGTATCTCAATGATCATCATATATCCAAGCAGGGTCTGCGATTTTGGTTTGCGAACGAAAAAGTCAAATCACTGGATCAAGCTGCAGAAGTAGGTCCACGGTACTTGGCACGATTACCGTCTTATCAGTTAGATCGTGCTTCTTTTGATGAAGAAGTCATGCGCCGCGCTGAGGAAGCAGGAGCTACCATTTACGTCCCGCGATTGTTTCTAATGTGCAGCTCGTTCCCAGCGGGGAACAATCGATGAATGTAAAGCACGGCGACAAACGTTTCCGAGTGAGCGCACGCTGGGTCGTCGATGCATCTGGGGTGAATGCCTTGCTCGCTCGTAAAGAGGGTTGGTGGCGTCCAAACACTGAACATCCTACTGCTGCTGCGTGGTCGCGTTGGCGTGGTGTGAAAGACTGGGACAGTCGTGAATTAGCGGAGAAATATCCAAACTGGGCTGCTCCGGTCTACGGGACCCGTGGCACCGCGACGAATCACATCATCGGTGAGGGTTGGTGGGCTTGGATGATTCCGCTGAAAGGCGGAGACGTTAGTGTGGGAGTGGTCTATGACCAGAGGTTAGTAAATTTCTCACAACATGGTGGGAGATTAGGTGATCGGCTCAAGAACTTTCTCTGCAAACATCCTGTAGCGCGTGAAATGTTAGAAAATGCCGAGTTTGTGGAGGAAGACGTCCACCGAAGAAAAAATCTCGCTTATTACAGCACGACATTCGCGGGCGATGGTTTTGTGTTAGTCGGCGACGCAGCAGCTTTTATGGATCCATTTTACAGCCCAGGCATGGATTGGATTTCCTTCACGACTAGCAGTGCTGCTCAGCTGATCACGGAACAACGCAATGGCTCTCCACTAGCAGAACGACTTGAAAATATAACCGGGATTTTTCTGTTAGCCATCGCCGTTGGTTCAACGCTCTTTATAAAGATAAGTATTATTACATGGGAGAATACGATTTGTTAGAGCTCGGCTTTCGTTTAGACCTCAGCTTATACTATTGGGGTGTTGTGCAGCCTGTTTTCCACATGGGAGATTCAGCTTTATTAGCTCCGCCATTTTCCCCGCCCTCAGGAAAATTTTTCGGGGCGTTCATGAGTTTCTACAATCGTCGCTTTGCAGCGATTGCCATCCGTCGTCGGGAACTGAATTTACTGGGGAGAACGAACGACAATCGCCGTTTATTGATTCCGGGATTCACTTTGGACCGCAGCGATACGAAACGCATTTTTTCTATGCTCCGCCAATGGGCGAAATTAGAGCTCAAAGAAGGTTGGCGCACGTGGGGGAAAAAACACCGTGAAGAAAAGGAAATGCAACCTGCTGGGCTTGCCGCAGTGGAATGATCGCTCTACGTTTTGGGAATGCATCCCTTCCTAGCTCCTGATTTTCATGTTCGCTGGTCCACGCTCATTCCTGAGGCTGTCGAACCTGACATGCGCCATGCGCTTGATTTAGCGAAGAAAAATATCGAGGCGATCTGTGCACAAGACCCGGCCAAAGCGACCTATGAATCCACTTTTCTCGCTTACGAAAAAGCAAGCGATGCTCTCAATCACGGCTGGGGCCGACTGAATCATCTCGATTCTGTAAGTGACAATCCTGCACAGCGCGAAGCACTCGGCACAATGCTGCCGGAGGTGACGGATTTCTATTCATCGCTGGCGCTTAATGATCGTTTGTGGGCGATGATCAAGACAGTCAGCGAGCGCCCGGAAATTCAGAATCTCTCCGAGGTGGAGCGCCGTTTTGTAGAAGAAACTCTAGCAGATTTCCGAAATTCGGGAGCGGATCTTCCGCCGAATCAAAAAGAACGGATTGCTGCCATTGAGTCAGAACTTTCGAAAATCACGAAAGAATATTCTGAGCATGTTCTCGATTCCACCAATGCCTGGGAATTAGTCATTACAGACGAGGTGAAACTCGCAGGGCTACCAGAATCCGCCATTGCTGGTGCTTTCGCAAACGCCCGCGCCAAAGAAATCGCAGCTCCCGCTTGGCGCTTCACTCTGCAGTTCCCGTCGATGTTCCCGATCATGCAACATCTGCACGATGACGCGATCCGCCGCCAAGTGTGGGAAGCATCTTCACAAGTCGGCGCCATCGGCGAATATGATAACACGGCTCTGGTTTGGCGGATTCTTGCGCTACGCCAGGAAAAAGCAGCGATTCTAGGCCATCAAAATTTTGCGGATCTAACATTGCAGCGCCGCATGGCGAAAAATAGCGAAACTGCACTGCGCTTTATCGAAAATTTGCACGCACGTATCCAGCCCACTTTTCACGCGGAATATCAACAACTCGCGGAATACAAATCGGAAAAAACTGGCGAAGCAATCGATCTGTTAGAGCCTTGGGAAGTCGCCTATTGGGCAGAAAAACAGCGGCAGGAAAAATATGCGTTCGATGAAGAAGCGCTGCGTCCCTATTTCCCGGTAGATGGTGTGATGGCTGGTATGTTCGAGATAGCCTCGCGGCTTTTCGGAATCACGATACGGCAGTTAGAAACAGGAAGTAGCATTGAGACATGGCATCCGGAATGTGCGTTTTACGAAATCCATGATTCTAAAACCTCTGCGCACCTCGGCTCGTTTTATGCCGATTGGCATCCTCGCGAATCCAAACGCAGTGGTGCCTGGATGAATTCTCTCCATACTGGCGCACTCGGTGAACCACATCTAGGTCTCATCATCGGCAACATGAGTCCACCGATTGATGGGAAGCCTGCACGACTCACACATCGCGAAGTGGAAACGATATTCCATGAGTTTGGCCATTTACTGCATGGCCTGCTCAGTGAGGTGGAGGTAAAATCTCTCTCTGGCACCAATGTGCCGTGGGATTTTGTCGAGCTGCCGTCTCAAATCATGGAAAATTTTTGTTGGGATCGCGAATCGCTCAATCTCTTCGCCCGTCACTTTGAAACTGGTCAAGCGATTCCCCAGGATCTCTTCGCGAAAATGATCTCAGCCAAAAACTACCTCAGTGCATCAGGTTTCATGCGACAGCTCAGTTTCGCGAAGCTGGATTTAGAGCTGCACACACGGCTATCAGATTTTATAGGTAAAAATCTCGATGCCGTGGATCGTGAAATCCTAGCAGATTATCTAGCACCACTTAAAACACAGCCACCGTCGATGATGCGTCGCTTTAATCATCTTTTCAGTAGTCCCACTGGCTACGCTGCGGGTTATTATTCTTACAAATGGGCAGAAGTGTTAGATGCTGATGCATTCACCCGTTTTCAAAAAGAAGGCGTGCTCAATCCGGAAACTGGCCGCGCCTTCCGCGAGCACATTCTGAGCAAAGGAAATTCCTCTGCGCCAGAGAAACTTTACCAACGTTTTATGAATCGGGATCCAGATCAGGAACCATTGTTGATCCGTGCGGGATTGGCGTGAGAGGAATCGCGTGCATTGTGATTTCCCGCACCTCCCGTAAACTAGAATTTTTTAAAAATCACCCTCTCGCAAAGGCGCTCCCTAAAGACATGTCCACCATCCAAGAAACCATCCATCAAATGGGCCGCCAAGCTCGGGCGCAGCGTATCGTCTCGCACAACTCACCAGTGAGGAGAAAAATGAAATTCTCCGTGCGATGGCCACTGCCATTCGCGAACACACTCCAAAGCTGTTAGAAGCAAATGCGAAAGACATCGCTGCCGGAATAGAAAAAGGACTTTCTACCGCGATGTTGGATCGTCTAAAGCTCGATGAAAAACGCATCGAAGCCATGGCTGCTGGCATCGATCAAGTCGCGACTTTGCCAGATCCCGTCGGTCAGATCATGGACGCATGGACGCCATCCAGCGGAATCCGTATCGAACAAACCCGCGTGCCCATCGGCACGATCGGCATCATTTATGAGAGCCGCCCAAATGTCACCGCAGACGCCGCGGTGCTCTGCTTTAAAACTGGAAATGCGACCATTCTCCGTGGTGGCAGTGAGGCGATTCACTCTAACCGCGCCATCGCAGAAGCACTAGCCACAGCGGGGGCACCCGACCACGCCATCCAACTGATTCCTTTCACAGATCGGGAAAGCGTTTCCGTCCTGGCTGGTATGGATAAATGGTTAGATCTCATCATTCCACGCGGTGGAAAAGGGCTAATCGAGACAGTCGTTTCACTAGCGAGGATGCCTGTCATTAAGCACTACGATGGTATTTGTCATCTCTTTACCGATGCTGCTGCGGATCTGGAAATGGCCATAAATCTAACAGTTAATTCCAAGACCCAGAAATGCGGCGTCTGCAATGCACTGGAAACCTTGCTCGTCCATCGCGACATCGCCCGAGAATTTCTCCCGAAAGTCGCCGCTGCTCTCCATGCGAAAAATGTCGAGCTGCGCGGCTGTGAACAAACCCGGGAAATCCTAACCAATATCAGCGCTGCCACGGAGGAAGATTGGGGAACCGAATATCTGGATCTCATTCTCTCGATCAAGATCGTAGACTCGTTAGAAGCAGCCGTTTCTCATATCAATGAATACGGATCGCACCATACCGATGTCATCGTCACTCGCGATGAAGTCACGGCGGAACGTTTCCTGCGCGAAGTTGATTCCGCCTGCGTTTTCCACAACGTTTCCACTCGCTTCGCCGATGGTGGAGAGTTCGGCTTCGGTGCAGAAATCGGAATTTCCACCGACAAGCTCCACGCCCGCGGTCCGATGGGTCTCCGCGAACTCACTAGCTACCAATACCGCGTTCGCGGAAATGGGCAGGTTCGTGGATGATTTTCCGGTATTCTATGGGTATCACTCAGTCTATCGTTACCTTGTTAAAAGACGTCAGATAAATTACCGATCCCATCATCCAGTAGCCCGGGAATGCCCAGAACTACAATCGCTACAGCGACGTCATCATTAGAGCTTTTTCTTCATTCGGGGGGCGCACGCTTCTAGCGTGCAATTCCCGGCATCCTGCCGGGAATTCTTAGAATCTCGGATTCAATGAGCGCTGCGCGGAGTGGCTTTTCAACACTAAGAAGCACTCCTTCTGAAAAAGTTCTAATAATCCCTTGCTGCTTCACCGACCCCACCGGTTAGGACAGGGCCCCTCCATTAGGGAAAGAGCAATATCCTATTTTCTAACAGTTCTGTGCACCTTATCTGGTATGTCTAGGTTTCCTGAATGCCCAGAAATCCTAACAAAATCGACTATTCCGGTGGTTTCCCACCAGGTTTCGAGGTGTTCGCCTCGATCCAAGACCCGCGTGATGGCGGCAATAGCCGCCATCATTTCGGAGAAATCCTCTTCATCGCTTTTGCCGCAGTGCTCTGCGGGGTGAGATCTTACGAACTCATGGAGGAATTCGCCGAACTGCGCGAAAAATGGCTGCGCAATTGGCTCGAACTCCCCAACTCCATTCCCTGCGCCAACTCGATCCCGCAAACCTCGACTCAAGCCGTTGGAGTTTGGCTCAAACCCAGGACATTGGCGACGACCGGGCGGAAACCCGCCAGATCAGGGTCTGTCACGACCTCGGCTGGATGGCCCCCGAGGTTCGCGGCGAATGGGAAAACCTGTCCTGTGTGATCATGGTGTATCGCCACACCCTGCTAGGAGCGGGCAAAATCCGCAGCGAAACGTGCTACTACATGAGCAGTCTCAAAGGCGTGAAAGCCGCAGAGTTGCTGGCCTATATCCGCAACCACTGGAGGATCGAAAACTGCTGTCACTGGGTGCTCGATGCCATCTATCGCGAGGATCACAACCAAACGCGAGACCGAAACTCTGCGGCGAACCACTCCATCCTACGCCGCATGGCCCTCAACGCCCACAACCGCATGCCCTACGAAGGAAAAAAACGCAAAAGCCTCCCGAAACGAGAACTCCGTGCCGCGCACGATACCGAATATCTCGAACAACTCCTCTCCCTAGTGTAGGGACCCTGCCTAGTTTGCCACACTTGGATGCTTGACGCTTTTTGATGAATCTGATTCAGTGGAGCGTTCTCATTTTGAGAAAAAATCGGCTTACTCAGATCATTTTGGACTCTTTGAATTTTATCATTACTTTTGCGAAGCTCCTCCTCATCGTGAGTGGGATTGCCATCTGCGCTGCCGCTCTTGGTTACCCGGTGGCCCATTGGGTCGGAGGCAAGCTCGCTACCTTTCTTTCCTGCCTGCCCACTGAGCAATACGACCAAGCCTTGCCCGCTCTCGGAATCCCAGCGACCAAAGCGATTCGCGGAGATTTACTGGGTGCCATGGACGGCTATGAAAATCTTTTGGTCGATCACCCGCAGAACGCGGAAATTTACTCCCGAATGCTAGAAATCGCCCTGGGGCCGATGAACATGCCCGAATACGGCGAGAAAATCCTGAAAAACGGAATGCTTCATCTCTCGTCCGATACCGAGCGAGCCGCTCTCTTGAAGCTCCACCAAGTGATCATCAGTGGAGACTTCAAACCTTTTAAGCACCTCACCTATCGCCCAGAACCCGACCATCGCACCGAGCTGCATTTGTCCATCAAAGAGGTGCAAATTTCTGCCTGAGTTAATCCGTGGCGATCTCGCTGATGCAGCCCACCTCCGTGTTGCCTCAATGAAGCGGACACCAGAGAGAAGAGTTGATAAAAGGAGTCTGCTTTTAGTTTAACACACTTTTTTGAAGAACACCTCAACATTGTCAAGGTGTAGGTGTCAAGGTGTAGGTGTCAGACATACTATTAAGATTATCCTTGCTTTTTTAAGCCCTTCCCATACCTTCCCCGCATGCGTAAATCCAGATGGCTAGCGAATTGGGAAAATCCCTCCTCTTCGGGGGAGGCGAAGCCTGCGATCTATCACTGCATCTCCCGAGTGGTGGATAGGCGCTTCGTGTTTGAAAAGCGCGAGCGCGAAGCCTTCCGAATGTTCATGCGGATGTATGAAAACTTCTCCGGCTGCCGGGTTCTATCCTATTGCGTCATGTCCAACCACTTTCACATCTTGTTAGAAGTGCCACCAATCCCAGCTGCCGGACTATCAGATGACGAGTTACTCGAAAGACTATCCGCAATTTATAGCCAGGCATTTGTCGCAGAAATCGCCAAAGAATTACGACAAGCGCGGCGCGAAAAAAACCAAAAGTATATCTCCGAAATCCATCAGC
>JAAURL010000076.1 GCA_012032235.1 Akkermansiaceae bacterium | reverse complement strand
GCTAGTTTCGCACCTTGATGAGCACCAATAGTGGGCGATGATCGTTTCAATCCCCATGTCACAGGCTCATCATGTGGACGAACCACATTCTTAACCCACAAAACTGCATCTTTTCCTAATTTTCCGTATTTCCAGTGCCCGTTTGACCAAAGCGCCTCTCCCATCCCACACCATGACTCTCGTTTATCGAAATCGAAGAGAGTCGCTTTCGCCATCTTCCAGTGATTTGCTGTGAGTCGGCTGCGGCCACTCGAAAGATTCACCATCGCGGGAACCGATAATGATTAGCCGCTCGCGTTGTTGGGGGGCACCAAAATCGGCAGCATTTAAAATCTTATGACGGCATTCATAACCGATCTGAGTGAACTCGTTAAGAATAATGTCCAAGCTTCCTCCTGCTTTGTCTTGCCATACCACCGAAGTGCTGTCCATTGCACAGGTATAGCAGGAAAGAACTTCCTTTTCTCCCGACTGTAATGCCTCCCAGTCGTCAAAATTCACAAGATGGGTCTTACCGCAGTTGTCGCATTTCAAATGGGCCAGCGGCGCTTTAGTAAGAGTTAGCCCTTTGACGTTTTCAAAAAGAAACCAGCGCGGACGGATCTCATCAACAAGTCGGACGAAGTCTTTGAACAACCGCCCGGTATTCGTATTAACAGATTCACGCTTCCCAGCACGACTAAATGGTTGGCACGGAGGACCTCCGGCAATCAAGTCAATCGCGCCCTTTTTCACTCCTGCCAGTTCCAAGACCTCCGATGAGGGCAATTCACGGACATCTCGTTCAACAATTTTCGCACTTTTCAGGTAACTGCGTTTCACGAGTTCAGACTGCAATCGAGAACGGAGATCATCGACAAGCGAATCGGGTGTCCCCTTGTAACATCGCTGCCCCATTTGAGCTGAGAACCACTTCTCAAACTCGCGAGGAGCAAGACCGCTCAAAACTTGGTTTTGACGGAGTGTCTCGCAAGCATGTGCACCGAATTCATTCGCCACCAGCGTTTCAAATCCTGCTTGCTCAAGTCCAAGGTCCAACCCGCCCGCACCGGTAAAAAGAGAAATCAAAGAATACGGTTTATGTTTCATAGTGGCGTCAAGTGGGAATAGCGAATCCAGATAAGTCGGCAAGGTCTTAGACGGATATTTGACCTTTCATTTCTACGGCGAGGCACTTGGCATCGGTGGCGACAGGGTGACGCAACTCGTTGGGCTAGATTGCCGAAGCCGCCCTTGGAGGAGGCGGATTTCTTCTGCGCCTTGTCGGTGATGGCGACGACTTCCATCTTGCGGGTGTCTTGGCCGATGAGGTCAATTTTATTGACGAAGGCGTCGAAGCGGTCGTCATGAGAGCGGAGGGCTTGGAGGACATCCCAGACGACTTTGTAGGTCTTGTTGTCATTGAGAGCCTCGTGGGCTTCCACCCCTGCAGGAATGACGACTGGCAGAACGACGTAGCCGAGCTTTTTCCCTGGGGCACGGCGCATGACACGGCCTACAGACTGGACGACATCGATCTGGCTTTTCCGTGGGTGCATGAAAAGGATGGCATCCAAAGCGGGGACATCGACGCCTTCCGAAAGGCACTTGGCATTAGTAAGAATGCGGCAGGTGTCTGTCGTGCAGTCGTCTTTGAGCCAGTGGAGGAAAGACTCGCGCTCCTTGGCGCGGTGACTGCCATCCACGTGTTTCACCTCGCAACTCAGCGACTGATAAGTGGGGTCTTTTTCATGACGGGCGGCAGCGTACTCCTGAGCGACGAGAGCGAACTCCGCCTCAATAGTCTGGGAGGCTTTAATGGATTTACAAAATGCCAGCGCCCGGCGGATGGGCAGCGGGTCGTAAGAGAGATCGCCACTGCGGAGGTCTTCCTTGGTGAGAGCTTTATAGCAACCGACGATCTTGGTGGCGTCGTCCAGCATGAGTTGGGCACCTTGAGAAAGACGATTTTGCACAGTATCGCTGACCATTTGTTCATCCACAGCCAGGACGATGACCTTGTAGTCGGTAAGAAGGTCATTTTCTACAGCCCAGGAAAACCCGCGATGGAAAAGGACTTTGCCAAACATGTCTTCATTGTCCATGGAGGCGAGAACGGCATCGTGCTCTTTGGCTTTTTCCTGCACCTCGCTGCTATAAACGCGGGGCGTAGCGGTCATGTAGAGTCGTTTGCGGCCAAGGATGAAGTCATCGCGGTGAACGGCGACGAAATTCGAGTCTTCCTCACCCGGAATGCTGGCTCCGGTGGTGCGATGAGCTTCGTCACAGATGATGAGGTCGAAGCTGGGGAGCTGGTGTTTCTTCTGTGCCTCGGAAAGGACTTGGAGAGATTGGTAGGTGGAAAAACCACAGTCATTTTCTCCGAGCAGTGGGAAAGAACTTTTTCCGCAAGCTCTTGGGCACGGGTGGTGGCTGGAATGACGAGATCATGCGCCTCCAGTTCGGCGAGGTCTTCGCTCTTTTCCGAACACCTACCTGAGTGTCTGAGCAGGCGGCAAAGGCGGTGAAATCAGCGGAGGAATCGTTTTTCCACTCGGTGATGGTCTGCTGCATGAGTGCCAATGATGGGACGAGGAAAAGGATGAAGCTGCCGGGCTTTTCCTTTTGAAAAAGCTGCTCGGCGATGTGCAGCGCGGTGTAAGTCTTGCCCGTGCCGCAGGCCATGATGAGCTTGCCGCGATCCGCACTAGTGAAGCCTTCCCGCACCGCAGTGAGAGCTTCTTGCTGGTGCTGGCGTGGGGATTTCTTCGCACGGAAGCTGACTTTTTCCGAGCTGAGGAATTTATCCCAGTCGATCCGGCTTTCAGAAATTTGATGGAGGCCGATGCGGGAAGTCGGGATTTGCTGGCCATGGAGAGCGTCGAGAGCGTTCTTGGAATACTCGACCTCGGTCGAATCGATAATGATGCGACGGGCGAAGGGCTTTTTCCCAGAAGCGGTAAAAAACGAGTCGATGTCGCTTTTTTGCACAGCGTAGTCAGCGGCGTAGAATTTGCACTGAATGGCGCAAACACCCGAGCCGTCTGCCATTTCCGCAACGAGATCGATGCCGGTGTCTGATTTGGAAATCCCCTGAGATTTCGCCCACTCGGCATAAGTCCAAACGCGAGAAAACTCTTGGCGCTGGATGTCGTCCTTCTCGAGATAAGCCTGCGTGAGCTTCTCGAAGTAAGTGCCCTTTTCGCGTTCGGTCTTGGAATTAGCGCGGTAGTTTTCGAGAATTTTCTGGAGCGGACTCATGCGGGAAGATGAAGGTGTGAATTCCTTTTCCGCATGAAACTGGCTTTGAAAAA
Organism: Akkermansiaceae bacterium; assembly: GCA_012032235.1. Taxonomy (GTDB): domain Bacteria; phylum Verrucomicrobiota; class Verrucomicrobiia; order Verrucomicrobiales; family Akkermansiaceae; genus Luteolibacter. The sequence goes on along the minus strand of JAAURL010000076.1, from coordinate 9,765 downwards.
TATAGCAAGCGGGCATGATGCGATGGATTTCCTTTTTCACGCTCTTTGGTATGAGGACCATTTTCCCGCCGTCGGCAAAATCCTTCTCATGTGCCCAAGCGTGGGCTGAAGCGCACGTCTACTTTCCGTAACCGCTCTGCGGTCAAGAATTCCAACTGTGGATTCTACGATAACGCGATCGACCAACTTACCTCTCCGGTGTCATCTTTCATTGGCGCAATACGTGTTTTCAGATTCATGGGAATTTTTGTAGAATTTACAACAAGTTCAGTGATATGAACTCCCGCGTAATCTTATGCTGGCTAGCAGAAACGAATCTTTTAAAACTCAGGTCTTCCAGCTTGTTGACGCACTTCTCGTATGGTTAGCGTTTTGGATTGGTGCACAATTCAGCAATCCAATTCGAGAAATTCTTGGGGTAGGGATCATCGACGAAAGTTTATTATCCTCGATGAATTGGGTGCTATATATCGCTGTCCCATTCACTCCATTGGTCCTAGAACATTTTGGGTTTTACAGCCGACTCCGGCAGAAGAAGGCGAATACCTCGGCGACACAGCTTTTAAGAGCTTTGCTCGTAATCAGTCTCATACTGGCCATGTATGCGCTATTTGCAAAACAGCTGGATGCGCGGCGCCTTGTGGTTGGATTGGGCATTCCGTTGGTCTTTTTCCTAATTTTTTTCCGAGATAGGATCACCGTCAATTATTTGAGGCAGCAGATGTTCAATGACGCCTACAAAGAGCGAATTATCGTGGCGGGAACGGGTGATGAGATGCAGCAGCTCTACGATGAGCTCGATCCAGAAATCACTTCGGCGTGGAAAGTGATTGATCATTTCGATCTCAGGGTTCGCAGCGTCGAAGAACTTTTCGATTTACTAAAACGCGAATCTGTTTCCCGGGTCGTCTTTGCCGCAAAAAATACGGAGTTTGATAAAATTGCCCAAGCTGTGGAAGCTTGTGAACTACAGGGCGTGGAAGCGTGGATTGCGGCATCTTTCATTCGTTCACAAATCGCACGCCCAGTTTTTGATGCCGTTGGCGACAAACCGATGTTGGTTTTAAGGTCCACTCCTGAATTGTCTTGGGAGCTTCTTTGTAAAGGCGTCATTGACCGAGTCGGAGCGATCATCATTATCTTATTAACGTCTCCATTGTGGATTTTTGCAGCGATTGGCATTCGTTTGCAGAGTCCGGGAGGGCCTATCTTTTTCTCCCAAATGCGAGCGGGGCGCTATGGTCAACCTTTTAAGATGTGGAAATTCCGCACTATGGTGGCAAACGCTGAGGATCTGTTAGCACAAATCAAAGAAGAACATGGTAATCAGATGGATGGCCCTGTGTTTAAGTTGAAAAAAGATCCTCGTATTTTCCCATTTGGGGCGTTTCTGCGGAAAGTCAGTATTGATGAGCTTCCACAGCTTCTGAATGTGGCGATGGGTGATATGAGCTTGGTCGGTCCGCGTCCCCTGCCACTCTACGAAGTAGCGGCATTTTCGGATTTATCTCATCGCCGTCGCCTAAGCGTGAAGCCGGGTATCACCTGCGAATGGCAGGCCGGTGGACGTAACAAGATCACTAACTTTGATGATTGGGTGGCGATGGATCTTCGTTATATCGATAATTGGTCGCTGTGGCTGGATTTTAAAATTCTCCTGCGAACCGTCCCAGCCGTGCTGTTTGGCAAAGGCGCGGCCTAAAGTATTGATCCTATCCCAATGTCTTTCATTTCCTCCCTGTTCCTAATTATTGCATTGGGCTTGGCGGTCGTAATTGGCCCTCAAACGCGGCCCTGGTCTTGGGGACCTGCGATGCTTGCTCTGGGGATTTCTGTGGCGGCAGCTTTGCCTAAATTCTGGAGAAAAACGAAGTATGTGGCTGATTTTTGGCTGTTGGCTTTTGCGACCATGGTCGTCGGCTGGTTTGCTTGGCGCGCTTGGACGTCGCCAGTTTGGCAATTGGGAGAGGCTGATTTGATGTTGCTGGCCGGGGCTGTAGGAGCATTTATCAGCATCCGCACGATCGAAGGAAATAAGATGGCCGAGCGAATTTTGCTTTGGGGAATTGCGTTATTGCTTCTTTCAAATGTCTGGGTCATCGCGAAACAAGTCACCGATCCAAGCTACAGTCCTCTTTTCAAAGCTCGTGCAGGAGCTTTCCCTTCCGGTTTCTACGCGCATTATAATGAAGCTGCGAATTACCTGATCGCGTCCTCTTTGATCATCGCGTCTGCAGCATTGTTAGGAAAACATGGTTATTTCATTCGCATTGTTTGGGGAGTGATCGCTATTTCCGGGCTAGTCGCTGTTTATTTCACTCATTCTCGCGGTGGTATTTTAGGTGCTGCGATCGGCTGCGGAGTTTTTGCCTGCTGCGCACTGGTTGTTGCGAAACGCCACAAATCACGATGGTTTGCAGTTTCTTTGATCGGACTTCCTTTGGTCATCATCGCTAGCAGCTTTTTCTTACTGTCTGGTTGGGAGGCTTCGCAAAAAGCCCGAAACGCAGGGGCGAATGTTGAGTCGGTTTTGGATAACAATTACCGCTTGTTTTTTTTGGGAATTGCGGTCTCTGCGATCACCCAGCACCCATGGATCGGCGGAGGAAGTCGCAGCTTCAGCTGGGAAAGTTTTCAATTTCTCGAAACCACTCATCAAGGAACCGCTGTCGCGGTGAAGCCCGAACAAGTTCACAACGAACTCGTCCAAGCTGCAACCGACTACGGCATCATCGGTGCCGGACTTTTAATCGGTTTGCTCGGAGCTCTCACCATCATCGCCATTATCCGAATTCTTTTTCAAAAAGAGATTGAAGAGCTCTCTTCTGCAGATGCGTGGCGAGCTGCTGGGCTTGCAGCGCTTGCAGGGATGTTTGTTCAATCTTGTTTCAGTTTCGTTTTCCATCTCCTGCCAGGTACTATTTTGTTGGGGATTTGCCTCGGTCAAATGGCGCGATTCTCCCCGGATCTGGAAAAAAGTATCCGATCCTCGGAGCAAAAATCCTGCTCTCTTCCGCAACAATCACCACGCTTTTTTTACTAATCACAGCTGGCTGGAAAGGCACCAAAGTCACTCAAGCTTTATGGGCTAGCCATCTGAGCAAGTTTGAAATTTCATCCGCCGAGACTCGATTTGATGCGCTAACAAAAGCGATTTCAATCTGGCCACACTATTCATTTTATCAAGAAAGAGCCGCCATTTCTCAAGCCAAGGCGGAATCCAGTCAAGGCGAGCAGTCGGCAAATGCACTGGCGTCAGCGATCAGCGACTACCGGCAAGCCGCTATCCTTCACACTCATGATCCTGGGATTGCGATCAATTTAGCCAATCTGTTGAGTCGCACAAAACACGACGACGAAGCAGAGAAATTTTACAAGCAAGCTGCACTGCTGCAAGGAGGTATGGAAATTGCGTTTCAATCACACTTCTTCTTTGCCAAACACCTAGTCGATAAAGCAACGCGTGAAGCCCCAACAGCTTCAGTGAACAGTTTGAAAATCGCTGCGGAACAGATCGAAGTCTCCGCAAAAAAAATGGTTTGGGTCAGTTCGCAAGTCTCGGCCCTAACGCCTGTAATTTATGAAAAACTTGGCATCGCTCGTGAAGCGAATGAGCAGCACCAAGAAGCACTAGAATCATACAATCTAGCAGCCGCCTTTCCTGGAGGGACCACGGCGCATTACCGCGCTGGATATCTGCTTAGCAAAATGGGGGAATCTGCTTGGCGTAGCTTACGCCCCTCCGATGCATTGGGCAAATTCATGGAAGCGAAGAAGCGTATTGGCCAAGCTCGGCAACTCCCAAATGGAGTCACGGAAGGACAACGGCTAGAAACCGTCGCACATATAGACCGCTGGATCACTTTCTTAAAAGAAATGAAAGTCAAATAAGTGATCTATCAATTCACAATCTGATCCCATTTGATTTGCTTTTCTGCAAAGTTAATAAGGAAGTTTTGTATTTTCTGATCAGCCTCCTCGATGGTGACTTCCTTTTCAATCCATGGCACTTTTCCATACCACATGGAAACAGAAGCATAAGCCAGCGCTGGTCCATTCCTCTGATGAGGCGGTCTTTCATATCGATGAATGTTCGCCCCAAATGATTGTTTGTTACGCGATCATGACCTACAAAAAAATAGTAGGTTACGCAGTTATACTTCGCGTATTGCTCGCGCTCTGTAGCCGTTGCGACTTGTTGTGATTGAACAGAAACTAAACGCTTTGCATTGAACTGTCTTCCATTAGGTAGCTTCAGCGGTTGATCACTGGATGACAAAATGGTGTGGCCTTGGGCTGGCATGCAGCGTTCTGGGCGGTGGATCGAATTATTCAAATCTGTCCCCGAAAGGACGATTGATAGGTCGACACGATCTGGCACTAGCCTACCATCTGCGGCATATTCACCAGGCCTAGCGCTCAGGCAGATCGCTTTTGAAAATTCCGTATCTGAAGAAAGCGCACCCAATTCTTCTTGGCTGGCAGCGGTTTTATTAAACTGCCAAGACTGCGAAGTATCAGGTAAATCCATTTTCACTGCGGATTGAGCGATCGCTCCAGCCTTCGGTAAAAGTAGATCGCGCTCATCGCAGCTCCCAAGAGCAATGGCAGAAGCAGTGCTTTTTCATCATTCGGATACAACAGATTTTTGAATTTCCTGGCGATGGACTGTGACGCGCCGCAGCTCTCTTTTACTTGCGCTTTTCCAAGGAAGACCACCTTCCAAGATTGAATGAACGATCAGTAAAATCATCAGCGAAAATGGGTAGAACAGCAAAAGCCCTGACCAATCATGCCAAGTGCCCGCAGCCCACTCCGCATCGCCGTATTCAGCAATCACGAAAATCGAAATGACACGCAGCGCATTTCCAAGAATGGCTAATGGAAAAGCCATGAAAAACAGTAAGATTTTTTCCACATCGTGATCTTCGCAATGTAGGCCCACACCGCAGAAATCATCAGCAGAGCCATCAACGAGCGAATGCCGCTACAACCGGCTGCGATGTCTAGCGGCTTCCAATCGCCTTTGATTGGCAAGACTTTTGTCCCCTCCACATACGTTTCCACCCCGAACAATGCTGAACCGTGATGAGCCATCGCGGTAGCCAACAACTGCAGGTGAGTTGTTGCTTGTTGAAAACTGGGCAGCGGAATTGCCAGCCAAAACAAGAAAATTGGAAATGCGACCAGCTTTGCCACACGCCAGCCAAACAAATACCAGGTTGAGCCAAACAAAATAATTGGCAAGCCACCCATCGCGATTCGCGGTTGCAGCGTCCTTATAAGCCGCGACATAAAAAACAACACCTAAGAAAACCACGATCAGACCACGGAAATCGCTCTCTGATACGAGTTTTTTCAGATCTTTGAAGCGATAGATGATTAGGCCTGCCACGACAAATGGAAATAGCCAGCCGTGTTCGTAATCGTTCTCATTATTCCAAGCACTATAAATCCATCCGACAGCAGAAGCATTTCTCCCAACTCCATATCGCGGCACTTCATTATAAAACCAATAAATTACTCCAAACGCTAACACCGCTGAGATCCACAGTACTAGATTCGCCGGTTTTCGGTCTGATACTTGTTGTGCAGCTCCTGTTGGCTCGGTAAAATTTGAAGACATCAAATGTGATTTGGAGAAATTTCCAAGCAAAGTATTGCCGACTCACTTTCCGCTGTCAACAATCGCGCTGTCACTTCGTTGTCACATTTTTTTCATGAAAATCATCAGTGGAACCGCTCACCGCGCGCTTGCCGAGCGCATCGCAGAAAACTTAGGTCAGCCTCTCGCAGACGTCCACGTCTCAGCCTTTCCCGATGGTGAAACGGAAGTAAAAATCAACGAAAATGTGCGTGGCGCAGATGTATTCATCGTGCAGCCCAGCTGCCCACCGACAAACCATAACATCATGGAACTGCTGATTATGGTGGATGCCGCCCGTCGTGCCAGTGCGGAGCGAATCACTGCGGTGATGCCGTTTTTCGGCTATGCCCGCCAAGATCGTAAAGACCAACCGCGCGTTCCGATCACCGCTAAACTAGTCGCGAACTTGCTAACATCCGCTGGCGTCAACCGAGTTCTCACGATGGATCTTCATGCCCCACAAATTCAGGGATTTTTCGATATTCCAGTGGATCATCTTTACGCGAAATCGGTTCTGATCGGCTACCTGCGGGAACGCCACCCAGATGCTTCCAATCTCACCGTTGTTTCCCCCGATGTCGGCGGTGTAAAAATGGCCCGTGCCTATGCCGATGCACTTGGGGCGGAACTAGCCATCGTCGCAAAACACCGTGTCAGCGCGACTCGTGTCGAAGCCATGAACGTGATCGGCGAAGTCGAAGGCCGCGATGTTTTGCTGGTCGATGACATGACTGAAACCGCAGGCACGCTGACAGCTGCAGCAGAAATTCTCCATAAACACGGCGCCAAACGGATCTACGCTGGCATTTCCCATGCGATTATGGGTGATTTAGCCCATCAGCGAATCCGTGATTCCGCGATTGAAGAGATCATTACCACGGATTCCGTGCCGCAAGCCGCTGGAGCGAAAGTCCAAGTTCTCAGTATCGCTCCTTTGCTGGGTGAAGCTATCCGCCGCATCCACGGTGGGGAATCTGTCACCTCGCTTTTCTCTGTCTGAGGCAGCACTCCACGCAGAAAAGAAACAATTTTTTGACAAGCGCGGCCTAGGCAGTTACACCGTCCGCCCTCCGCACTGGGTGCAGTAATCCCCGGCGGCATTACACACAAAACGACACCACCGTCATGGCCAAAAAGACAACATTAAAAGCAGCACCGCGCGCACGCAGCGGAACCGGACGCCTCAAGCAAATGCGCCGGGAAGGCTGGCTTCCATCCGTTATCTACGGAAAAGGCACCGAAAACATCAACCTCAAGGTGGATGCTAAGACCTTCGCTGATCTCCTTGCACATAGCAGCTCCGAGAACATCCTCGTGAACTTGGAAATCGAAGGCCAAGGCACGCGCCTCGCCTTTCTCCAGTCGATCCAGCACGATCCACTTTCCGGAATCACATTGCACGCAGACTTCCGCTCCATTGATGAAAAGACCGAAATCACCGCTCATATCCCGACTCACCTCAATGGTGAATCAGTAGGCGTCAAAGCCGGCGGACTCGTGGAACAATACGTTCACGCCTTGGAAATTACCTGCCTTCCGAACGATCTTCCAGAAACGATCGAGGTGGACATCAGTCACCTAGAAATCGGCGCATCACTTCACATCGGTGACATCAAACTGCCAGCAGGCGTCCGCGCCACCCATGCTGCGGAGGTCGTCGTTGCACACATTGGCAAGCCAGGCGCTGCCATTTCTGAAGCTGCTGCTGCCGAACCTGCGAAGAAGTAATCCAGCGCTTTTCATTTTTAAAAAATCGCCCGGCCTGTGTAAGCGGACCGGGCTTTTTTGATTTTTGAATCCTGAATTGCAGTTCATCAATTTCCAGAATACCTTCGTCAAAAATGGATGCTGTAATTATAGAAGAACAAGCTCTTCGGCTCCCTGACCGTGAACGAGCCATTCTCGCTGATCGGTTATTGGAAAGTCTTCATGATATTTCTGCCCCAGTCCGTGCGAACTGGATTGAAGAAGCCGATTCTAGGATGAGTGCTTACCGCTCTGGAGAAATTATCAGTATTGATGGCTCCGAGGCGATTGCGCAGCTGCGTTCAAAATTTTGATTTATACAACTGAGGACAATTCACAAATTCTCATTATTTCGATTTTCCATCAGAGCCGTAGGCCTCTTTCTTGGAAACAAAATCTCTAGCCTACCATCCACTTTCCCATGTCATTTCAGCTCATCGTCGGCCTTGGAAATCCTGGGCGGCAGTATGAAGATACGCGCCACAATGTCGGCTTCATGGTTTTAGACCGTCTTGCCTCTGCATCTGGAGCGACTTTTCAGTCAATTCCTAAATGGCAAAGCCACATGACGAAACTTCCCGGTTCCGGCACCATCTTACTAAAGCCACAGACGTTTATGAATCTCAGCGGTCGCGCGATTCAGCAGATCCTATCATTTCACAAATGGACTCCTGAACAAATGCTGGTCATTTACGATGATGTTGCACTCCCTCTCGGCACCTTGCGTTTTCGGGAAAAAGGCTCTGCTGGCGGCCACAATGGCATCAAGTCCATCATTCAACATCTAGGAAATGACATTTTCCCGCGACTGAAGCTCGGGATTGGCGGCAGTGCTCCTGGCGAAATGGTCGGTCACGTTTTAGGGAAATTTTCTCCTGACGAGCGCCCTGCCCTCGAAAACATGCTTGCCACCGCACTGGAAGCCGTGCAGCTTTCGCGCTCCCAAGGCATCGCCGCAGCCGCGCAACGCTTTCATACACGTAACACACCTACCACCCCATCCACCAATGAGCCGCAAATACCAAGGTCTGATTGTTCTTAACACCAAAGCGATCGAAGGCAGTGTCGACGAACTCGTCGCTGCAGTTTCTAGCGAGTTCCAAGCAGAAGGCGCGAAAATCGAAAAAGTCGCTCAACTCGGACGTCGTGAATTCGCTTACAACGCACGCCATCTCGCCTCGGGTCATTACGTGAACTACACCTTCCAAGGTTCTCCAGATTCCGTCGCCAAAATTCAAAGCCGCTTGCGCCTCAACGAGCAAGTGCACCTACAACACTTCGTCCGCGTCGCCTGATTTTTGGCTCGCCTTGATCGGCGCAAACCTGCATCACTCTTTTGCTATGGCCAATCTCAACAAAGTCATGCTCATCGGGAACCTCACCCGTGATCCTGAGCTCCGCCACACTCCGAAGGGCACTGCGGTCTCAGAAATTTCCCTCGCCATCAACCGAGTCTGGAAAGACGACAGCGGCCAGAAACAGGAAGACACCACCTTTGTGGAAGTCACGCTCTGGGGACGGCAAGCAGAACTCGCCCAGCAGTATCTCACTAAAGGGCGCCCCGTCTACATCGAGGGCCGCCTTCAGCTTGATAGCTGGGACGATAAGGAGACCGGCAAAAAACGAAGCAAGATTCGTGTCATTGCGGAAAATATGCAATTTCTAGGTGGCGGTAGCTCTGGTAGTCCCGGAGATCGCTCGTCTCAGACATCTCGTCCTGCTGCACAGAATTATAGTTCACCCCAAGGCGCCACAGCAGCCACGGCGGATGAATACCAAGAAGACGACGATATTCCTTTCTGAATAGAGTTCTCTCTTCATTCGGCGGGGCGCACGCTTCCGGCATCCTGCCGGGAATGCTTAAAATCTCGCACCGCACTCGATCTTTTCACAAGGCGCTCGACACTTCTGCCCCGCCAGCTTCAGTGTCTTGCCACGATCATTGATGAATTCTTTTCGCGGTTTGCATTTGCGTTTTTTGCTTCCTGTGGCGCTTGCCATTTTGGGAGCTGTGTTATGCGCCATGATCTTACCTGGAGAAATCGCGGCGGTGAAGCAGCAGTTTATCGGATTTCCCGATTCAGATGTGCAAACTCACCAGCTACGGCCTTGGGTGCTGGCAGGATTGTGTTTTTACCGACGATCGCCGGGATGATTTATGCGTTGGGAGGAAGCATGGACCGCTACATCGCCCGAGAGTTTGGAGGAATTTTCGGGATTTGTCTGACGGCGCTAGTGATGATCTGGCTGTTAATGGATTTGGCAGATAAGATCGGAGATTTCAGTGAATCAAAGGAGATGCTTAAGACGATATTTCGATTTACATTACACGCTCTCCTGCCGTTTTATTGTTGCTCCTACCATATAGTTTA
>JAAURL010000075.1 GCA_012032235.1 Akkermansiaceae bacterium | reverse complement strand
GGAACTGTCGCCAGAGCTCGACGTGGTGGGGGTCGCGCCCGTGAAGCAGGGCGGTTTCCATGAGCACGCGCTTGCCGATGTCGGGGTGCTCGGCGGCGAGTCGCGACAGCTGGGAATCCCGGTCGATCTCGTCGATCTTACCGAACAGTGCTTCGAGTTCGGCGCGGACCTCGGCCAGTTGCGTTTCGGATTTCTTCAAGCGACTGGCGACCTGCTTAGCGTCTTTGGGGTTGGCGGCAGGCGGGGCGTCGCGAAGCTGGGCCGTTTGCTGTTCCAGATCAGCGATTCGCTTCTGCAGCGCCGGCACTTTTTCACTACGGGCTTCGTGGTACTCGACAAGCGAGTTCACAAGCTTGTAGAGGCGTGTGAGCTCTGGAACCGGCTTGCGGGCGAGTGCTTCGCGATCGACGAAGTGTTTGAAGCCGTAGATGATCATCCCGAACTGGGTGCCCCAGTCGCCCAGGTGATTGTCGCTGATCGTGCGATGGCCGAGGAACTTCAGGATGCGATAAAGGGCGTCGCCGATGACCGTGGAGCGGATGTGGCCGACGTGCATCGGCTTGGCGACGTTGGGAGCGGAGAAATCCACAATCACGGTCTTGCCTGTTCCTGTCGCTGGCACGCCGAGACGTTCATCGCGCAGCAAAGCGGCGGCGCGGGCAGCGTAGGCCTCTGGCTGGATGCGGAAATTGATAAATCCCGGACCGGCGATGTCGGCAGTAGCCAAGCCAGCTAGATCGAGATGATCGATGATTTGCTGGGCGAGTGCGCGGGGATTTGCCTTTTTGCTGTTTAGCTAGAACCATCGCTGCATTCGACTGGTAATCGCCAAAACGAAGATCCGCAGCAGCTGTAACGACGGCAAAAGTTGGCTCGCCGAGAGTGATAGCGAGTGCCGCGTTGAGACGTGATTCGAGTTCCTGAAGGAGAGTCATAAAGCTGAGAGGGAAGATAGGACCGCGAATCGACGTGAATAAACACTAATCATGGGAGAAATGAAAATTTTCCACAACATCCCGGGAGCGAAAAAGGCAACGTGCAGAAAAGACTAAAATCTGCGTGCTAAATTCGCAGTGATTTCATGAATCAAGCGCTGGCGCGTGACGGTTTAGAATCTAGAATTTGTAAGACTTCAGCCGGGGATTTCGCAACTCTTAACTGACGGAGAATTTCCCAGTTGGTGAACATTTTGGCAATCGCCGCCAGCGTCTGCAAATGGAGCTGATAATTTTTTCTCGGGACGATAAAAAGGACGATGAAATGAACCGGTTCGTTATCCAGTGCTTGATAGTCAATTCCATCTTTAGAGCGTCCGAAAACGGCGATGACATCCTCTAAATCGTCAGAAAATGCGTGTGGAATCGCGACTCCAGAGCCGATGCCAGTGCTGACAAATTCTTCTCGAACTCGAAAAGCTTCGAGCATTTCCTCTCTCTGAGAAACCGACAATTTATTCGTTTTTACCAAACAATCCACCAGCTCTACAATCGAAAGCCAATGTTCTTTGGCCTCTACTTCCATGACGATTTGCTCTTCACTGAGCAGCTTCCCTAACTTCATATATTGGCGTATAAGATCCAGATTGTTGTGAAGGGGGAGGCGGTGGAATATTCCTTGAAACAAGGTTACGCAACTGGATTTTTTCGTAAGGGCGTAAATTCCGTATTGTGCCAAATAAAATGACGCTGGGAATTTAGCGAGAAACAACGACCCGCCAGGTAGCGAACAATGCGACTAGGGCCCCAGCAATTTCCAGAGGGAGATAGGTTTCCCCGAAGAACATCCAGCCGCCCGCAGCGGTGGCCACAGGCAGGAGCATCTGAAGTGATGAGCCGCGTGAGACCGTCATGGATTGATAGGCCTGTGTCATGATGAGCTGGGCGAAAGTCACGATCACCGCGCCCAAGGCTAGGAGCATCCAAGCAGATGGCGGCAGAGTCGGTAGTTTGACCGCGGCGGGCGCGGCGATCAGTAAGCTATAGAGTGCTTGTGAGGCGTAGATCGTTGCGGGATGTTCCTCATGGCGCAATCTGCGGATGATCACCACCACCCAGCCTGAGCCGATGGCTCCAGTCAGTGCGAGAAGATCGTAGGCGGAGGGCCGCATCAACTTCCCGTCATCGCTCAGGAAAATCACTAGCCCGCAGAAGCCGACGAACATCCAGAGCATCGCGCCGCGGGTCATTTTCTCCTTAAGCCAAAATGCAGCGATCATGGAAGCGAAGATCGGATAAGTGAGATTCAGGATGACTGCACGACCGGCTCCGAGTTTCAAGACAGTGATGTAAAAGGCGACAGTGCTTGCCGCTCCCACGACGCCGCGGATGGTGATGAGGCGTCCTTTGAAAAGCCGTGCTGGGTTCAGCCCGCGGCCTTTACTGAAGAGAGCGAATACGACTGCTAGCCCGACTCCGCCACGGAACAACATGGCGAGCCAACCGTCCGCCGCTGGAGTTTGGAGCCAGATGGCGCGGATCAATAGGACATTCGTAGCGAATAGAATGACCGATCCCAGCATGAGAATCACGCTGCGGTAGTTCAAGGAGTCATCGGTTTTCAAGGGCATGATCGGTTTCTGATTGGAAACCGGAACATCCATGCGGCGGACGGGACTCATCGTGATCCCCGGAGCCTGCCACGTGGCGGGCGTTCCGGAGATTTTCGGTGGATACTTCATCCGTCCTCATCCTCCGCACGCCAGCGCCAGCCGCCAAATCTTGGCGACGCGGACTTTAACTCGGAGTATGGAGTGAGTAAACATCACGGCGGGAGAATTGCCAGAGATGGAGCTGCGGGTCAACCCTTCAGAACGCGAGTCTTAAAAATCGTCAGTCAGAAACCAGTTCTTCAGATAGGACTCATCCTCAATGTCTTGATTAATTGATTGCTGATTTCTGAATTCAGATTTTTGATTCTTTCTACTTCTCCCGATATGAATCGCACGGACCGCCTCGTTTCTCTCGTCATGCTACTTCAGTCCCGGCGTGTGATGACGGCTGCGGAAATGGCGGCGCATTTTGAGATCACAGAACGCACCATTTATCGCGACCTCGCAGCCCTTGGCGAAGGAGGTGTGCCGATTATCGGCGAGCCGGGTGTCGGCTACAGTCTCATGCGTGGGTATCAACTGCCTCCAGTGATGTTTAGCCCAGAAGAAGCTGCGGCGCTGGTCACCAGCGGCATGTTAGCGGAGCAAATGACGGATCAATCTGTGAGAGGTCCGATGCGCACGGCATTAGCCAAACTAACAGCCATTTTGCCCATGGAACAACAGAACCGCGTTCAACGCCTGCGCGGTGCCATGTCTGTACAAGGCCAGAAGCCGACCCCAGGCCCTGTTTCACTTTCTAATATTCAAGCCGCCACCGCAGATCGTCAGGTGCTGAGGCTTCAATATAACGGTGCCACCCGTGGTCACGCTACCGAACGTGATGTAGAGCCGTTAGGCCTAGTTTACTATCTCCAGCAATGGCACCTCATCGCCTAGTGCAGACTGCGAGATGAGGTTCGGGATTTCCGTGTGGATCGCATCGCCAAGTGTGAACCATTACCCGAGTATCTGCCGAAGCGTGAGGAATTTGATCTCCAGACTTTTCTGAATCAACAATGCTACGATGAGTGTAGTATCAACGTTCTCATCAAGGTTTGTCCAAACATCGCTGAATCTGTGCAGCGATATTGGGGGCCTGCGGCTAGCAATCTCGGAGTGGAGTCGGACTGGGTGCTTTTTCAACTCAGCACTTCATCACTGGAATATATGGCGCACTGGCTGATCGGCTTGGGAAATCGGGTGATAGTCCTTGAGCCAACGGGTCTACGAAAGCAAGTCGTGGCCACCGCGAAAGCCACTTGGCAGCACCACCAAAAAATGCTCTCTTCTGAATCACTCCTGACATAGGGTTGTCAGTAGTGCTTGCTATCTTTCATGCCCATGTCAATCAAAGTCCTTGAAATCGCATTCTCATCGTATCCCGTCACCGATATCGCTCGTTCCCGGGCTTTTTACGAAGGTGTTCTCAGCCTCAAGCTAACCATGGAAGAAATCAATGGCGAATCTGGTGGTCATTGGATCGAGTATGATATCGGAGCTGGAACTCTCAGCATTGGGAAATACCCCGGTTGGGAACCAAGTTCCCAAGGCTGCACGGTAGGGCTGGAAGTGGAGGATTTTTCCGCCGCCGTGGCCACAGTCCAATCCGCCGGAGTCACGATCACGATGGGTCCGATGGAGACGCCTGTGTGTCACATGCTCATGATTCAAGACCCGGATGGAAATCCCCTCATCCTCCACAAACGTAAGCCCGGCCACCACTAACATTTTCCACACCAGTAATAATGAAAACACTGATCCACCTCGACAGCAGCCTTCGCGGCGAAGAATCTAACAGCCGCATCCTCTCCTCCGCTTTTGCCAAAAGCTGGCAGAGCAAATTTCCTGACGGAAAGATCATCTATCGAGATCTTGCCAAGAACCCCATTGGTCATTTGACCTCAGAGGCCGTGCAGGCCAGCTACAAGCCAGTCGAACAGCGCACACCTGCCGATATTGCTGCTCTCAAGCCTCTCCACGACGCGGTGGACGAACTGATGAGCGCAGATCACATCCTCATCGCAGCTCCCATGTATAACTTCACTGTGCCCAGCAGCATCAAGGCATGGGTGGATCACATAGTCGTGGACGGCCGCACCTTTTCTTTCGGCGCCAATGGTCCGGAAGGTTATGTGAAAGGGAAAAAAGTATTCATTATCAGCAGTCACGGCGGCAGCTACACGCCAGACTCACCATGGGCCGCCATGAATATGCTGACACCGTGGCTCAGAAACATCCTTGGCTTCCTAGGCATGACAGATGTGGAAAGCATCAGCATCGAAGGAGCGGATTTCGCCAAAGATCAAGTCGCGCAGCAGATGAATGCGAGTCGGGAAAAGATCACGCAGCTCGTCGCGGAGCTTTGATTTCTCGGCTGGACATGGTGGTGAAGTTCAATTCCCTGGCATCAGCTCGCTGAAGGATTGTGCTGGCTGCTTGAATTCGCTTGGGAAATGGACATGAAGGGAAACATCTAAGATAGCGCGGGCTTTTGCTTATAGGAACAGACGTCAATTCCTAAATCACAACATTTGTTATTTTTGGAACGCGAATTCTTGAAACTCCGCTCACTCCGGTAACGGAGGTTAGTGTGATGATAGCGAAAACACTAACGATGTGGATGGTGGCGTGTGCAGTATGTGCTGCGAAACCGGGGGATTTGGATCGCAGATTTGACCCGAGTCTGAGGGCGTGGGTTGCTCCGAATCATGTCACCATTGCCCCAGATGGAAAGGCGTGGATCGGAGGTGGATTCGAACAAGCCGATGGTTATACTTCTAGCGATCTACTAAAGCTGGGGGAAAATGGTGGTGTGGCGAGTGAGCCTGCTCCCGGCTATTTGGAGCGGCCTGCCGGCTCCTTTATTTCACTAGTGACGATTCCTGCATCCTCGCCTCTCGTGTCAAATGTGGTGGGATATCAGACTCTGAACTTTCCAATACCCATGCCATTTCTCTTGGCGAGCGGAGATTTTCTGCTGCCTACTGTATCTAACGGATGGTTGCGAATGAATCCAGCCGGAGCCCCTGTCGGAAAGGCATTTCCAGATCGCCAGCCGGACGAAATCATCACGCCGCAGTTCGAGCAAAATGCGGGGATTTATGTGATTAGGCAATGCGTTAATGGAGAGAAAAAACTAGAGCGAAGACGAAGTGCCGACGGCTTGATCGACACGCTTTTTTCCCAATCTGTGAGCTTACCACAGACTGTGACTGGGGCAGTGCCCGGACTAAGCGGCACAGTGTGGATACTAACCGGAGACGCTCTGCCATGGTTCTATTTTGATTACGATTTGGATTATTTTGCATCCACAAAAAGGCTCTTCCATGTGGATGCAGTTGGAAACCAAATCGGAGAAGCAAAGTCTTTCCCAGCTTATCGAGACATGCGTCTAGTCGCTGGGCCAGCGGGAGAATTCCGTGTCGAATACGGGCCTGAAATCCCAAGCATTACATCATTCTCGCCGTACTATTGGCCAAGCCCCATTTCTAACAGGTATCAAATCGAGTGGTATTCTGCGGCGGGAATTCTGCAACGCAGTCAAAATTTCTCTCTCTCGGTCGGCGAAATTTTTACTTGGGCGGAGGGAGCGGATCGTTCGTTTCTTGCTCCTGATCATCTTGGAATGTTGCAGCGTTTCTCCTCCAATGGAATGCAGGATCAAACATTTATTTCTCCCGGTCGTGTTCGATCGGTGAAGGCTTTGCCAAATGGGAAATGGTTGGTTGATGGTCTCCGCCGCCTGAACGCAGATGGCAGCGAGGATTTATCATGGGCTGTGCCGGAGCTGGATCAAGCTGCTCAGGTAAGGACGTTGCTCCTGCTATCCGATGGACGTGTTTTAGTAGGTGGAAATTTCGCAACTGCGGATAACTTCGTGAGCAATCGTCTCGCTATTTTCTGGCCCGATGGCCGCGTCGATCCGTCCTTTATTCCCGATGAAAGAATCGGTGAATGGCATTCAGTCGCAGCGACTCGTGAGGCGATTTATGTCGTGACTACGGAGGCTGTCGAATATGGAAACGGCGTGCGCTCCAACTTGGTAAAACTGAGGATGGATGGATTGTTAGATGAAAGCTTCTCACCCGCTTCTGTTAATTTCTTGGGGACAACATTTTCGGGAAATGGACGGCCCCATCCAGTCACAGATGTGACCCAGGTTCATGCGCTACCCGGTGGAGATATTCTGGTAAGGAGCCAACGCCCATTTGCTTTCTTTTTCCCGAGTTCGGAAACCTTAACGCGCCTTAATCCTGATGGCTCTTCTGATTCTGACTTTCTATTCAATCCACCTTCCTTAACAGTTCCCATTCCTGTGTTAGCTCCAGGCGAAATCCTCCCGTTGGCGCGAGATGGGTTTGTAAAAGGTGGCGTGATCTATCGTGCGAGTGGCGCCGTGGAAAAGGATCTTCGTGAGGAGGAGATTTCGCTGCGCCCGTTGTGTGAATGGCAGGGCGGCGTGCTTTTTCTGGAGGCGAAAAATGACTTGCAGCTTCGTCTCCGCCTCTGGAAAAAGAATGGTTTCTCTCGATTTTTCCGTGCTCCCGCATGGGAGTGGAGTCAATCCATCTCGGCAGTTCCCGGGGATTTTGGAATGCTCTACCTATCTGGCACTTTGCAAGGTGGACAGCCATCCATTCACCGTCTTTTTCCAAATGGGCGGATAGATCGTAGTTTCCGCTCGCCAACTTTCGGCATACGCGAACGTCAACTATCCGACGACTGGTGGAGGGCGGAAGAATCTGGCATGGTCGATTACGATCCCGCGCAGAATGAGTCCAGATCGTTTGCCAATACGGTTCTGTGGCATTCTGCATCACGTAGCTTATGGACGGGTGGGAATTTCAACGTGGTGAATGGCCGACCGCGTGATGGTGTGGCACGTTTCATGGGCGGCTTTCCGCGCTGGCAGCGCAGAAGGTGAAGTTTTTCGAAAAAATGAAACGCGCCTTTCTTCCTGAGCGGATGACATGAGAGAAAGTGATCAATCGATGGGGGAGGCAGCTAAAGTAATGGATGCGGACGATCGGGCCAATGTCCGGGACGGTTCGCGGCTGCTTCTCCGCATCGCCCGCCAAGATGCCGATGCTCTAGCTGAGCTTTATCGCATCTGGGGTGACCGACTTTATAGCATGGCGTCGCATTTGGTGCGTGATGAGGGAGCTGCCAAGGAAGCGCTACAAGATTGTTTTCTGCGGATCTGGAAAAAGGCAGGTGATTTCGATTCAGATAAAAGCCAAGGCTTCACTTGGTGCGCAATGATCCTGCGTGGGGTGTGCTTGGACATATTGAGAAAGCGGCGGCGGCGTGCCGCAGTTTGGCAAGATTGGGAAACCAGTTCGACACTGCATTTGCCGGATCGCGGCGGCGTGGAAGATCTCTTTTTCCGGGAAACTGTGGCTCGTGTTAGCTATGCGCTAACCGTTCTGGGAGATGAAGATTCGGATAGTATTCACTCGGCGTTGTTCGATCCCGGTAGCGTGCAAGATCATGCTTCACGCTGGGGTGTGCCACTGGGAACTGCGAAGATCCGAATCCACCGGGCGATGCTAAAGCTGCGGGAACTATTGCGGAAAGGAGGTATCAATGAATCCTCCTGATCTAGCAGATGCCACAGCACGAGCGCTGGATTTGCTGCCGCCAGAAGATCCTGCTGTATCGGATCCACGGTTCCTGAGAAATCCAGCTTTGGTTGAAGAAGCCCGCCTCACTCGTGAGGCTGCTGCGGATGTATGGTTGGCCGTTTCTCCTCTCCACGTCGCGCCGCCAGAACTTCTTCATGATCTGTTGGAAAAAATTAACCCAGCAGTTCCCAGAAAAGAAAATCCACGCAGGAGATTCCTCCCATGGTTTGCTGCTGCCAGTGGATGGGCTGCCGCCGTCATAGTCGCATTTTACCTCTGGCCAAGATCTGAAAAAATCCAGCAATCAGAAATTTTCCGAAATGCTCCTGATCTTCCCATTCCTAACAGAGAAATTTCCTCGAGTGTAGCTCCCGTTTCCCCGCCTATCAGCCGGGAGAAAAGACTTCATCAAAAAATCACTCAGTTACAAAATCGCCTCGCTAAAGTGCAAAATCCTAATAGCTTTGCTGCGCCGCGCGTTTGGACGCTCAGTGCTCCCGGCGCTGCTCGTCGTAGTCCGGAAGAAGCGCGCAAACGAGTGCAGGTCATTTTATCGAATGCTTTACGTTCTACGCTAGAGGCAGAGAGGACTAAATCTTCAGATCTAGCTTCATTGGTCATTGAGCGTGGTTGGCTGCCGGAGCAAATGGCAGCAATCGAAGACGGCGCGATCCTCCGCCATCGAAATTTTCCCGAGCACTCATGGCAAGAGCTCAATCTTCTGCGCTCAGAAGCTGGCGAGTATTACGATGCATCTCGCCAGATCGTCTGGATGGCCGATCCTGAAGGACGCGGCTTCATTGGGAAGAAGCCTGATCCCCAAGACGATTTGGAACGCTTTAAAAATGAACCGCCAAAGCAAGTGACCAAATGTGGAAATGCCCAAACCTCCTGCCGCATCACCCGAGGGATTTGTAATTGAGAATCCCATTGATAACACCGCGGAGGTCTTCATCGAAAATCTCCCGCCGCCTGCGGAAGGAAATAAGCAAGTTCTGGTCTTGAGAGATGAATCAGGAAAATCAGAAAATATCCCGATCGAAACGATAGCTAGCACCACTCCGTCGGCTTTAACTCTAGATGGAAATTGGATCGATTCGACTTCACTTGATTTCATCGGTTTCTTGCAGCCCAGCGGGACTAACATCAGCAGGGATAATTTTGTTTATATGAGTCATGGCCATGGAAGCCCCGTAACTTTTACATTGGGAAACTTGGGAAATGGATTTTCCATTCAAGTGGTTGAATCTCCCATCATTCCAAGCGGTTCACCTAGCACCGTTATCCTTGATGCGGGCCCCTAAAATTTTGCCAAAGCACAAGGTAGGAACGCGACAAGATTTCCACTTACCGCTAGGTCCATCACCAACCTCCATTTCGCAGTTCGGATTGAAGGTGGTAACTACAAGTGCTCATATTTCCGCGCGGGTGTTCCATCAGATTGTTTTCGCGGGAGTTGCGCACTCGATCTGGAGTGCTTGAAAATGGAGGATCGATACTTCTTTTGCCGATTTTAGGAAAATACTTAAAACTTCGCTTGATTCATCCGGGCTGGGCCACTACATCGCGCCTCCCCATGCCGGATTCTTCCCGAACTCTTAAATTCGCGATTCCCAAAGGCAGCCTTGAAGAGCCGACGATTGAGCTCCTCGCCAAGGCTGGCTATGAGATTTACGTGTCTTCGCGTGGGCTGCGTCCTAGCTCGAATGACTCGGAGCTGGATCTTTACTTGATTCGTGCTCAAGAAATCGGGCGTTATCTCGGCCAAGGATTTATCGACTGCGGGATCACAGGTTACGATTGGGCTTACGAAAATGATGTGGATCTCGTCGATCTTGGCGAGCTACCCTATTCCCGTGCCACAACCCGTCCGACGCGCTGGGTACTCGTTGTCCCGGAAGATTCGCCGATTCAAAAGCCAGAAGATCTCGAGGGGAAACGCATCGCCACAGAAGGTGTCGGGATCACGCAGCGTTATTTAAAAGAGCGCGGCATCAACGCCCAAGTGGAATTTTCCTGGGGTGCGACTGAGGTGAAAGTTCCCGATCTTGTCGATGCGATCGTGGATGTCACCGAAACCGGGAGCTCCATCAAAGCAAATCATCTGCGTATCGTTGATACTCTGCTGACCTCTTTCCCCCACTTTTATGCCAATCCCACTGCGGCGGCAGATCCTTGGAAAAAGGAGAAAATGGACCGTATTGCTCTTTTGCTGAAAGCGGCCCTTTGCGCCCGTGGGAAAGTTGGTTTAAAAATGAATTTCCCGACTGCTCGCTTGCCCGAGCTTCTCGAAAAACTCCCGTCGATGCGCCGCCCAACGATTTCCCAACTTTCCGAAGAAGGTTGGGTCGCCGTTGAGACAGTGATTGACGAAATCATCGTCAGGGACATGATCCCTGAACTGAAGCGCCTAGGGGCGGAGGGGATCATTGAATATCCTCTCAGCAAACTCGTTCCCTAATTTCTCTCTCATCCGTAATCCTAACCCCGACCGCAAAACGCCATGGGCTCCATCAAGAAACGCCGTAAAACGAAGATCAATAAGCACAAGCGCAAAAAGCGCATGAAGCAGAACCGCCACAAAAAGCGTCTCCGCTACAAGTCCTAGTCACTAGGATTGATCCGATTTACAAGCACCAGAGATTCGTTCACGGGTCTCTGGTTTTTGTGTTTTTATTTTTAACTGTGTTGACGACTAGTTTCTCGAATCTTTATCACATTTCCATTTTCTAAATTCCCATCCAGCCACTAGATTTCTTTCACAGACATGATCACGATCACCTCCAGAGCTGTCGAAGAACTTGGCGTTTTGCTTGCTGCAAAGGCGGCCTCTCCGCAATCCGGCCTCCGCTTGGCCGTCCGGCGCGGTGGCTGTGCGGGTTGGCAATATGAAATGAAAGTGGCTGACCCTGAACTGGGCGATGAAATCGTAGAATCAGGAGCTGCCCGTGTCATCATCGCAGGAGACAGCTTGGATCGCCTGAGTGGTTGTGAAATTGATTTCTCTGAGGACCTAACAGACGCGGGCTTCAAGATCCATAATCCCAACGCCGCACGGTCTTGTGGCTGCGGCACTTCCTTCCAGCCTGCGGACGAACCTGCCACAGAAGCAATGGCCGATGGCGAGGCCTGTGGCACACCCTGAACACATTTCACGCACCGTGCTCCGCAGCGCCGAGGATACCCCACCTAGAAAACGCCCAGCCTATTTTTGGTGGTTGTTAGCAAATGCACTAGCGCTGTGTTTTGCTGTCATTAGTTGGTTCGTCTGCCTAGATGTATTTGGTAACCCGGAAGTGCCACGCAATTATGCAATTCTCGGCAAACTCAAGCGTCTGCCAGTTTTCAAGCGTTATGTTCTGACAGATGTTCCTAACGGAAATTCCCTGACGCCAAAAGAGCTCTATCAAAAATTTTTCGGTTACACCGATGATCAGGCCAAGCGTGCAAATTCATTGCTGATGAGAAACTATATCTCGAACTTTGATCGATTATTATTTCTCACCTATATCGAAGGGGACTATCAAATTACGGGAATTCGTGAGCTAAAATCCACGGATTTCCTGAGTCCTGGAATGGTGATCCGCGCACAGGCCCTCGTGAAACCAGATGATTTCACGAAGCCTTTACCGTATCCAGTCATCATCGACTACATCGTGCCGACAGAGGATGGCGCGAATCAAGGCATACTGAAAGTTGGTGACGCCATTACGATTAAGAAGAGTCCACATTGCGCCGCAGTGATTCATGTGGGTAAGATCATTGAAAACGGAGACCCGGCCTTGATGCTCACTGTCGTGCCAATCGCCTATGGTACGCAACAGCTCGGTAGCGAAGCCTACTTCAGCATTGAGCCACCCGCGGAAATCCGTCCTGGGGCGAAATTCCCAGCATTTTGATGACAGAGAGCGATCAGAAAAAGCCGCTTTAAAAATAAAACCAGCTAGACGGTTCATCTTGGCCAGCGCAGTGCAGCTCCACATGGTGATGATTCAGCTCGCCTAGGCATCGGCGGAGTTTGGAAAGAATCGTTTCCGGGGTGTTACAATCCGAACTAAGATGGCCTAACACAACGCGCTGCAAGTTCGGGTGAGAGATGTCTTTGATCAGATCGGTTACTTGGTCGTTGGATAAATGGCCATGCCGCGAGCTGATTCGTTGCTTGATCGACCAAGGACGTTTGGTGTCATTTCCTAGCAGCTCTTCATCGTAATTTGCTTCCACGAAAATTCCGTCCAATTTGCGAAGCCGCTCGGTCATGCTGCGGGTGACAAATCCAGCGTCTGATAGGAATCCCAAACGCCGTGAATCATGTCCTACGACAAAGCCGACGGGATCGACCGCATCATGTTGTATAGCAAAAGTCTCGATTGCGATTTCGCCGACGGCAAATGTTTGCCCCGCCTCAAAAAATTTCCATGCGCCGCCTTCGATTCCAGCTTCCCTAACCACTCGTGCCGTAGCTGGCGTGGTGAAGACGGGTGTTGGATGCTGTTTAAGAAAAACTTTGAGTCCTTTGACATGATCACCGTGTTCGTGAGTGAGCAAAATTCCATTTAACGACGCAGGTTCTATTCCAACGTGTTTGAGTCGTAAGGATAGCTGCTTTGCACTTAATCCAGCATCAATCATCAAACGCATCTCGCCGCACTCGACGACCGCCGCATTCCCGCCACTGCCACTTCCTAACACCGTAAAACGCATCACTTCAGAGACGATGCCGTTCCCGGAAAAATCAGGCAAGGAATACGATCAACGTGGCTGCGGATTTCGCTTAAACGCTAAGGCCAAGGCAGGGACCGTTATATTGGCAGGGACCGCTCTCCGAGCGGTCTTGAGCGTGGATAGCACCGGACCGCACTACCGGCAGGGACCGCTCTCCGAGCGGTCTTGA
>JAAURL010000074.1 GCA_012032235.1 Akkermansiaceae bacterium | reverse complement strand
ATTCTAGCAGGTTTCATATACATCCTTGTTCATGAATTAGGTCACGCTCTCACCGCCCGGAAATATGGGGCTTCCGTGCACATCGTGCTCCAGGCGTTCGGTGGCTATGCTGCCTACTCGGGCAAACACATGAGCCGACTACAGAGTTTCCTAATCACTGCTGCCGGTCCAGCGATCCAAATTGTGCTCGGCCTAGTTGCTTATTTTGCGCTGCAATCACTGCCGAATTTGAACGAAACAGGTAGCCACTTCCTTGCAATGTTAGCAGTTATCAGCATCTTTTGGGCGGTTCTTAATCTTCTACCTGTCCTACCGCTAGATGGCGGGCGGATGCTTGAATCTATTCTCGGTCCAGCGAGATTTCGGATCACTCTCTGGACTACGATTATCGTCGGCGTTGGTGCTGGCATGTTTTTACTCACTAAATCGATTATTTTCCCGATCATTCTAGGCATGTCAGCATGGCAGGCGTTTCAAGCCCTTCAGGAAAATCGACGTTTCTGATAGGCTGTCTCACCAGAAAATGAGTCGTAGTCCGGCGAGCGTAGAGAAAACAACGATCATCCATTCAAAGGTAGCTTGTGGCACTTTCCCCACGAGCCATTTCCCGCCGAAAATTCCGAGAACTACCGCCGGTAGCATTTTTAGATTATCCATCAAACTATCTGGAGTGATCAATGCGAGCCGTGCGTTCAGTGGTACTTTGATGAGATTGATCAGCAGAAAAACCGGGCTCCGATACCGATCAACTCCATCTTTGGAATTTTCCGTGCCATCAAGTAAAGCTGGATCACTGGCCCGGCGGCATTTGCTAACATTGTCGAGAATCCGCCTAACACGCCAGCGTTCAGAGCAAAAAGTTTCGACTTTGATAGGCGATCAAACATCACGGGCTTCCAACTACGGGAGACTTGCACCGAAACCATTAGCAGCACGCACAGACCGATGATGCGGCGTGCCGCTAAGTCCGAAATAATCCCCAACAGCCACCAGCCTAATGCAAGTCCGAGCAGTGTGGGAACTAACAATTTCCACACTGGGCGCCATGAGCCGTGTTTGATGAATGCTGGATATGCCATCAAGTCCGCCGCGATGAGTAGTGGCAGTGCTAGCCCGACTGAAGTTTTTGGCCCGTAAATCTCCGCTAACAGGACAACCGAAACCATCGATATCCCACTGAATCCAGCCTTCGATAAGCCGATGCAAAAGGCGGCTAATAACGCCAGAGCAATCAACCAAGGGTCAGTCATCATCTATCCGTAACCATCGTGAAATCATCGTGCGCAACAAGGATAAATCATTACTCCTATTTCTTCCCTCTTTTCAAATGGAATGATCAATGTTCATCTCCTGACATGCCCACTCTGATTCGCATCCTGCGTCACACATTTCGCTTCCCGATGCAAAGTGCCTTGTCACTGCTGATGGCGATCGTTTGCACTTGCCTGGTTTTAGTTCTCCCGGGAATTACCATGCGTTTCATCGATGTCATCATCGCGCAAAATCGCCCGGATTTGATTTTGCCCACGGCGGGAGTCGGTGTCGCAGCGATCTTGGTTCGCCAAGCACTTTTCACTCTACGCACTTACTTAAACAATGCGCTAGAGCTGAAGCTGACCCATTTAATTCGCGTGGAACTTTACGACAAACTCCAACGCCTACCCGTCAAATGGTTCGATACAAACTCCTCTGGCGAAATTATGTCTCGCGTGGCCAATGATGTTCCCACCACCAACCGCATCATCATCGAAGGTGTTGACCAAGCGATCGCTGCGATTCTTCAGTTTCTCATCGTCGTCGGCTACATGTGTTATCACTCTTGGCAGCTTACCTTAGTGACATTGATTCCTCTGCCCTTCATCGGCATTCTAACAACTTGGTGGAGCCGCCGCTCTGAGCCAATGTGGCGCGAATCATCCGATGCTTCTTCCGCTCTCAATGCCATTCTCCACGATAACCTCGCTGGCATTCGCCAAATCAAAGCCTATACCGTCGAACCACGCGCGCTGGAGTCATTTGACAAAGCCTCGCAAAAAGTAGGTGAAAAGCACATGACTGTCATGCGTGGGCAATCCATCGTCTGGCCTACCGTCTCATTCATCGCAGAATCTGGGATCATCATTATGGTAGCTTTCGGCGCGTGGTATGCATTGCAAGGCGATCTCAAACCTGGCGTGGTCATTTCATTCCTCGTGGCCTGGGGATTTTTGTTCGATCCCATTTCGCGCATCAACACCCTCTCACAGACTTTCACCCGCGGCATCGTCTCCGCAGAACGTGTTTTCAAAATCATTGATACCCCCGATGAAACAAACCTAACAGAAGGTCTCCGCCCTTCAGAAATGAAAGGCCATGTGCAGTTTAAAGAAGTCAGCTTTTCATACTCCGACGAAGCGCCGACCATCAATCAACTCACCTTGGAAGCACAACCCGGAGAAACCATTGCTCTGGTAGGTGCGACTGGCGCGGGAAAATCCACCGTTCTCAATTTGCTGACCCGCTTCTACGAACCGACCAGCGGCCAAATTCTGATAGACGGAATCCCGTTAGATGGAGTTTCCAAGGAATGGTTGCGCGACCAGCTCGGCTACGTCACCCAAGAAAGCTTTCTCTTCAACACCACGCTGCGCGAAAACCTTCAACTCGCCAAACAAGATGCTACCGACGATGAACTCTGGGCTGCACTGGAATCTGCGAACGCTGCGGGCTTTGTCCGCTCTAGCCCTGATGGACTGGATACCATCGCTGGAGAACGTGGTAGCCGCTTTTCCGGCGGCGAGAAACAACGCCTCTCTATTGCCCGCGCTCTATTGAAGAACCCGCCGCTTCTCCTTCTGGATGAAGCAACCTCCGCCCTAGACAATCAAACCGAACGTCTCGTCCAAGAGGCGTTAGAAAATCTCCGCTCAGATCGCACTTGCTTCGTCATTGCACATCGTCTTTCCACCGTACAAAAAGCAGACCGCATCTGCGTGCTGCACCATGGTCAGTTGATCGAACAAGGAACTCACAACGAACTCATGGCACTAGGAGGCAGTTACGCGAAACTTTGTGAAGCAACTTTTGCAAACAATTCTCGACCTGATGCTTAAAATCATTCAACGTTATATCACAACTATTAGTCAGCTCTATTTTCTATGGAAACTCTCATCCAACTTTCTGAAGACAAAACACCTAGCACTGTGAGCGAAATTCTTGCCTCTCTCCGCAAAGAACACTTTGAACCACGCCATGAGGCAAAGGCTTGGGGCGATTGGATCTATCTGGATAGCTACAACACCGTCATCAGCATCGAGTGCAACCGTGGTCTCAGCAGCTCTGCCACCATCGAGCACGGCGAAGGTGAAGAAGAAGGAGAACCAATCACATCGATCCTTCGTGCTTTTGGCCGCCTAGGCTGGCATGGCATCGACGATGATGGAGAGTTTCTGTTAGATTGATATTGCCCAACATTTCCCCAAGCCTTCTGTAGCTCAATTTAAGCGAGCGCGGCACTATAAAAGCCGCTCCAGTTTCCCAGAGCGGCTTTGGAAGCATCCGTTAGAATGAGGTAATAAGTTTACTTCTTCTTTGTAGCACGCTTTTCCTCGATATTTGCTTGGGCAGCGGCGAGGCGAGCGACTGGCACACGATATGGTGAGCAGGAAACGTAAGCTAGGCCGAGCTTGTGGCAGAAGACCACAGAGTCTGGATCACCACCGTGCTCTCCGCAAATGCCGAGCTTGATGTCTGGACGAGTTTTGCGGCCTTTAGCGACAGCGATTTCCATCAGCTGGCCAACGCCTGTAGCATCTAGCGTCGCAAATGGATTCTTCTTGAAGACTTCGTTCTCCGTGTAAGGCATGAGGAATGAGCCCATATCATCACGGCTGATGCCGAGCGCTGTCTGGGTCAAGTCATTCGTCCCGAAGCTGAAGAACTCTGCTCCTTGGGAGATTTCATCAGCGGTGAGAGCACCACGCGGCACTTCGATCATCGTGCCGACTTGATAATCGAACTTTATCTTCTTCTCGCTCATCACTTCTTTCGCAACGCGATGAACGATTTCAGCTTGCAGATCGAATTCCTTCTTAAATCCGACGAGCGGGATCATCACTTCAGGCTTCACCTTGATCTTTGTCTTGGCCACGTCTGCGGCAGCTTCAAAGATCGCGCGAGCCTGCATCTCGGTGATCTCTGGGTAGGCGATGCCGAGGCGGCAGCCGCGGTGACCGAGCATCGGGTTGAACTCATGGAGTTGCTCGACACGGTGCGCGACTTTCTCTGCGGTGACGCCCATTTTTTCGCAAGGTCAGCTTGCGCCTTTGCTTCATGAGGAACGAATTCGTGAAGTGGTGGGTCGAGCAAGCGGATGGTGGCAGGGAGACCTTTGAGCGCCTTAAAGATGCCGGTGAAGTCTTCGCGCTGATACGGCAGAAGTTTCGCGAGGGCTTTTTTACGAGCTTCTAGCGTTTCTGCTAGAATCATTTCGCGGACAGCGTCGATGCGGTCGCCTTCGAAGAACATGTGCTCTGTCCGAGTAAGGCCGATTCCTTGTGCGCCGAATGCAATCGCGTTTTTCGTTTGTTCTGGATTGTCAGCGTTGGTGCGGATTTGCAGGCGAGTGGCCTTGGAGCACCATTCCATGAGCGTCTGGAAGTGTTTAAACTTCTCGGTTTTTTGCGCGGCCTTATCTCCGTGGAGCATACCCATCACGATCGAAGAAGGACCCGTCTTGAGCTTGCCGCCGTAGATGGTGCCAGCGGTACCGTCGATGCTGAGACTGTCTTTTCCTTCTTTGAAAACTTGGCCAGCGATGGTGACTGTCTTCTTGTCGTAGTCGATCTCCACAGCGCTCGCACCGCAGATACAAACTTTACCCATTTGGCGAGCAACAAGCGCGGCGTGGGAAGAAACCCCACCCTTGGCTGTTAAGATGCCCACTGCGGCGATCATCCCGCGAAGGTCTTCGGGTGAAGTTTCATTGCGAACGAGCAAGACTTCTTCACCTTTTTCTGCAGCAGCGGCTGCACGGTCGGCATTCAGATAAATGATACCGGAAGCTGCACCTGGACCGGCAGGAAGACCGGAAGCGAGAATTTTAGCTTTCTTCAATTCCGTTAGATCGAAGTCAGGAGCAAGCAATTGCTCTAACTGATCGGCAGGATTCCGCATAATTGCAGTTTCCCAATCGATGAGTTTTTCCTTCACCATGTCCATGGAAAACTTCAGCGCAGCAGCAGCTGTGCGCTTCCCGTTACGAGTCTGCAACATGAAGAGTTTACCTTCCTGCACCGTGAACTCGACGTCTTGAACGTCTTTGAAATGCTTTTCAAGGATCGCACGGACTTTCATCAGCTCAGCGAATGGTTTCGGCATGGCAGCCTTGAGCTTACTCACAGGCTCTGGGGTGCGAACACCTGCGACAACATCTTCACCCTGAGCATTCATCAGGAACTCACCGTAGAATTCGTTAGCGCCATTGGCAGGATTCCGGGTGAAAGCCACGCCTGAACCAGAAGTTTCACCAGTATTTCCATAAACCATGGCTTGGACGTTGACCGCAGTTCCCCACTCTGAAGGGATGTTGTATTTACGACGATAAACAATGGCGCGGTCATTCATCCATGAACCAAAGACAGCACCAGCAGCACCGCGAAGTTGATCCCATGGGTCGCTTGGGAAAGTTTTGCCCGTGCGCTCTTTAACAAGCGCCTTGAAACGCTTGACGAGTTCTTTTTGATCATCGGCTGTTAGATCCGAGTCGATGATATCTTTACCATACTTATCGTGCTTGAAAGATTCGATCACGACTTCAAATGGCTCATGATCTTCTCCTTCGGTTTTTTGCACACCGAGAACGACATCACCATACATCTGGACGAAGCGGCGATAGCAATCCCATGCAAAGCGTTCGTTCTTTGTTGCTGTAGCGAGAGACTCAACCGTTTGGTCATTCAGGCCAAGGTTGAGAATCGTGTCCATCATGCCGGGCATCGAATCGCGTGCGCCGGAACGAACTGCAACGAGAAGTGGCATGCCCTTCGCATCGCCAAATTTGCAGTCCATGATCTTTTCCATGTTCTTCACACCAGCTTCCATTTCTGCTTGGAGAGAGACTGGGTAAGTACGACGGTTATCGTAAAAGTAAGTGCAGACCTCGGTGGAAATCGTAAAGCCGGGAGGGACTGGCAAACCGATACGGGTCATTTCTGCTAGGTTGGCGCCTTTACCACCGAGTAGAGGTTTCATGCTGCCATCGCCGTCAGCTTTGCCTGCTCCCCAACCGTAAACGTATTTAATTTTTTTGTTAGAGGCGGTTTTTTTCGCTGCGGATTTTTTCGCCGCTGGTTTGGCGGCTTTCTGAACACTTTTTTTAGCAGCAGGTTTAGCTGCTTTCTTTTTAGTTGCCATCGTTTTGGTGATATCGAGTTAAAGCACTGTTAGCCAGAAGCAGGAAATATAATCTGCCCAGCACAAGGCGCGGGAGGCTATGCAGACGGTATAGCGGTGTCAACGGAGCAGTTCATGGAGACACCGCAAACGCACCCAAACTTATCATTTCGTGCATCGATCTATCTCTCAGCATGACCTAATTACGCACCACTAATCCGCTTTCTAACTGCGGATTCTAGGCTCAACGTGGTTTCATCAACGTGGTTTCACTTCCACGTGCTTTGATCAGACTCCATCCATCATTTAGAATCTCCGGCGAGCTCTTTTTGCAGAATATCGTAATAAAAATGTGGGTTCGCGGGTTCAGGATAAATGTGGTGAGGCGATTTTGATTGGGAAGTATCGGCGATGCCCCAGAAGATGGAGTCGCATGAATCATCGTAGGAACCATACACGCTGTATTCGCTGGCCTCCTTCGCCCAAAGCACTTGTTTTTCCATTCCTCACCACTGATCTTGTGCCAACTGGATGGCTGCACTCCGCCGTTGGGTGAAGTAAAGCGGACGGAGCCGGATTGATTCTGCCACTTGCTGCGGTAGCCCCAACCATCAGACTCGTGGGGATTTTTGATCTCATCGTTGATCTGGGTATTTCCGATTCGGAATTTCTTTAAATGAGTGAGGTATTCCGGCGCGGTTTTTTCCATTTGCTCGGCGTAATTTTTCCCGTCTAGGAAGGCTAACAAAATGGGTCGGTCGTCGCCATGGCCGTAGCGTTGATAGTGATCATCCTTCGCCCATGTGTCGTGAATTTTCCCTGCGATGTTATTCCAAAAAGCAAAAGGACCACCCGGAAGCATCCGCTTTTGATAGTCATCTGAAACGAACTGTGCGCCGATGAAAGCAAAATAGGTCATGCCTTTTTCCTTAGTCACCGTTCGGATATTGTTCACCATCGGCTCAAATTTACCCCAGTGGTCGGTCCATTGGGAGGCGTTGGTCAGGTCGATGATCACCGTCTTGATCCCTGCCGCCTGGATTTTTTCGAGGATATCGCGAGTATGATCGATATTCCTGTAATCATGATTCGGGATCATTTTCCCATTGACCTCAAAAGTCGTGCCGTTGTTGTTCCCTCGGCAGCAGATGAGCAGATGAGCAGATGAGCACATGGATGACCCGCGATCGCCGCATTTGAAAGGAGCAATGGTAACATGACGAAGCTGGCGCGAGCTCGAAGGAAACGGGCAAAGCGATTCAACCGAGGAAAAGAGAAGCTATCAGTGATCATGGCCGTGATCTACGAACTTCATTTTCGCGTTATTTCAACGAGAACAAAAGAATTTCCCTTTCCCTCAATCGCCAGCGCCGCCGCTGAGGAGTTCATCGATGCGTTCTGGCGGGAGCGGGGCAGTGCGGAGTTGGGCTTCAGTGAAATAGTGTTTCCGGGCAGCGATGGAGTAGATGTCGAAGAGGGATTGCTCTTGTTGCGGGCCTGGAGTGAGAAGTGCGCTCCATTCGAGAGCGTGGGTGGGATCGCCATCGGTGGCGATTTTCCCGACGATCTGAGTGAGTGCTGGCTGGTAGGAGTCGAAATTCCCTTGTTGGGCGAGCCAATCGCTGGCAGCGGCGGGATCGGCTTCGAACCAGGCGGCGAGGGTGGAATTTAGGGCTTGAAAATCGCCGGACTTTTGAAGACGGGAGATTTCCTGCGGGAGATCTGTTGGAGAGATCTGGGTTTGCGGGAGAATGATCGAAGTAGGTTGGCGGAAATTTTCAGGCTCGGGAGTGATGGCGGTTTCCCAAAATGAGGCGTTAGGGTTCGAGTGTGCCACCCGTGCCACACTTTTTCGGGTGGCGGTGGTGGGGAAAATTTCTCGGTCTTTCTCTGTCCAAACTGGCCAGAAAATCGCGACGAGGGCGATGATCGAAAGGACGAGGATGACCTTGGGCAGAATTTTGACTATGGATTTCATGGCTGATTCATTCGGCGGACCGCACGGAGTGACGGTCCCTGCCCGGGAAAAGGCAGGGATGGCCCTCCAGGCCGTCCGAGAGAACGTAGGACCGCACGGAGTGACGGTCCCTGCCTTGCAAGGAGTGACGATCCCTTCTTCATGCTGGGAGGGGCTGTTCGTTGGTTTCGGCGGGAGAATTGTGGGCGGGAGTTTCCATGCCATCGAAGCGGAGGAGGCGGGCGCTGTTGAAGATGACGAAGAAGGCACTGAACTCATGGAAAAATGCCGCGGCGATGGGATTCACGAAACCAAGGGTGGAGAGCGTGATCGCGGCGATGATGAAGGCGAATCCGCAAAGAAGATTTTGGTTGATGATACCCACGGTTTTAGCGGAAAGGAGCAGGAGGTCCGGCAAACGGCGGAGGTCGTTGGACATCAGGGCGACGTCGGAGGTGTGGACGGTGACGTCATTTCCCAACGCGCCCATCGCGATGCCGAGGTCGCCTTCCGCGAGGGCGGGAGCGTCGTTCAAGCCATCGCCGACGACCATGACTTTTCGCCCTGCGGCGCGGAGATTGCGGATGTGGGCGAGCTTATCTTCGGGCAGGCAGTTGGCCTGGAAATCGGTGATGCCGACGTGGGCGGCGATGTTTTGGGCCACTTCGGTGCGGTCGCCAGTGAGCATGACGAAGTCGGAAATACCGAGGGAGCGGAGGCGCTCCAGAGTTTCCCGGGCCTCCGGACGGATGCGATCCGCAAGGAGAAAGGTGGCGACGTGTTGGCCTTCCACGGCAAGGAGAACGAGTGACTGGCGGGTGAAATCGGGCGGGTGAATCGAGAGGGAAATGCCGGATTTTCCAGGAAGGAGGGACGGCCAATACGCACGCGGCGGCCATCGACGAGCCCTTCGAGGCCGAGGCCAGATTGTTCGGTGAAATCACTGACGGACGGGCGCTCTTCGGCGGGGACGGCGTTGGAAATGGCACGGGCCACGGGATGGTTGGATTTTGCCTCGATGGCTGCGGCGATGCGGAGGGCTGCGGCGGTATCAAATTCGGCGGTGTGGACGAGCGTGTCTTCGAGTTCGAGTTTTCCTTGGGTGAGGGTTCCAGTTTTGTCGAAGACGACGGTGTCGATCATGCGGGCCGACTCGAGATGGCGGACGCTTTTGATCAGTAGGCCCATGCGGGAGCCAGCGGCGATGGCAGAAACCATGGCGGACGGGCTGGCCAGGACGAAGGCGCACGGGATGGAAACGACGAGCACGGCGATGGCGCGCTCAATGTCTTGGGTGAAGAAAAACACGGACGCGGCGATGAGCAAAATGAGCGGCGTGTAATAACGGGCGTAGTCTTCAGCCAGCGAAATGATGGGAGCCTCGGATTCTTTGGCTTCCTCGATGATGGATTGGACGCGGCCCATGACAGTCTCGCTCCCGGCCCCAGTGACGCGGGCTTCGATGGCTCCGTTTAAATTTGCAGTTCCCGCGAAAATTTCCGAACCAGGACCGACCTCGACAGGAACGGATTCGCCGGTGATGCGGGATTGGTCGATGAGGGCATTTCCGGTGAGGACCAGCGCATCGGCGGGGATGGATTCTCCGGGATTGATGGATATTTCATCGCCGAGAGTGAGTTCTGCGGCTTCGACCATTTCTCCGGATTTCTTGCGGGCGCGGATGCGGGAGAGCTGGCGGAGCTTTGCGAGGGCCATTTCGACGCCGACGGTGGTGCGCTCTTCGAGCATTTGGCCGAAAAGGAGGACGATGGCGACGATCCCGCCGGTGAGGTATTTCTCCGTCGCGAGGCAGGCTGCTAGGGCGAGGACGACGTATTGGTCCATATAAAACTGGGTGGCGGCAAATCCCGTGGAGCGAATGGCCGTGATCACGCCAGTGACAATGGGTATGGCGACGATCACTGCTCCCAGCAGTGCTAGCGAGCTGCGGACAGCTTCTTGGTCGGGCCGCAGCCAGCCGGTGAGGACAGAGGCGATAAGCAGCGCAGAGGCTACGAAAAGCAGACGCAAGCGCTTGCGGGTTTCCAGATCGAGAGCGTAGGGAGAATCAGCGTGCATACTCGGGAGCAGGTTCCAAAATGAGGGATGGGCGGGAATGATCCGCAGGGAGCAACGTGCGGGAGCGGATGCGGCCCATCACGGTTTCCAAGGTTTCTCGCAATAATCTCCCGGCGACGAGCTGGGGTTGCTGCTGGTAGTTGGAAAGCAATGCGTTGAAGGAGCTAGCCTCTCCCTGCGCGGTAGTGATGAGTCCTGCCGAGTGGCCCTCGGCACGAAGGAGAATGGACGCGGCCTCGCTCTCGCTCTGGGAAAGGGTGGTGGATTGGTATTGGCGGGCGTTTTCGTAGAGGGTTTTTTCAAACTGCTTTGCGGTTGTGACGTCTTCGAAGGCGGCGAGAACCTGCGAGGGAGGCGAGAGCTCCCGGATGTCGATCCCGGAAATGACGATGCCGAGTTGGAGACGTGCTGCTTCGTCTTGGATTTCCCGGGTGGCGGCAGCGGCGAGTTCGCGCCGATCAGAAGTGAGGCTGGCGTCGATTTTGCGGTTGGCTAGCTGGCGGGTGAGCGCGCGGTAGCCGATTTTTTCGAGCAATACCGTCACCCTATCGCCTGCAGAAGCGTAGAAAAATGGCTCGGAAATCCGGTAGCGTAGGACGAAGCGGCCTTGGATGACGTTGAAATCCGCAGTGATCGAATAGCCGCGTGTGACTGGATCGAGGGCTTTCCCGGCGATGTCGGCGTACTCGGTGTAGACGGAGCCGCCTGCGGTACTCTCGCGCATTTTCTGCGTCATTTCCGCGTCGGTAAATTCGAGGGGTTTGTCGGGATCATCGATCTTTGTCGAATCCATGACCCAGCGATCCATCGGCAGCGCCAGATCTTTTCCGGTTTCGAAACGCAGGATTTTGTCAAAAGGCTCGGGCAGTCCGAACAATAATCCCGGTCCGTGGACTTGTGGCTGGAGACGGCCAAAGCGCAGCAGCAACGCCTGCTCCTGCGGCTGGATCGTGCGGATGCCGGAAGCCGCATATAGGAGCAGTAAAACGACAAATACCCACCGAGCGTAGGCGGTAAGGTTCTTGAGCAAAATCAGCAGCGCCTCCACGGCACGGCCTTCGTTGCGGAGAGTGTGGGATTTCATAAAAGGCTACTTGGTAAATTCCCAAAGCAGGGACGGCCCTCCGGGCCGTCTGAGAAAATATAGGACCGCACGGAGTGACGGTCCCTGCCCGATTGATGGCAGGTATGGCCCTCCGGGCTGTCCGGGAAAATGTAGGACCGCACGGAGTGACGGTCCCTGCCTTGGATGGAGTGCGGGTCCCTGCTTTTAAAGCGGTTTCTCATTCAGCGGTGAGGGAGTTGGCAGCTGGGAGATCGTGTGGTGATGATTTCTCCTTCATCGGCGGTGGTGCAGGTTGGAGGCTAGGCGGCGTGACTTCGGTTTCCTTGAGCCAATGGAATGGAGCGATGCTGGTATCGAGAACGACGGTAGTATTCTTGTCCACGACAGTGCGGAGGCTTTGGAGCTCGCGGAGAAAGCGGTAAAATTCCGGGGATTCTCCGTGGGCTTTGGCATAGACTGCGGCGGCTTCCGCTTCGGCTTTGCCGCGAGTTTCCTCGGCTTGGCGTTTGGCGTTGGCGATCATCCCGGTCGCTTCCTTGTCGGTTTGGGCTTTCATTTCTCCGGCTTTGGCGCGGCCTTCTGCGCGGAATTTGGGTGGCTTCGCGTTTGCGTTCGGCACGCATCCGGCGGAAGACGGATTCCGTATTTGCCTCGGGGAGCTGGATCTGGGTGATGCCGGTGGAGAGGAGCTGGATTCCGAGATTTTCCCGTGCGTCGGTCGCTGCTAGGGAGAGCATTTCTTTTTCTAATTCCGGCAGCATCGAGTTGCGGCCTTCTGCGGCGACGAGATCGCTGAACGGGTGACGACCGAGCACGGAATTCCGGGCGGAGGTGATGAGTGCGTCGAGCTTGCCGCTGGCGTTGGCGGCGTCCTTGACGGAAATGTGGAAGCGCAGTGGATCGGCGACTTTCCAGGTGAAAAATACCGGGACGATGACGTTACGTTGGTCTTTGGTGAGTGTCTCGCTCAGTCGGATATCGGCGTGCTGGAGGCGGCGGTCGATGCGGACAACGCGTTCGAGCGGAGCGGGAAGGCGAAAGTAAATCCGGATTTTCGAGGATGCGGACGGGTTTCCCGAAGCGAAGGACGAGCGCGTTTTCCGTCTCGCTGAGGATGAAACTGCAAGCAGATGTGATGACGGCAATGCCGACCGCAAGGATGAGGCCGAGACGGAAGGTGGTGACGCGGCGTTGGCTGGATTCTTCGCTCATTTGTTGGGAACGTTGGATTTCATGAGATTGTCTGGATCTTCCGGCGCGGAATTCACGGCGGGGATTTCTCCTTGGTCGGCGCGGAGAAAGCCCTCGATGTCGAGATCGAAGGCTTCCCGGGATCTTGCAGGGCGTGGGATGAGTGATTCGGGCGTGGAGGGGGCGTTGTCGATCAGATCGGGATTGAGGACTTTCCGCAGATCGAGCTGGGTGTTCATCGCAGAGCGGATGCGGTCGTCAAAGATGGCTTTTTTCGAGTCTGCTAGGGAATCGTCGAAAATTTTGAAGCCCTCGCGGAGCTCGAAAAGCGAAGGCGAGAGACTCCAAGCATCGCGGCGGAGATCAAAGCGCACCATTTCTCCCTGGGCGCGAGCAAGGCGGTGGGTAGCGCCGGATTCCGCTTTCACAATGATTTCCCTGGCTTCGCCGCCAGCGCGGGTGCCGTAGTCCCGGGCATAGCTTTCGGCATCGTGGAGCATCGCTTCTTTTTCCTCCATCGCGGCGAGGACTTCTTGAAATGAAGGAGCGACCTGAACGGGAGGATGGACGTCGCGGAGATAGACTTGTTCCACCCGGATGCCGGAGCGCTCCCGGTCTAGCTCGGTTTGGAGTTCTTTGAGGAAATCTCCGCGAATTTTCCC
>JAAURL010000073.1 GCA_012032235.1 Akkermansiaceae bacterium | reverse complement strand
TCGCGGGTCATGCCCTGAAGGCACACTCTCCGGATGCAGCTCTGTATGGGGCTCGGCCTTGCCGGGATATTCACGATGGGATCGGTCAAGAGGATCAGAGCCGTCGTCGCCACGGCCACAGCGGGCATTCCTGAATTTGTCGAAGACGGCGCAAGTGGCTTCCTCGCCCCATTCGCGGATGCCTCGCTTTTTGACAGCGCCCTGGAGCGTGCTTGGAACCAGCGCCACATTTGGCAAGAAATGGGTGCCCAAGCTCACGCCAAAATTATCGCCCGCCTCACCGGAAAACCTGAAGTGCTTTTCGCCCAGAAACTCACTCAACTCATCTCGCCTTGATGAATTCATCATCTCCTCTCATCAGCGTCTGCATCGTCACCTATCAACGTGACCGCGATCTTCTGCATTCGCTTCAACAGCTCAGCCGATCTGAATTCCAAGATTACGAAATCCTCATCGTCGATAATGGGCCTTCCACAGAGCTTCCGCAGTTGATCCAGGAGCTAAATCTCGCGAATCCATGGCGTCTCATTCCCGCCCCAGAGAATCGAGGTTGTGCAAATCTCAATCTCCTTTTTCCCGCCGCACGTGGCCAGATCATTGCTTGCTTTGATGACGACAGTTATCCCGCTGACGATTGCCTAGGCCACGTCGCCAAGATTTTTCCGAAGACCCACAACTGGGAATGATCGGCTTTAAAATGTATCTCCCGAAAACTGGCGAGCCGTGGCACGATCCATGGTGGAATCCTGATGAATCACAACCGCGTCCTACGGTTCTCTGTCCTGGATGTGGTCTGGCCTTTCGCAACGATCCGCGCCTTCCTTCCGCGATCTGCATTCCAGACATCGTCTCTCAGGCGCATGAACTCAGTATGGCCGCAGAAATCGCCCGGCTGGGGTATAAAATCGAGTTCCGCCCCGACTGTATCGCTTTTCATCCAGATACGACAGTCGGCTATACGGATCAAAAAGCGGCTAATGGAAATCTCAATCAGCTCCGTTTCCTAGTTCATTACACCGATCCATTCACGCTAAAATTATTAGTGGCGACACATTGGTTAGTCAGGTTACGTGGCTTACCAAATCAATATGAATTTCTAAAAAACTATATCAGACAGCAGAAAACCAGACGCGCACTTGATCGCTCAGTCATGGCTCGCTTCCGTGAAGTGCTGCTATGGCACACGCATCCCTGGTTACAACGATTTCTCCCCTAGTGAATTTTATTTGTAGCTCACCAGATCTAAACCTCAGCGGAGCCAATCAGCTGCTGGCCTCTCTGCTGCAAGGTTTTATCGAGCACGGTCATTCAGCCGAATGGGTGATCACTTCTCATGAAGGCAATGGCGACTCAGGATGGTTAAATGCCAGCGGATTGAAACTCATAAACCTTCCGAGGACGCCATTGAATGCTGTGCGCGATCGGCAGCAGCATTTAATTGACCGACTCAACCAAGCTTCACCTTGCCTGTATTTCCCCAATTTTGATTTCGACATGATGTGGGCGATTCCGGCTTTCCCTGTGAATTGCCGCAGCGTTTTCATCTTTCACAGCGACGATCCGGTTTACTATCAAGCAGTCAAAGACCATGGCAAAAATCTTGATGCGATTGTTTGTGTCAGTGCGTATCTAGCCAGTAAACTTCAGAGATTATGGCCGCAATGGAAGGATCGCATTCATCACATTCCATTTGGTGTCACGATACCGCTGGCCGAAATCGAGCCTGCTCGTTCGACATCAGCTGACGGACTATTAGAAGTCGTCTACTGTGGCCGCCTCGCTCACGAGCAAAAGTTGATTGGTGATCTCGCGGACATCATCCTGAAATGCCACGAGAGAAATTTACCTATCCAATTTCACATTGCTGGAACTGGCCCAGACGAAACTGAGTTTTTCCAAAAAATCGCCGCTCCTCTTTCTACAGGTTCAGCCATTCGCCACGGTTTAGTCTCTAACGAAAACGTTCAAATTCTTCTTCGCCGCAGCCACATCTTCATTCTCACATCCGCGTATGAAGGTCTTCCTGTCAGTTTGCTAGAAGCCATGGCCGCTGGCTGTGTCCCCGTCGTTACTCGCGTAGCCAGCGGCATTCCCGAAGTCATCACCCACGGCACAAACGGATTTATTTTTCCCATCCATGACACAGCAGCAATGGTCGAGCAGCTCGCAATGTTAGCAGAAAATCGCGAGGAAGTAGTCGCCACAGCCCACGCCGCTAAAAAGCGAATCGCAGAGGGAAACTATACCAGAACTGCCAGCGTCAGCGACTATCTAGTGCTCTGCGAAACGCTCACCCATCAGAAGAACACGCCTAGAAAATATAATCGCGCCGTTTTACCTCCAAATTATCGACTGACGAATCGTCTTAAATCTCTATTTAACCGTCTATCCTAGGGATATGAGAAAATTACTCAAAAAATTTCCACTACTAGAGGCTCTCGTCCGAAGAGGCTACTACTTTCTACGTAATGAACCGATCATCGTTCCATATGATTTATCAGCGGAAAAAATTCGAAAGCTATTAGGAAAAGATCACCCAACGATTCTCGAAATCGGATGTCATGACGGCGAAAACACGCAATGGTTTATCGAGCAGTTCAAGCAGCCAGTCATCCATTGCTTTGAACCTGATCCACGAGCGATCAAAAAGTTTAGAGAGAATTTCTCCCAATATACCAGCGTGAGTCTACATGAATTTGCGCTTGGAGACAAAGCTGGAACGGCAACATTCCACCAAAGCTCTCATTCCGATCCTACTGGTGATTGGGATGCGTCAGGATCTTTGATGGCTCCGAAAAATCATCTCAAAGAATATCCATGGGTTACCTTTGACTCATCCGTCACGGTGGATGTCGAAACACTTGATGCATTCTGCGAGAAGAATGATGTTAAAGAAGTCGATTTCATCTGGATGGATGTGCAAGGCGCTGAACTAAAAGTCATTTCTGGCGGTAACAAGACATTCGCAAAAACGCGATTCATCGTCACTGAGTATAACAACAAAGAACTCTACTCAGGCCAGCCTCATATGAAGCAAATCCTTGCGGCTCTTCCTAACCATCGTGTTTTAGCTCGTTATTCCGATGATCTACTTCTGGTCTTAAAGTGACCGTGGAGTTCCTAAATATGAATCCGCGGTATTTAGTCATCCATTCATTCCCCGAGGGAATGGTTGCAGTGATTCGGCATGTCGTGAATGGACTTTTGCTAGCAGAGTTATCCGGGCGGATTCCTCTCATTTTATGGCAAGATCGATTCCTCTATGTTGATGCCCTTGAAAATAAACGGCTCAATCGTTTTTCTCGTTTTTTTGAAGCGAAAAGCTTCTGTGATCTTTCCGGCTTGAAGTCTCATGCTAAGACATTCGCGCCGAATGGCTGGAATTTAGAGAACATTGAGCGTGATGATCTGATCGAATATCGGCACAGCGAGAATCGCCCAGAATTCCAACCGCTGACTCCAGAACAAATTTTATCATGCGATTCTGACGTCGTCGTTTATACGCACTATCAGCATCTCGTAGAGATCATTCCTTTGATCCCAAAAAGCAGTGAATATTACGGCCAATCCAATGCTTTAATCGCTAGAGCGATCTATCAAAAAAACTTCAGCCTTAATCCTGAGCTGC
Organism: Akkermansiaceae bacterium; assembly: GCA_012032235.1. GTDB lineage: Bacteria > Verrucomicrobiota > Verrucomicrobiia > Verrucomicrobiales > Akkermansiaceae > Luteolibacter. The sequence goes on along the minus strand of JAAURL010000073.1, from coordinate 9,870 downwards.
GGAGTATTATCCAAGCATATCGCGAAAAACTTCCAGCCGGACAAGCGATTGTAGGCATCCACTGCCGTGGTTCGGATAAGATTTCTGAGCATGCTCTGGCGACACCGGGCGCATACATCAAAGCTTTGGCTAAAAGATTTTCAGGCGTGAAGCACTTATTTTTGGCAACGGACTCAGAGCAGGCATTTCATTTCTTTCAGCGCAAATTTTCGGGAACGATCATTGCGATTGATTGTCAGCGGTCGTCCACGTCACTAGGAGTCCATTTCTCCGCAAAAAATCGCGAAGAAGCTGGGAAAGAATTTTTGGTGGATGCCTATCTTCTCTCATATTGCAAATGGCATCTTGGAAATCATGGCAGCCACATGAGCTACCTCGTTCAAGCAATGCTTAAAACCGAAGGTGAACCTTATGAGGATTTTCAACACATCGATGCGCCCTTCTCTGCAAAAGTGGAACGCTTGCTGAAAAGCCAGGTTCCCAATGCCGCGCGTCGCCTAAAAGCGTGTCTTCTTTCTTGTTTACGCGGTCGCTGATCAGCATCTGACATGGTCCGTTATCGAAATTATTCATATGTGATCGTCGGCGGAGATTTCCACTCCGAGGGCGGAGCGTGGCGCTCGATCTATCGATTTTATAAACAGCAAGAAGAAGCTGGTGAGAGCTGTTTGTTGGTGGATTTGAGGCGGGGCGATGGATTGCGGCAGTGGCTGATGGCGTTGCTTTACTCGCCTCGAGTGATCGTAAATGCCTTGGCGGCGCTTAGTCGTTGGAGCGTATTAATTCCGCTTCTTTTTCGTAAGGATGTCGCACTTTATCTCCACGATACTGAGCATTCGTTAGATGCTTTTCAACGCGGTAACCCATGGCGTTACAAGTTGCTGGCTCATTTATTAAAAACGCATCACGTCCTGTGTGTTTCTGAAAGCATGGCTTCATTGTATCGCCACCGCTTTGGCACAACGCGGACGACTGTGGTTTACGAAGTGGTGGATGTGGAGCCGCGTCCTCGGCTTAATCCAGAACGCACACACATCATCATGGTCGGCACGCTGAATCGCCGCAAAGGCTATCCACTGTTTTGCGATGTTGCGAAATTAGCGAAAGAACGAAATCTGCCGTGGCAATTCCATTGGGTCGGTGGCCTGGGTGAATCTGATTTAGCGCCGGTGGATTCAGCAATGACTTGGTGGGGCTGGCGCGACTCTGCTGGTCCGATTTTAGAACAGTGCGATGTTCTCTTTCTTTCCTCTGAAGATGATCCGCAGCCACTCGCTTGCCTAGAAGCACTCGCACTTGGAAAACGCGCTGTTGGTTTCGCCGCGACTGGCAGCTCGGAAATCCTTTCGCAACTATCAGGTTGCCGAGTATTCCAACATTTCACTCCAGAATCTGCACTTACAGCTCTTCAAGAAGCACTCGCCGAATCAGTCGATCCCGAGGCACACGCGAAAATACTACGGAGTCACTGTAGCAGTGATGCGATGGAACAACGCTTCGCGAAAATTTGGGGAGCTGAAGCGAAATTACGATGAAAGCGTTGATCGTCGAAGAAGGCTTACAAAGTCTTCATGGACATTATTTTCATTATATCTCTGATCTGGTAAGCGGAGCGAAAGACTGCGGACATCAGGTCCAAGTTTTGGCACATATAGATGCATGTCCTGAAATCGTTTCGGGCATCGGTGCTATCCCGTTTTACAAAAAAGCGTGCACGATCAGTCGTTGCAAACATCTGTCCTTTCACGCCTCCGACAAATCTACACACACAACCGGACACTCAAAAATGATATCATCAGTTGGCTGTTAGAAACAGAAGAAACATTTGATGTTACGATTTTTCCAAGCACTCGCCTTGAACACATCTGGGCGATTCATTGGCTACAACGTTGCGACAAGAAAAAACGATTAGGCAAAATCATCGCGATCCTGATCGATGCTCCGGGGTCACGCCAATCTGATGGAACTTATCGTTTCGCAAAATCCACCCTTCCCTTTCGCTGCTCTCTGAGAGCAGTCGCTAGGGCAAACAAAAATAAAAATATCATTTTTGCTGCTGAGTCTGATGGCATCGCTCGGCAATTTCAAAAATTTTCCGGCTATCATTTTGATTACCTTCCTCACGTCACTCAAATATCGAGTGAAATTATTTGGAGAAATCGAATCGCTCATGAGTCTTTGCTCCCGCTGACTTTCGGCACTTTTGGCTTCACTCGCTATGATAAAGGACTCGATGTATTGCACGATGCCATCAAGTTACTGTCGGGAAATGATAGAAATGATTTCCGTTTCCGACTTCAGTGGACAGGAGACTACCACCTACCCTGTGGCCGCTGGATCGAGAAAGATCCTGAGCTAATGCAGGATCCGAAAATCACTTATCTCCCAGCTTTTTCAGATTCCACACAGTATCATGAACAGCTCAAAGCCATCGACGCGATTGTCTTGCCGTATCGCCAAGGTTTCTATCAAGAGCGTATGTCCAGAGTCGCTGTCGACGCATCGCTCGTCGGACTGCCTGTCGTCTATCCACGCGGAACGTGGCTAGAGGAGTTCTTTTCAAGCTATGGTGCTGGTGTTGCTTTTAATTCGGAAGATCCTCGTTCGTTAGCAGCCGCAATGGTCATTTTAAAAGAAAACTTCCATCAATTGGCTGACAAATCTCGATCGCTCATTCACAAGACACGTGCTGACTTTTCTGCCAGCGCCTTCTTTGAAAAGATCGGGAAATTGATTCGCTGATTTTACATCACCAGTGACAGAGCCACTTCAACTTCTCTACTACTGCCCCGTTTCATTCGGCGGTATTGCTGAGTATGGAAACCGCCAGTGTGAGGCGCTGGCGCAGGCTGGAGTCGCCGTCACGATGCTTTGCCCCAGTGATTTTCCGTTTCAGAGTTCGCTCTATCAGCAAGTCAAATCTCTAACCCAAGATGCCAAGCCAAAACAATCTCGTCTAAAGAATCGCATCCTCATTTTTAAAAGTTTGCTAGCAGATGCTAGGATTCTTGACCACTTCATCCGGAGGCAGAATTTCAAGACCGTGCTCTTCGCTTCCTACGGTGAATACCTCGCGCCGCTGTGGGCCTGGCGGTTTCGTGCTCACGCGAAAAGCGGGGTAAAATTCGGTGCCGTCGCGCATGATCCCGTTCGGGATTATGTCGTCGGGCCAATTTGGTGGCACCGTTGGTCGATCGCAGAAGGGTATAGCTTTTTAAACGAAGTCTTCGTCCACGAGCCAATCCAACTCGACACCGGGCGACCGGTGAAAAATCTCCGCACGACGCTGGTTCCCATCGGTCCGTTTTTTTTTCCTACTCCCACAAAAAATCTTGAAGAGCTGCGGAAAGAACTTGGCATCCCTCAAGACGCACCGCTGTTTCTGAGCTTCGGTCATTTGAGAGATAATAAAAATCTGGATCTGATCATTGAGGCTCTCACAGTAGTGAAAGAAGCTTGGCTATTAGTCGCTGGAACGGAGGCTCCTAGCAGTCAGAAATCATCGGCAGACTATCAAAAAACCGCGGAATCATTGGGTGTGGCGGAGCGGTGTCGTTGGCGCGTTGCGTTTTTAGAAGCCAACGACGTCTCCAACTATTTCAACGCCTCCGATTGTGTTTTGCTGACTTATTCCAGCTCATTTCGCTCTGCCAGTGGAGTCCTGAGTGTGGCGGCTTGGTTTCAAAAAGCTGTCATCGCCTCTGCCGGGGAAAGCTCGCTTCTTACCTTGGTCGAAACCTACCAACTGGGTCCAGTCATCCGTCCCGACAGTTCCGAAGAAATCGTCAAAGGAATGAAATCAATCATGACAACCGAGGTTTCCCCCGAGTGGTCAAGATATGAAGCGGATAACAGTTGGGAGAAAAATGCGGAAATTATCATCCAATCTCTCGCATGAACTTTACTCTACATAAACCCAAACGTTCACTCAACTTTTCCGGGTCATGAAGTATCTGATTGGTCAAAAAGTCGCCTCCGTGCTCCGGAATTTTCCTTACCCGGTGACGCGAAAGATCTTTGATTTACCAGCGATTGCCTGCGTCCAGACGGGATCTCTTTTGGTTGTCATGGCCACACAAAAGAATTTCATTGAGTCTCTTTGGACCGTTTACAGTTGGATGGCCACACATCCAGATGATGGGATAAGTCCGCGTATCTATATCGACGGCGATGTCACCGAGTCGATGCAACGAGAGCTCGATTCAATTCTTCCAGGAACACTTCTTTGCACTGCGATATCGGTGATTGAAGCCTTCGGTAAATTTTCGTCGGAGGAAATGCACTTTTTTAGAAATGATCGCTATGGCCGCAAGCTCGGCCTGCTGCTGGCGCTGAACGATACCGATGGATTTATTTTTCAGACAATGATATCATTTTTACAATAGGGCCACTGAAATGATAAATGCCATGGCTGCTCATACCGTTTGCTATAATGAGGAAATGACAGCCAGTTACTGCCCGGAAGTCGCCGATTTTTTGCTAAAAAAGGCCGCCCGATTCCTCAGGGCATTAATTCCGGACTGATGACATTGCCCCGTCACGCGCTGTCGTTAAAGGATTTTCCGACATGCTGCCGATGGTCAAAGACATCGAACATTTTTACATTGAGCAGGGATTTATCGCCGGATGCCTTGCCTCGCAAAACGGTGTGCCGCTCGATACTCAACGCTATGTGACCTCATGGAACGGCATGTGGTTTTGGCAAAAAGACCACGTGGAATATTCTAAAGTCATCTGCCGCCATTTCTTCGGAGTGGTGCGCCATTTGATGTATCTGCGTGGATACCCGACTTTTCTGAAAATGCAGAACGCTTTTAAGAAAGTCTGATCGATGAAAATTCTAAACATCATTCAGTGCACCAACCTCGGCGGCATGGAAAGGGCCTCGGTGAGACTGATGAAGTCGATGCAGGAGCGGGGCTGCGATTTTTCACTTCTTTCGCTTCATCCACTGGGCGCATTGAAAGGTGACTTGGACCGAGCGAATATTCCCAGTGTTGGTCTGAATTATTGGGGGCCAGCGGGGATTGGGGGTGATTCGACAAATCGCGAATCAACTCAGGAAAGAGCGCGACGCGGAAATCATCATGACTGGGCCACATCTCGCAGCGATGTTAGGGATGAAATTGGCTCGGCGCAGAGGGAAATTTCTCGCTGTGCACTATCATCATCAAGGCGTGAAATCTCCCGCTGTTTGGAGATTTCTTTATCGGGTCGCTTTGGATCGTTTCGATTGGGTGACGTTTCCCAGCGACTTTGTTAGGGATGAGGCCTGCGCTCTTTATCCGCCACTGGCAGCGCGATCATTGACGATTCGCTATCCGAACGATCCACCGCCACCGATCACTCGTGATGAGCGGGCTGCGGCACGACGTGCTTGGAATTTAGGGGATGATGCCTTCGTCATCGGGAACGGCGGCTGGCTGATTCATCGGAAACGCTTTGATATTTTCCTGCGCGTAGCTGCCCTGGTCGCGGCTGCCGAGCCGAAAGCCCATTTCCTCATCGCTGGTGGTGGTGAAGATGAGGGAAAGCTCAAATTGCTGGCGGCGGAACTTGGCATCGCGGATCGTATCGTTTGGTTAGGTTGGCTAGAAAATATGCAGCCATTTTACCACGCGCTAGATGCACTCCATTTCAATGCGGAATGGGATGCACTCCCTGTAACGCCTCAAGAAGCAGTCGCCACCGGAATTCCATTGGTCGCCTCTGTTGCAAACGGCGGGCTTCGGGAGATTTTCGACTCCACACTGGCTCATCGCATTCTGGGAAATCACGACGTCGAGGCATTGACCAGCCAACTGATCGAAATCGCCCGCGATCCACAGTTAGCGAATCAACGCGCCCAATCCAGCCGCGAATATTTCCTAAAACTTTCCAATCCGGAAAAGATAGCGGCTGCACACATCAAGCTCATGACAAAGCGTCCATGAAGATCCTCGGATGTCTCATCAACCTAGTTCCCTACCATGTCGCCCGCTGGAGCGCGGTGGCGGCTCATGCCGATTTGCAAGTCAGCATTCTGCAAATGAGAGCTCAGGATGATTTCAAAATTCTCGAGTCAAATTCTGGTCAATATCCGTTTGAAGTTCACACGCTGGGAATTAAGGAGAAAGCGATTTCTGCGGACGAATTGCTGGCAAAGGTGAGAACGGTCTTTGATCGAATCTCACCGGACGTCGTCGTTCTGAATGGCTACAGTTTCCCGATCTGTCTCGCTCTCCTTTCACTGGCCAGCCGTCGCGGGATCCCCTGCGGTCGTTTGCTCTGAGTCGAACCAATATGATTTTCAGCGGAAATGGCTCACCGAAGTGATCAAGAGCCGGATCGTCCGTCTATGTCGCGCAGGTCTGGTCGGCGGAACCCCTCAAAAGAACTACTTGGTCGAGCTAGGCATCCCTGCAAATCGAGTTTTCCATGGTTACAATGCGGTAGATAATTCCCATTTTTCCATGGCGCAAACCAAGCGCGAGAGGCCAAAGAGAAATTGAGAACTCAACTCAAACTCCCGCATCGATATTTTCTCGCCGTCGCACGATTTACCGAAAAGAAAAACCTCAGCGGCTTGATCGATGCTTACTCCGATTTACCAGCATCTTCTCCAGATCTAGTGATGATCGGCGATGGTCCATTAAAAGCTGAACTGCAGAAGCAAATCGCTGATTTGATGCTAACAGATCGCGTCCATCTTCCCGGCCCGATTGGTTATGCAGACTTGCCAGTTTATTACGGCTTAGCTACCGCCTTCATTCATGCTAGCACTACGGAGCAATGGGGATTGGTCGTTAATGAAGCCATGGCTGCTGGTATTCCCATTGCCGTTTCCGATCGCTGCGGTTGCGCGGAGGACTTGGTAAAAAAGGAATCAACGGTCAGACTTTTTCCCCGAATCAACGCAGCGAAATCATCGCTGCTCTGAAATGGTTGGCTAGCCTAAACGCTGATGAGCTTCAAACTGCTGGAAAAACCAGCGCACAAATTGTCGATCAATGGAGCCCGAAAAAATTCGCCGAAGGATTGATCCACGCCACCGCCGCCGCGAAAAAAACTGGCCCAGCTCACATCGGTTTAATCGACCAAGCTCTCGTCAAACTCCTCATGAGACGCCAAGAACAAGCGTGAAATCAGCCATATCATGTCATTCGCTTCGTGTGAGCCAGCAGGATTTTCAGATATTGAATCAGGAGCCGAAAGAACGCGATGAAATCCTAGATTTGATCCGTGGCTTGAGCGCTCTGATCGTTCTGGCAGCGCATATCAGAGGTTTTGTGTTTCAAGACTTAGGCGAACTGGCAGCGCCTAGTTTACTAACAAAAATTTTCTATTTCTTTACTGGCATTCACCATCAGGCGGTAATGGTGTTTTTTGTTCTATCCGGTTATTTCGTCGGTGGCGGTGTATTAAATGCGTTGAAGAAGGAACGTTTTTCATGGAGTCATTATGCACTGGCTCGGCTTAGTCGGTTGTGGGTGGTGTTACTTCCTGCTCTAGTTTTAACGGTTTTGTGTGATCAACTTGGCAGTTATTTTGCCCCAGATGCTTATGCGGGAAAACTCAGGCATCTCTGGATGAGCGGCCCAGAGCTAAACGAAGCAGGAGGATTTAGTATCTCGGCGTTTTTCGGAAATTTAGTTTTTCTGCAAAATATTTCCTTCCCAGTTTTTGGTTCGAACGGCCCTTTATGGAGCCTGGCGAACGAGTTTTGGTATTACGTGATTTTCCCTCTGCTAGCCGGTGGAATTGCATCATTGCAGAAAAATCCGCTAAAATGTGGTGCTTGGTTACTCCTTGGCGGGTTGATTATTTGGTGGCTACCGCTCTCAATTTCATCGCAAGGCCTCATCTGGTTGCTCGGCGTTGGAGTGTGGAAAATCGGAAGAAAACTAACAGGGAGAATCCGGGAAATTTGGGCAATGGCTGGATTCTTCGTGTTCCTCGCCAGCTTAGCCTTCAGTAAAACTGAATCCCTTTTCGGGAGCGATTATGCCGTTGGCATCGCGTTTAGCTTTTGGATGTTTGCATTATTAGGAGCGTGGAAAAAGTTAGATTTTCTCCGATCTCTCAGCCGCTATTTCTCGGAAATTTCTTACACGCTTTATGTGGTGCATTTTCCGGTTCTTTTTCTCTTTGCGGCGACTGTATTAAAAGGAAAACAATTTTCTCCGGGAGCGATGAGTTATGGGATTTTCGCGGCTCTGTTTCTGGGATGTATCGGTTTTTCCACAGCATTTTATTGGCTTTTTGAAAAACGCACGGATCGGGTGCGGCAGTTCGCTACAAAGCTGATCTCTCGTTGAGCCTTATGATTTCCTCCCCATGGATCGTCTGCCAAATCGGCGCTAGGGAGCACTACGCGATTGCTCGGGCACTCCAAGGAGCTGGCGTTTTGGGAAATTTGATTAGCGATTTCTGGGTGCCTCCCGGATCTCCTTTCGGGAGATTACCCGGCGGGAGACGCTTAAAAGATCGCTATCATCCCGATTTGGCGAATGAGAAAGCGTTGGCGTTAAATGCCAGAATGTTGGCTTTTGAAATCTGGATGCGCGCGCAGAAAAAATCTGGATGGGAAGTGACGCATGCCCGTAACGATCTTTTCCAAGAGCTAACGATTCGGGAGCTGCGGAAAAAGAAATCACAGCCACTGCGGATCTTTTCCTACAGCTACGCTGCTAGGGAGATTTTCCGTTTCTCCCTGGATCAAGGCTGGCAAACCATTTTGGGGCAGATCGATCCCGGGCCGGAAGAAGAGCAAATCGTCGCAGCGGAACATAAACGCTACGCCCATTTCGCCAGTGATTGGCAACCCGTTCCCGAGTCGTATTGGGAAAATTGGCGGGAGGAAATTAGCCTAACAGACCATGTGGTCGTGAACTCCGAATGGTCTAAAAATTGTCTAATCAAGGAGGGCATTTCTCCCGGAAAAATTCGAGTAATCCCGTTAATTTACACAGCTCCTCCTGCGAAAAATCTCCCGCTCACAGTGGACGTTCGCAAACCACTCCGTGTTCTTTTCCTTGGCCAAGTCAATCTCCGCAAAGGTATCGGGAGATTGCTGGATGCGATGCGGTTGGTCAAAGATCGAGACATTCTGCTCACCTTGGTCGGGCCGAGCGAAATCGCTGCGGATGCCTGGAAAGATTTGCCAAACGTGACTTGGGCCGGACCCGTTCCGCGCAGCGCAGTCGCCGATTATTACGATCAGGCGGATATTTTCATCCTGCCCACTTTATCTGACGGCTACGCACTGACCCAGCTGGAATCGCTGGCCCGTGGCGTCCCCGTTTTAGCCTCGCAGTGTTGCGGTGAGGCGGTGAGCGATGGTGCGAATGGTTGGCTTTTGAAAGATCTGGAACCGGAAACAATCGCCGCAGAGTTGGTGGCCATTCACGAAGGAAAACGCCCGCTGACCGGGCCGATCCAGCCGCTGAGTTATGACTTGGCGGATTTGGGACGCGACTTACTGGCGCTGGGTTGATCGTGGCTGCGTCGTCTCGACGCAGGCTGTGTCTGCTGCGTCTCGCAGCAGCTTTAAAAAAATTAACGCCGCGAGACGCGGCTGTAACGGCCTGCGCCGGGACGGCGCAGCTACCATTTCATGGTTTCCTCTTTAAAAATCGCCCATGCCACGTTGTCCAGCAGTGCCGCGGGTGGTGGGATTTCGTTGGCGGTGCGGGAATTGGCGGAGGCGCAGTTGCGCCACGGCTTGTCGCCGGAAATTCATTCGCTGGCGGATGCTGGCACGGATCTGGGCCACGTGCTCGAGCACATCGTCACGTCGACCGTGAGCATCTTGCGATCCCGCACGACCACGCGGCCGTCGATCACCACGGTGCGCACGTGCCCGCCTTTGATCGCGTAGACCAGGTGCGA
>JAAURL010000072.1 GCA_012032235.1 Akkermansiaceae bacterium | reverse complement strand
AGCCAATTCATGAAAGGCCTCCTCCAGCGCTTCACCCAGACTTACAACCGCGCTCACAAACGCACCGGAAATCTCTGGGAAGACGCCTTCAAAAGCGTCATCGTCGAGGACGGCATCGCCGCGAAAACCATCGCCGCCTACATCGATCTCAATCCTGTTAGAGCCGGCATGGTCAAGGATCCCGCCGAGTATCGCTGGAGTAGTTATGGCGAGGCGATTGGCGGCGGAAACAAAGGCAACGGCAAGAAAGCTCGCGCCGGACTTGTTAGGGCCATGCGATCCCACCTCGGCACTCCCGCCGATGCCTCCTTCTGGCCACACGACGTTTCCAAAGAATACCGAAAAATTCTCCTAACAGGATCCATCGAGAGAAAAACCGAATCCGCAACAAAGGACGGAAAACACCACGCCAAAATCACCCGCAAAGGCATTTCCAAAGTCCAAGCCTCCACCGAGCCAGAAGACATTTCGTTAGGAAAAATGCTCCGTCACCGCATCCGCTATTTCACCGACGGAGCCATCATCGGCAGCCGAAATTTCATCAACGAGACCTTCGCCCAAGCTCGCGACCGCTTCGGCCCCAACCGCAAAACCGGAGCGCGAAAACTGAAAGGCGCTGCCAGTCCCGCTGCGAGCGTGCTTTGGAGTTTGAGAGATCTCAGCAAAAGCTAGTTTTGCACTCGCTGAATCAAAAAGCATCGCTCCCTGCTGCGAGGGAGGGGATCGGTCACGAGACTGCAAAGCCCAGCGAAGATCCAACAGCCGGAGACGTCAGTTTTCCCTAAAAGTCCAGACTGATTTCCTGCCTTTCCCATCAATTTCAGTTTATCACCTATAAACCGACGAGGATTAGCGATAGGGAATCGATCCCTAACTGAAATCAAGCAGACCTACGCGTTTCGTCTTTTCCCGAGTATAGGAAGTGTTCCCAGCTCTCGTCAGCAAGGCCGTTTTCTGCCATTCCGAAGAGTGGGCGCCAGCGAGGGGCGAAGGGCTTGATTTGGGGATGCATATTCGCTTCCTGTGGCAGCTTGTTTCCTTTGCGGGTGTTGCAGCGGAAGCATGAAGTCACGATATTTTCCCAAGTGGTGCGGCCACCTTTGTCGCGTGGCAGAACATGATCTAGGTTCAACTGCGTTTCGGGCAAAACTTTTGTGCAGTATTGGCAGGTGAATTTATCCCGCAAAAAACATTTCTCCGTGTGAATTTCACCTCCAGTCGTGGCAAGCGATCATAGACCAACAGAACGACGATTTTCGGCACGCGAATCGAAATACGTGCGCCGTGGATCATCTGTTTCTCCTCGGTTTTTATGGAGTAATCGATCCATGAGGAAAGGTCGTGGGTATTAAAGCGCTGCTCTCCTTCCACTTGCACTACTTGGGCATGGCCCAAACAGAGCAAGTGCAATGACCTGCGGACGGAGCAAGTATGAATCGGCTGCCAAAACCGATTCAGCACAAGCACAGGATGTTCGAGTATGGCATTCATGATCACCTTTCCCAACCAATCGGGACAAAACTAGCGAAGCTCTCCGTGGCGGCAACTCAAAAGCTTCGATCATTTCAGAAAATTAGATCTCTGCCACGATCTGGTGGTTGCCTTCGTGCCTGAGATCAGGGGCGTTTCCGAGAAATACAGCATCTTTACCGATCATTACCGCGAGATCGCCTATACGCTCAAGTGATCGAGTCATCAGCAGCAAGTGTAAGTAATCTTGGCTGCGTCCATTTCCTGTCTCAATGCGCGAAATAAAGGTGGCCGTGACAGAGTCGTGCATGCGGTCTAGTGCTTTATCTTTTTCGCACAGGGAAGCACCCAAAGTGGCATTTCGATCACTGTATGCTGAGATGGCATCGCGTAAAAGATGATCCGCCATCGTGTAAAGTGGTTCGATCAAGGTGACATCCAGCAGCTCTTTTGCCGCATTCATCTTCTTCGCCCGTTTGGCGATATTCAACGCATGGCCGCAAATGCGTTCCAGATTCATCGCGATTTTCATCGACGAAATCACCAGCCTTAGATCTCCAGCGACAGGATGATAGCGTAGCAAAATTTCCATGCCCAGTTGGTCGATTTTCCATTCGCAGTCTTTTACTTCGTCCACATCAGAAATCGCAATATTCGCCTGCTCCATGTCACGATCTAACAAAGATCGAATCGATCCCTCTAAATTTCGGCGGGCATTTGCTGCCATAGTGAGGACTTCCTTGCGTAAGGTGAAAATCGCATGGTCAAAGTCACGCGAAATATGAACTGCTGACATATATGAATAGAGGAAAATAGATACTGATGAACTAACAGAAGTGTTTGATTGTCTTACCGCAAGGCATAGCATTCAGATATCCTGATCAAATGAGCTTTTGTGACATAATCGTCACTACGTATCATTCTATATGCGATCTATAGAAAACGGTTTGCCTGCACTTTCGCACAGCTGCGTTGCCCCAGCCTGTTGCTTCATCAATCGAGCACGCCGAAATATTAGTCTCCGTCCGATCACTGCGTTTCCAGCTGAGATTCTTTCCGAGAGCAAACTGCCAGTTCTTTGAGAAGGATCTATTTTGTGATTTGCCGCGAAGCCACAAAAGTCGCGGTGGAGTGCAAAGAATACTGAGTAAGCAGAATGCTCACTAGGTCTTTCTTAGCTCAACGGAGACCACGAAGCAGTAATTCTGCATTCGTCTTTGTAGCCTTCAAGTTCTTGAGCAAGGTCTCAATCGCATCTCCAATCGGCTGTTGAGCGAGCTGTTTTCGGATATCGATGACCTTTAGAAACTCATCAGGATGATAGAGTCGGTCATCATTCCGGGTGCCGGATTGTGGAATGTGAATCGCGGGGAACACGCGGCGCTCCGCCAACTCGCGATCTAGCTTCACCTCCATGTTTCCCGTCCCTTTGAATTCCTCGAACACGACATCGTCGAGACGGCTTTCCGTTTCTACCAGCGCAGTCGCTAAAATAGTGAGTGAGCCGCCCTCCTCGACATTTCGAGCCGTGCCGAAAAATTTCCGGGATTTCTGTAAAGCCACGGGGCTAACACCGCCAGAACCGATGGGTCCTCCCTGCATCGCAGAATTATGCCCACGGGCAAGACGGGTCAAACTATCCAAAAGGAGAATCACGTCTTTGCCTTGCTCCACCAGACGTTTTGCACGTTCGATCACCAGATCTGCCACCTGCGAATGACGACGCGGTGATTCATCAAAAGTCGATGCGAATACGGGAACGCCGACGGTTTCTTCAAAATCCGTGACTTCTTCTGGCCGCTCATCGAGCAGTAAAATGATTAACTCTGCACCGGGATGGTTTTGACGAATCGCCCTGGCAATCTGCTTGAGTAGAATCGTTTTCCCTCCACGTGGAGGTGCGACAATGATCCCGCGCTGGCCTTTTCCTAGCGGCGCAATCAGATCGATGACACGCACGCCGAGAAAATCATTTCCCTCTCCTTCCAAGTGAATCCGCTGATTTGGAAAACACGGAGTTAGGCGATCAAACTCCTTTGGCGCTGCATAGTCAGTTGCCAATTTCCCCTCGATTTCTAAGACCTCGTATGCCGAGAGATATTTATCACGCTCCTTTGGCGAACGGATTCGCATTTTCACGAGCTGTCCGACGCGTAGCGAATGATCACGCATCAGATTCGCACTCACATGGATGTCGTCAGGTCCGGGGCGGAAACTACGGCTAGGATCGCGCAAAATTGCAAATGTGTCTTTTCCTTGCTCAATGATTCCTTCGCAAACGAGGCCAGCGCCTTCGCGGGCGTAAAAGCAAAGCAGTTCATAAACGAGCTGACTTTTCGAAATGCCACCTTGGATTTTCGCAGGGACCGCCTCCGCAATCGCCTGAAGTTCTGCGAGCGGCTTGGAGCGGAATTGATTGATGTCGATAGAAACTGGGATGGGTGCAGCCGTCTCGATGACAGTTGCAGTTTGGGATTCCAGTTCTTGGGATTCGGTGGGAAGGGTCATGAGAAAAGATTGAGCGAAACGGCGGAGTTGAGAGCGGAGAACTGCGGGCGGACCTTCGTTCCAGAAAACAACATCCGCGCGGGATATTTTTTCCTGAATCGGCAGCTGCGTGGCTAGAATGGATTCGATCAAAGAATCGTCGAATCCGCTGCGTGATTTGAGCCGCTTGATTTGAGTGGACCGGGAAGACGCGATGACAATCACCTGCGTCTGGCCGAGATCAAAGTCCTTCTCAAAAAAGAGCGGAACATCTGCTAGAAATAATTCCGCACCTCGTTTAGCAGCAGATTCCAGAGACGCAAGACATTCTTCCCGGACCCTAGGGTGGAGAATTCCCTCTAACTTTAGCCGCGCGGCGTCATCTGAAAAAACTGAGTTGCGTAAAAATCCCGATCCACTTTGCCCTCCGCATCGATTACATTTTCTCCAAATGTTTGCGCAAGGGTCGTTGCAACTGCGGGATCAGAATCGAGCATTCGGCGCACCGCTGCATCGCAGTCAAAAATTTCCACAGATGGTAGGAATTCTTTCATGATCCGGCATACCGTCGATTTCCCAGAGGCGATTCCGCCTGTTAGCACCGCTACCCGCATGGCTCAGAGAATCAAGAGATCACCTTACTGAATCAAGAAAAGAAGATCACCATTTAGGCGCAGTCACGGGAAATTAGGAAAGAAGAGATTTCTCACTCGCTTGACCAAACACGGCTTTGCATCCAGTTTATGCGCGAAATGAATTCTCTAAAATCTATCGTTGCATTCGGTTTCCCCACATTCGCTGCGGCTGCACTGAGTTCCTGTGAAATGGGCGGAGCTGGGCAATCGGACTATTTAAGAGGTGTCGGCGGGCCAATTTCTCAACAGACATCGGGAGGGTCGAACCATCCGGTTCCAGCGATTCCGGATGATTCTTCCTATTGGGACGGCGACAGCGCACAGGGCAGCCCACTCATCAAAATCAACCGGGCTCAGCAAAAGGCGTTTTTTTACAAAAGCGGCACGCTTGTCGGTGTTTCCCGAATTTCCAGCGGGAGCGAAGATCACGGAACTCCGGCGGGGAAATATAAAATTACGCAAAAAAGTAAGGATCACAAATCCTCCGTCTATGGCGTTTTCAAAGACAAAGTCACTGGGAAAACGATCAACGATAATGTTGATATCCGCATCGATAAAATCCCGCCGGGAGCGGTTTTCTACAATGCTCCAATGCCGAATTTCATGCGAGTCACTGGCGGCATCGGGATGCACACAGGCTATCTCCCCGGTTACGCAGCGTCGCACGGCTGCATCCGTATGCCGCACCACATGTCCACACATTTCTTTGAAAATGTGGAAGTTGGAACTCCTGTGATCATCGAGTGAGCGAGAAATCATCATTTCTCCCTGATCCGACAGACACGCTGGAAGTCACTCCAGAATCTGTCGCGGAGTGGGTAAATTTCCCATACGAACAACGCCCTTCCGATACCAGGATTCATCGTTGAGTCGCCAGCCCGATTTCTGGGGGCTTCCTCAATCCCATTTCCCTCTCGCCACTTTCCCGATCTGTTGTAGTTTCGCCGCGCAACCATGGCTGGCTTTTTTAAATCTCTCTTCAACAAGATCACGAACCGTGCGGAAATCGATTGGGACGAAATCGAGGCGGATCTCATTAGCTCCGATTTGGGGATTCGCATGACCACTTCTATCATCGATGAGCTGCGCGATCTGGGCCGTGCTGTTTCTGCAGATGATGTGGTGGCGACGACTCGCAAGCACCTTGCCAAACGCCTGCCCGACGATTTCCCGATCCCTACGCCTCGGCCCGACGGGAAACCGTTTGTCATCCTCGTCGTCGGCGTGAATGGCACGGGGAAAACGACTTCATCCGCCAAGCTGGGAAATTGGCTGCAAAAGCGTGGTCACTCCGTCATCATGGCTGCGGCGGATACATTTCGCGCCGCCGCTGTGGAGCAACTCCAGCGCTGGGGAGATCGTCTCAATCTAACTGTCGTGAAAGGGAATCCAAACGCGGATCCATCTTCCGTTTGTTTCAATGCCCACCAGAAAGCCATCGCAGCGGGGGCAGAGTTCTTGATTTGTGACACCGCTGGACGTCTCCACACGCGGAATAATCTGATGGAGGAGCTCGGGAAAATCCGCCGGACGATTGCCAAGCAAGACGAGACCGCGCCGCATCTCACACTCTTGGTCGTGGATGCGACAACAGGATCAAACGCGATGCAGCAGGCGAAGGAATTTCACCGCGCCAGCCCGCTGGATGGACTGATCGTCACCAAGCTGGACGGCTCAGGAAAAGGCGGCATCGCCGTGACGATCCACGACCAACTCGCCATTCCTCCGCGTTTTATTGGCACTGGCGAAGAGCCGGAACAATTCGCTATTTTCCAGAAAGAGGCGTTTGTGCAGGAGATTCTCTAAAAAGTGGCGGCGGATTACTTCGGTAAATGCTCTTCACAATATTCCCTGCCATCGGCACCGATGCGGAATTCAACTTCAGGATCTTCCACATCATTTCGGTGGCAAATCACGCAGGTATGAAAGGCGTCCGACGGATCGATTTTCATGGAGTTGAATCGCCTCTTGCGTTGCCCGGATTCGATGACCCGTACCGTGCCGCGTAGAGCTGGAATGCCTGCCCAGATCAAATAATTCACTAACCCGATCACGTAGAAAATCGAAGCGATCGGCGAGGCGATGATCGCTAATAAAACTCCCGCAGCAGCAAGGAATCCGAGGAAACGGATTTGAACTGGAATCACGAAAAACAATAAGATTTCCACTTTTGGAAATAGCGTCGCAAAGGCAAAAAACGCCGAGAGATAAAGCAAGGTTCCGCTCCCGGGAAAGTGAAACGGGAGCGCGAAATTAGCGATCAGCATCAATAAAATCCCGGTGTAGTAAAACAGAGATGTCGCGAACGATCCCCACTGGTTTTCTAGGCCATCGCTGACCATGAAGACGAAACTCACCGCGCAAAACAGAAAGATGATGCTCATCACACTCATTCCCCCGAACTGACTGATCGCGAAAAACATCGTGACGACACGCCAGATTTCTCCCGACAGAATCTTTGTCCGATCAAACGCGAGGATTTCATAAAGATCCGGGCGGATCAATTGCAGCACAAAAACCAAAACGTGAAACAACGCGTAAAAACGGAGAAATCCTGGAAAAGCGAGCCAGCCGAAACGGCGCTCATATTGATCGAAAAATGTCATTCTAAAAAGTGGCGAGAGTGAGAAAATCGAGGAGAACATCGCGACTTCCTGTGAATTGGCAAGAACGAGAATAGAACTCTTTCTTTATTGAGGGGGCGCACGCTTCCAGCGTGCCATTTCCGGCATCCCGCTGGGAATTCTTCGAAACTCGGATTCCGTTTGCGCTGCGCAGAGGTGCTTTCCAGAAGCCCTTCCGCAGGGATGCGGAAGGGAGCACGCTGGAAGCGTGCGCCCCCCGAATTAAGAAAGAACTCAAATGTAGATCCCTCTGGATCATCCCAATGGCGCCAATAAATGTGATAGTGTTTCGGAGTCGATTTTTAGCTTGCTGGTTTCGTCGGAAAGGAGCGCGGCGACGAGATCGGCTTTGTGTTTTTGGAGTTCTAGGATGCGGTCTTCGATGGTGCCACGGCAGATGAGCTTGTGGACGAAGACGGGTTTGGTCTGGCCGATGCGGTGGGCGCGGTCGGTGGCTTGATTTTCGGCTGCGGGATTCCACCAAGGATCGTAATGGATCACAGTGTCTGCGGCGGTGAGATTGAGGCCAGTGCCGCCGGCTTTTAGGGAAATCAGAAAGATCGGGATTTCTCCGGTTTGGAATTTTTTCGTCAGCGTGGCGCGGTCCTGAGTTTGGCCAGTGAGTTTGAGGAAAGGGATTTTTTCCTTCTCCAAATGCTGTTCGATGAGCGCGAGCATCGAGGTAAAGGTGGAGAAAAGCAAGATGCGGCGGCCTTCTTCGATGAGGGTGGGGAGCAGCTCGGTGGTGAGGTATTCCAGCTTGGCGGACTCGGTGATTTTTTGCGCGGACGGGGTTTTGAGCAGTTGCGGGTGGCAACAAATTTGGCGGAGCTTCAGTAAGGCATCGAGCACGATGATGTGAGATTTGGCCAAACCCTTGGCAGCGATGGCGTCACGAACGCGTTGATCCATCGCGGCACGGACGGACTCGTAGAGGTCGGTCTGCTTTTTGTTGAGGTCGATGCCGTGGATAATCTCCGTCTTCGGCGGGAGCTCGGTGGCGACTTGATCCTTGGTGCGGCGGAGGATCAGGGAGGAAACACGGCGGTTCAGGGCGAGCTGGGCATCGCTGCTGCGGTCACGTTCAATCGGGCGGCGGAGCTGAGTGTTAAAGGTTTTTTCATCGGCGAGGAAGCCGGGCATCAAGAAGCGCATCAAGCTCCAGAGTTCTCCTAAGTGATTTTCCATCGGCGTGCCGGAAAGACAAATGCGGTGCGCTGACTTCAGCTTACAGGCATTGATCGCACTTTGGGCTTTTGGGTTTTTGATGTATTGCGCCTCGTCTAGTGCGATCAGGTGCCAGTCTTGTTTCGAGAGCGTTTCGAAATCACGGGTTAGCAGTGGGTAGGAAGTCAGCACGACATCGGCGGCGGAAATTTGTTTGAAATCCTCGGCGCGTTCTTTTCCTTGGAGGAGCACGACCTTGAGATGCGGCGTGAATTTTTCCGCCTCGGCGGCCCAGTTAGGAACGACGGATGTGGGAGCGATGACTAGGGAAGGCTTGCCAGGATTTTTGGCGACTTCGGCGGCCAAATGGGTCAGCGTTTGCACGGTTTTTCCTAGGCCCATGTCATCGGCGAGAATCCCATTCAGTCCGTGATCTGCTAGGAACTGAAGCCAGCGGAAGCCTTCCTCCTGATAGTGGCGGAGTTCTGCTTTGACGTTTTTCGGGATTTCCGCAGGCGGGAGAGTGGAGATATTGCGCAGGTTGTGGCCCAGCTTCGCCAAGGCGCGGATTGTTTCAGAGGAGTCGATTTTTAGAGAATCTGCCACACCAGCGGCAGCGAGGCGGTCGAAGCGGACAGGCGCTCCGTTTTCATAACCCATGAAAGATGGCGGACTTGATCGACTAGCTCGATGAGCCGCCGGGCGGGAAACCGGATAAAACCATCAGCTGGATCATCGCAAGGTAGGGTGAAGTGCTCCGGGAGATTCGGGTCGTCTGCTTCCGGGAGATCCATCTGGATGACATCAGCGATGATCGGGATGAGGCTGAGCTTTTTCCCGTCTAGTTCGTAGGTGGCATCAAAGCGGAACCAGTCGATTCCGTGATCGGGATCTGCCTCGATGGAGGGGAAAAATTCGTTTGCATCGTGGGCTGTGAGGCCGGATTTCGGGTCGATTTCGCAGCGGATGTCGTTCTCCGCACCATAGCGCGACTTCGCGGCCTTCTGGATTGCATCCTCCATGGCCTCGATAACGATCTTGCGGTCGATGGATTTCTCCCGCGCCACTGCGTCGGCTATCTGCAACAGCTCCAGCCGGTTTGCGCTTACGCCTGCCTGCGCCATACTCTGGCACCCTCCATTTCAAACCCGATTTGCGGCGTTGGCGGCCGCAGCTTTCGCATTTGCCTTCTTCGTACGCCGAAGCGTTTCACGAATAAGCTCGTCCGTCAGAACCAGCCGTGCCTCGGCGATGAGGTGGATCGGCAGGCGCACTTCCGGACCGCCCTGATCCAGCGGCACCTCTAGGCGGACCTCGTTTTCGGTGAGGCCCTGGATAATGCCGCGAAACCGTTTGCGGCCCGCTACAAGTTCCTTCGTCTCGACCTTGGCCTCATAGCCCGCCCATGCGTCGAAGTCCGACGCTCTTGCCAAGGGCCGGTCGATCCCTGGCGAAGAAATCTCCAGCGTGTAGCGGCCGGAGATCGGGTCGTGCGCATCCAGCAACGGCGACAGGTTGCGCGAGATGTTGGCGCAATCCTCCACCGTGATGGTGCCGTCCGGCCGCTCGGTCATGATTTGCAGGGTCGTACCGTCACGCCCCGATACGGTGATCCGCACCAAGTGAAAGCCCAAGTCATTGAGAGCCGGTTCGACCAGTGCCGCTACATCGGCTGCCACGCCGGTCTCACTAATGAAGCGCGCTTCGGATATAGCGCCGCTCACCGTTCTCAGCCCTATGAGTATAAGTGCCGTTCCGCTTTGGGATGCTCAGAGGGTCCCCCAAAACAAAAAGAGCGGACCCCAAGGGCCCACTCTCAGAGTTGAGATGATCATGAGCGCCGGAATAATAGGCGGGGCCTGGGCCGTTTGCAAGCAAGAAGTGTAGAAAATGTCGCAGACGGTCGCCGGCCAGCCCTGCCGCCCCGCTCAAGCTCGCCGGAAGCGGAAATAGTAGCACTTCCGGCCTTCCATCAGCGCCTTTGCCTCGTAGCGTGTCGGCGGCCAGTCAGCGGGCCGCTGGCGCCAATCGTTTGGCTCCCTCGCAGTCCAGCTGAATCCGCCCTGGCCGAGCACGCCATGCAGGATTGCGCATGCATACGCGCCGATATCCGTGGCGATGCGCAGTTCACTCTCCGCGCGCATGATACGGGCAAGCTCCCCAACTGTTTCGCCGGAAATCAGGCGCCGCTTATGATGTCGCTTTTTCGGCCAGGGGTCGGCAAACAGAATGAACGCGCGATCGATGCTGGCTTCGGGTAGCAGGCGCAGGAGCGGCCGGCCGTCGTCGGCGTGAATCCTGATGTTGACCAGGCCCTCTGCGTCAATGGAGTTCAGCACCTTGACCACGCCATCCTCAAACGGCTCGCAGCCGACGAGACCGACTTGAGGGTTGTGCGCCGCCTGCCACAGGAGATGCTCGCCGCCGCCAAAGCCGATCTCCAACCAAACTTTGCTCACCGGAGGCGTGAACAGCTCAGCGGGTCGCAGCAGCGCACCTGCTTCGCGAGGCAGCGCAACGCGTGGCAGCACGTGCTGCCAAAGCCCTTTCTGCCGAGGCTCAAGGCACGGCCCCGCCTGCGCCCATAGGAGCGCAGATCTCGTCCCGGCACCTGTCGATCTTCTGTTGGGTTACGCATGTCAAACACAGTGCGGCGCAACTTATAGTTCGTTATGGCGCGACATCAGCGCTTCTTCCTGTTCCTGTCCGCATCGTTGGCCGGCAGCCGGCGTGCACTTTCGCGTAGCGCCTCCTTGAGCGTTGCCGGATGGCCGTGCTTGCGCAGCAGATCGCGGAACGCCTCGTCGGCAAGGTCGTGCAACGACTTCATGCTGTCGCGCGACAGGCCATGCAGCGCATGCCAGGTTTCAGCGTCGAACTCAATCAGCTTGCGCCGCGACCCAGTCGGCTGCTGGGCGCGAGGCTTGCGCCCTCCCCTGCGGGCGAGACGCTCGCGCCGTCAGGCCATCGCCGATTTTAGCGCGTCGCCGAGGTCGGTTTTCTCCCATGAGAAGCCGCCGTCCTTCTCCGGCGCGCGGCCGAAATGTCCGTAAGCCGAGGTGCGCGCGTAGATTGGTTTATTGAGGTCGAGGTGTTTGCGGATGCCGCGCGGAGAGAGGTCGACAAGCTCGCCCAGCACCGTTTCCAGCTTGGCAACGTCGATCTTGTTTGGATTGTCGGCGACGTCGACATAGACCGAGAGCGGCTTGGCGACACCGATGGCATAGGAGAGCTGGATCGTGCAGCAATCGGCGAGACCGGCCGCCACAACGTTCTTCGCCAGATAGCGCGCGGCATAGGCCGCCGACCGATCGACCTTGGTGGGATCCTTGCCAGAGAACGCGCCGCCGCCGTGAGGCGCAGCGCCACCGTAGGTGTCGACGATGATCTTGCGCCCAGTCAGCCCGGTATCGCCGTCGGGACCGCCGATGAAGAATTTGCCGGTCGGATTGATATGCCAGACAGTATCCTTGTTGATCCACCCTGATGGCAGTGCCTTCCTGACGTAAGGCTCGACCAGCTCGCGCACCTGGGTCGACGTCATCGACTCCACCAGATGCTGATGCGAGACCACGATCTGGGTGACGCTGGCGGGTTTGCCGTTCTCGTAGCGCACCGTCACCTGGCTCTTGGAGTCGGGGCCCAACACCGCCTCCTTGCCCGTGTGCCGCGCCTCGGAGATCAAGCGCAGAATCTTGTGGCTGTAGTAAAGCGGTGCCGGCATGAGTTCGGGAGTGTCCTTGCACGCATAGCCGAACATGATGCCCTGATCGCCGGCACCTTCATCCTTGTTGCCGCCGCTGTCCACGCCTTGCGCGATGTCGGCCGACTGCGGGTGCAGCAGCACTTTGATGTCGGCGTTCTCCCAATGGAAGCCGTCCTGCTCGTAGCCGATATCCTTGATGGCGAGACGCGCGACGTGAGCCACCCAGTCTCTGGTAATTGTCTTTGGGCCGCGCGTCTCTCCGGCGATCACGACTTGGTTGGTGGTCGCCAGGGTTTCGCAAGCCACGCGCAGCTGCCAGGGGTCGATGCCGGCCTTGGGGCCTTCGCGAAAGAAAAGATCAACCACTTCGTCAGAAATCCGGTCGCAGACCTTATCTGGGTGTCCTTCGGAGACGGATTCGCTGGTGAACAAGTACGACTTGCGCGACACGTGGCACACCCCTTGGCTGGATAGACTGCAAACCGCCAGGGTTCTTGCAGTGTTTCAGTCAAGGGTCAAGATGACCGAACAGTGCGGCAATATCGCGAACACGTGGTGGGAGCCAACCCGTCCCCATTGGGGTATTTCCCAATGCCCGCGTTATTCCGTATCTGTCCCGGTGTCGTTGGCCAGGCTGCGAACGAGTTCGACGATGGCGCGCCGCGCTTTGGCGTCCGAAATGCGCACGAAGGCCCTGTTCAGCTCCAGCCCGTCGCGACTGCGCAGGAACTCGACAATCGAGTGTTCATCCGGCTTTTCGGCGAAGCCTTCCGGCGTGTGCTGCGGTTCGGATGAGGGTGCTTCCTCGTAGAAAAATTGCACCGAGACGCCCAGCACCTGCGCGAGATCGAACAGCCGGCTCGCGCCAATGCGGTTGATGCCTTTCTCGTATTTCTGCACCTGCTGGAACGTCAGCCCCAGCTTTTCGCCGAGCTTCTCCTGGCTCATGCCAAGCAGCATACGCCGAAACCGCACCCGGCTGCCGACGTGGATGTCTATCGGATTTGGCCGTCGCGAGCTTTTCTCATCGCCTTCCAAGTTCTCGGCGATCCCTGTTGGTCTTGACATCAAAGCCCCGCAACGTTGTCCGTGCACGCAAGTGGTAGGTGCAGTCCCATAGAGCGTCAACTTCCGGTCCCTCTACGGAATAGCAGATAGCGGACGCAAGAACGCGTGTGCAACTAGCGCCGCACTACCCTGCCTAGAATGACGCCCCCGAGTAACCAGATCGTAAAGAAAATAGAATCACCAAGCCAAGCATAAGGCGGTGCCTGCAACGCGACAGGCAGGGCCACATCTATCACCCCACGGATATCCAGATCGATGCGGCCAAGTGGGCGGCCGTACGCGTCGAATGCTGCAGAAACGCCGTTATTGGCTGCGCGAATGATGGGAATTCCCTCCTCGACCGAGCGAACGCGGGCTTGGTGGAGGTGCTGGCGAGGGCCCGTGGTGTTGCCAAACCA
>JAAURL010000071.1 GCA_012032235.1 Akkermansiaceae bacterium | reverse complement strand
GCTCCGCCGTGATTTTCGGCGTGAGCCTGAAAAATCCGTCCAAATCGATAAAAAAGGCTTTGCAAGCAGGGGCTGATCGACATTTATTCGCGCCCCCGCGAGCTATCTCACTCATGCCGTCGGTCCTCTGAAGCCGCTTTTCAACAAAGCGGCCACGCTCGCAAGAGGGTAACCCGGTCACCAAAAATAACATGTCAGCAGTCAAACTCGCTCGTTTTGAGCTCCCAAACCGCCTCGTCCGAGATGAGGATACAGCCTCAGATACCTACGCCCAATTCATCGCCGAGCCATTCGAGCGCGGATACGGCCACACAGTAGGTAACTCACTCCGCCGCGTCCTCCTATCTTCATTAGAAGGTGCCGCCATTACTTCCGTCCGCATCGCTGGTGTTCAGCACGAATTCTCCAGCCTTCCAGGTGTGGTTGAAGACGTCACCGAGATCGTCCTGAACTTGAAAAAGTCAAATTCAGCCATAACGAGAAAGAGCCACGCATCCTGACGATCAAGGTGGAAAAAGAAGGTGTTGTGACCGCTGGTGACATCATTCCAGATCACATTTACGACATCGTGAACAAGGATCAGGTCATTTGCACACTTGATAAAAAAGTGAAGTTCGACTGCGAATTCGAAGTCCGCGTAGGCCGTGGTTTCTCCACCGGCGACGAGAATAAGCGCAAGGATCAACCGATCGGCGTCATCGCAATCGACTCCATTTTCTCACCCGTCACTCGCGTCAAATACGCTGTTGAGACAACTCGCGTTGGTCAAATGACCGACTTCGACAAACTGATTCTCGATGTCTGGACCGATGGTCGCATCACTCCGCAAGACGCATTGCTCCAAGCCTCAGCGATCCTTCGTCACCACCTCGACGTATTCGTCAACTACGACGAAAACGCAATCGACTTCGAAGAAGCACCTGCCGAGTCCAGCGAAGAAAACGCGGCTCTCAAGAAACTTCTCAATATGTCGGTCAACGAAATCGAGCTTTCGGTTCGTGCCGCAAACTGCCTCAACAACGCGAATATCACTTCTGTCGGCCAGCTGGCCATGAAGTCCGAAGCAGAAATGCTCAAGTATCGCAACTTCGGCAAAAAGTCCCTCAACGAAATCAAAGACAAACTCGTCGAACTCGGCCTGGGCCTCGGCATGTCCTTCGAATCATCCTTGCTCTCCGGACCAGCCGCCGCATCCCGTGGCCCACGCCTCGGAGCAGAAGACGAAGCTCCGGTCGGTCTTGCTGACTTGATCGCCCAAAACCTCGACGACTAAATATTTAAACTAGAAAAGGAAGCAACCGATGAGACATCGCAGCAAAACAGTAAAACTTAAACGCAACGCCTCGCACCGCAAGGCACTGCTCTCGAACTTAGCATGCAGCCTAATCGAGCACGGCCGCATCAAGACCACCTTTGGTAAAGCCAAAGCACTACGTCCTGTCGCGGAAAACTGATCACTCTCGCCAAGCGCGATGATCTTCACTCCCGCCGTCTGGCTATCGCTTTCCTCCACCAAAAGGAAATCGTCCAAAAGCTATTTTCCGAAACCGCTCCAGCGGCTAAGGATCGCAAAGGTGGCTACTGCCGCATCACCAAGCTAGGTGCCCGCATGACCGATTCCGCGCCAATGGCGCTCATCGAGTGGGTCGATGCCGTAGCAGCTGCAGAAGAAGCACCTGCCGCCGAGGCTGCTACGACTGAAGAAGCACCAGAGCCAAAGAAAAAAAGCTGCTAAGAAAAAAGCGGCAGACGCTGTTGTCGAAGTAGCTGGTGAATAATTCTTAAAAAATCAGATCTTTCAAAAGCCGTCTGCATTCATTTGCGGACGGCTTTTTTGATGCTTTTTTGATGTATCGGTGGATCGATGCCTTAGAATGCTCTAGCTCTCCTAACGAAATCCTATAACAAATAACTCATCACTTTTCTATATCATGGTCGAAATCAAACTAACATACGAAGGCGATTTGCACTGCAGCGCCATTCACACTCCATCTGGAAACACGCTCGTCACCGATGCACCACTGGACAACAATGGTCGCGGTCAGGCGTTTTCTCCTACGGATCTAGTAGCTACTGCACTAGCATCTTGTATGGCTACAGTGATTGGCATTCTAGCCAAGAGAAAAGAAATTTCTGTGGAAGGTATGGCCGTCACGGTCAGGAAATTGATGTCAGAGGATCAACCCCGCCGGATCAGTCGTCTGGAGTTAGATCTGAATATGCCACTGGCTGCGGATCATCCAGATCGCAAGCTGTTAGAGAGCGCCGCTCGTGGTTGCCCAGTTCACCACAGCCTTCATCCCGACATTGAAGTCGAGATGAATTGGAGCTGGCGGTAATAGAACTCTTTCTTGATTCGGGGGGCGCACGCTTCCAGCGTGCCATTTCCGGCATCCTGCCGGGAATTCTTCGCATCTCGGATTTGATTTGCGCTGCGCGGAGGGCTTTTCAAAACCCTTCCGCAGGGATGCGGAAGGGAGCACGCTAGAAACGTGCGCCCCCCCATCCAGAAATCTCATGAATGGTGAAAGAGCCCTAATGAATTGACCTTACGTGCCATGGACTTGTGTCCAGGCGGCATTGGCTTTGGAAGATGCGACTGCCGCCTCGATAAAGGCCATGCCTTCGATGCCATCGTTCACTGTGGGGAAATCGTAACCTTCCGGGCGTGGATACTTGCCATCGATATAATCTGTGATGGCTTCGGCGGCGCCGAGATACACGTTCGCAAATGCTTCGATAAATGCTTCTGGGTGTCCAAATGGCAGGCGGGTGTTTTTTGATGCTTCCTGGCCGTTGTAGCTATTTCCACGGCGCCAAATCTGGCGTGGTGCATCCGCAAATTTTACAATCAATTCATTCGGATGTTCTTGATGCCATTCGATTGAAGCTTCCGTTCCATAAACGCGAATGTTGATATTATTCTCCTCTCCAGTGGAAATTTGCGAGGCGAAAAGTACACCGCGTGCCCCTCCTTGATAGCGGACTAACATGCTGCCATCGTCATCTAACTTACGTCCTGGAATGAACGTATTGAGATCTGCGGCAATATGCTCTAACTCAAGCCCAGTGATGTAGCGCACGAGATTTTCCGCGTGTGACCCAATGTCTCCGATGCAATTAGAAACACCGGACACATTCGGGTCCATGCGCCAGTTAGAAATCGCTCCATCGGTTTGTTCTTTGATGGAGGAGATCGCGTAGCCTTGTGGATATTCCGCGACGATTTTTAAGATGCGTCCGAGTTTTCCTGCCTTCACCATGGCACGGGCTTCTTTCACCATCGGATAGCCGGTGTAGTTGTGAGTCAGCGCGAAAACGAGACCAGATTGATCGACTACTTTTTTCAACTCTTTCCCTTCTGCTAGGGAAAATGCCAAAGGCTTTTCACAAATGACATGAATCCCTGCTTCCAGAAATGCCTTCGCAACAGGATAATGTAGATCGTTGCGAGTCACGATGCTGACGAAGTCGATACGTTGATCCGCAGGTAGCGCAGCTTCAGCCTTCGCCATTTCTTCGTAAGAGCTGTAGACTCTGGATGGATCGAGAAATAGGTCTTCTCCCGAGAGTTTGGATTTCTCCGGATTCGATGAGAAACAACCGGCAACGAGCTCGATCTTTCCATCAAGATTTGCAGCCATACGGTGCACGCCGCCAATGAAGGCGCCGCGTCCACCACCCACCATGCCCATGCGTAATTTGCGATTCATCTATGTGTATTCAGTCAGGAGTTAAATTGAAGTTTAGTTCGGTATTGAACGGATCGCGTAAAGCTTTTGCTCCAAGGAACGCTTCTTAGCGATGTTTGTTATGCTTTCCCTTGCCATTCGCCGAAGGCACGGAACTTTTGATAACGCGCCTCTAACAACTGCTCAGTCGAAAGAGCTGAGAGCTCCTCAATCAGGGAAAGAATTTTGTCGCGGAAGGAATCTGCCGTCGCTTGATGATCACGATGGGCACCACCGGTAGGCTCAAGAATCACGCCATCAATGAGGCCTAGCTCTTTTAAATCGGGAGCCACTAATTTCATTGCCTCCGCCGCTTCCGGGGCGTGTTTCCGGTGTTTCCACAAAATCGCTGCGCATCCTTCCGGGCTAATGACGGAATAATAGGCATTTTCCATCATAATAACCCGGTCAGCGACTCCGATGCCCAGCGCGCCGCCTGATCCTCCCTCCCCCAACACCACGGCGATGATCGGCACTTTCAGCAACATCATTTCGCGCAGATTGTAGGCGATGGCCTCGGCAATATTTCGCTCCTCCGCGCCGATTCCGGGAAATGCGCCGGGAGTATCGATCATGGTGATCACCGGGAGCCCGAATTTTTCCGCGATTTTCATCAATCGCATCGCCTTGCGGTAGCCTTCCGGGTGGGCGCTGCCGAAGTTGCGCTTCAGATTCTCCTTAGTATCGCGGCCTTTTTGGTGGCCGATGACGACGACACGCTTCCCTCCAATTCTGGCAAATCCCCCCGGCATGGAGGCATCGTCGCCGATGTGGCGGTCTCCGTGGAGCTCACAAAAATCCGTAAACGCGAGGGAAACGTAGTCGAGCATGAACGGACGGTTGGTATGGCGGGCGATCTGAACGCGCTGCCACGGAGTTAGATTTTTATAAATTTCTGCGCGTGTTTCCGCGAGTTTACCCTCCATCGTAGAAATTTCTTTGGAAAGATCGATATTTTGAGACGCCGACTTTGCCCGTAGTTTCTCGAGTTCGCGTTCGAGTTCAGCGGCGGGTTTTTCAAATTCGAGGAGCTGCATAGGTGACGGCAGAAAGATTCAGAAGTATGAGGCTAAGATGCAAGACCGGAGATGCCTGATCGTTTGCGAGGAACGGTAGAATCTCCCGAGAAAAATATTGAGACTTAGTGCTGCCGTGCTACAGTGCTGCACGAAAAATATGAATGTCACCCTAAAACTTCCCGATCACCTCTGCCGCGAGGCAAAGCACCGCGCCATCGACGAATCCAAATCCCTCTCGGCATGGATCACCAGCCTCCTTGAGCGGGAGCTGGCAGCTGGTAGGGAGCTACCTCCCAAACCGCGCACTTTGATCGAGATCTTCGGGAGTAGCGAATTTACGGATCGGGATTTCCCTCTCGAAGATCGCAGGGCTGGCAAAGTGCGGGAATTCTCCTTCGAAGACTGATGTCCTTCCTACTAGACACTGATAACCATCTCGAATTTCCGGAAAAAAGCTGACGCCCACCCTGCGGATTCTCGCATGGCAAAGATCTATCACTGAACCCGAATATTACTTGAGTGTCATCACTCTGAACGAGATCCGCTACGGTTATCGCAAAGTCGAGAAACGCGACCCGGCTTTTCAAAAGTTTGGAAGGCTGGTATCGAGGGCTCCTCGCCAATACAGCAGAAATTTCTTTTCTCCCTGTCAGTCAGCGATCGCCGAATGCGCCGCAGATTTCCGTGCCGATTATGGAACACCCTCACAACGACTCCCTGATCGCTGCGTCTGCCCAAGTGCACAGCCTCACCCTCGTCACTCGCAATGTTTCTGATTTCTCCCAAGTTGGGATCTCTCTCGCCAATCCTTGGGGAGATTGAAATGATTTCCCAAACTTGCTTCCCACTGCGAGAGCTGCATCATTCGCAGCAGTTCAAAAAATGCTCACTCTGTTAAAAATTCGCAATCTCGCCTTGGTTGATGAACTCGCCTGGGAACTCGGAGCTGGTCTCATCAGCGTCACCGGAGAAACGGGAGCAGGGAAATCCGTGATCGTCGGTGCGCTCAAACTGGTTCTGGGAGAGCGTGCAGAAAAATCGCTGATCCGCACGGGTGAGGAGAATTGCTCTGTGGAGGCCGTGTTTGAACTGAAAGATCCTGCAGAGATCAACGCCATTCTTGAAGACGGTGGATTAACTCCTTGTGATGGCGACCAACTCATCATTCGCCGTGTCATCGGTCAAAGCGCGAACCGCCAATTCATCAATGATTCACCCGTGACTTTGGCTTTGATGAAGCGCATCGGCGAGCATCTCGTGGATCTTCACGGACCGCACGATCATCAATCTCTACTTTCTGTGGAGCGGCAGCTGGCGATGTTAGATGCTTACGCGGGAGCGGAAAATTCCGTTTCTCACTATCGGGAAGCGTATCGCACCTGGCGGGCAAAGGCCGTGGAACTGGAAGAAATCCGTCACGCAGAAGATGCCAGCGAGCAAGAACTTGATCTTTTACGCTATCAATTAGAAGAAATCGATGGAGCGAATTTAAAGCCTGAAGACGAGCAAGATTTGGAAGAATCGGTGGAGGAGAGCTTCAAATGCGAGCCGCTTAGTCGAGGCCGCTGCCGCAGCGACTGCTGCGCTGAATGGCGAAGATGGAATTCTGGAGCGCCTCACTGAAGTGCAACGATTCGTTCGGGATTTAGAAAAACTCGATCCATCCATCAAGGAGCGCACAGCATCTCTGGAAACCGCCTGCCTCGAACTCCAAGACCTAGAAGGAAACCTAACAGACTACGCGGATGAGCTAGACATCAATCCCGCTGAGGCTGCGACACTGGAGGAGCGCGTGAATTTATTAGAATCGCTGAAAAGAAAATACGGCCCATCACTTTCCGACGTGATTTCCCGCCGCGACGCAGCTGCTGCACGGCTGGATAACATCGAGAACCGCAGTGAGAAAATCGAAGCCCTAGAGAGAGAATTAGCTGCTAACCGGGAGAAACTAGACACCAGCGGGAAATCGCTCACGACTCTACGGAGAAAAGCCGCGCCGAAGTTAGCCAAGGAAATTTCCTCTCAGCTCAAAGACCTCGGCTTCAAACAATCCTCCTTTGAAACTCCGTTGAAAAATCTAGCAGAACCTGGACCGCAGGGATTCGAATCCATCGAATTTCAATTTGGCCCAAACCCGGGAGAACCGCTTTTGCCGCTCCGGCAGATCGCTTCATCGGGAGAAATTAGCCGCATCATGTTGGCAGTGAAATCAGCTCTCGCGGATCAAGATGCCACGCCGTTGATGGTTTTCGATGAGATCGATGCGAACGTCGGCGGAGAAGTCGCCCGTGCAGTAGGGAGAAAAATGGCGACGCTAGGAGCACGCCACCAAGTCGTGGCCATTACGCATTTCCCGCAAGTCGCTGCGATTGCGACGCATCATTTCGTGGTCGAAAAGGAAGTCAGCGCAGGCCGCACACGTTCCCGACTTTTCCCCGTGGCGGGGGAAACCCGCATCCAGGAACTTGTTAGAATGTTAGGCGGCGGCGGAGAGCAAGCCCGCGCCATGGCCGCATCATTACTCAATCCATGAAGCCAATTTTCAAAGCAGTTCCCCAGCCAGTCGATTCCAGCTCATCAGATCTAGCGGCTTCCTTGGGCCTGCCGTGGAAAAATAGTGGAATGCCGAAGTTAGTGATTGGCCGCAGGGAATGGATCGCCCTCCCAGATTTAGGGATCTCTCTACTGGATGCAAAAACAGATACTGGAGCACGCAGTTCGAGCATTCATGCAACCCATGTCGTCATTGCCGACGATAAAAAATCAGTTCGATTTACCACAAAGGATCACCACGGTAGGGAAATTTCGTGTGATACACTCATCGCGAAAACTGGAAAAGTTCGCAGCTCCATGGGAACAACCCGCAAGCGGATTTTTATCGAAACCACCGCCGTCTTGCCTGGAGGCTTCAGCTGGAAAATTCTAATCAGTCTCGCGAATCGCAGTGAGATGCTCTGCCCAATCCTGTTAGGAAGAAGGGCGCTGGAAGGCTATTTTCTCGTCGATCCACAAGGAACGCGTTTGTTAGGAAAGAAAAATATGTTGCCGTCTTAGGTCTCGCAGCCACCTGAATTCCACAAATCACAATTCCGCCAAAGTTCCCTCTGTCACACCGAGTTTCTCCAGAGCTTGTACTTGGTCGAGCAGCTCAAAAGCATCAGACTTACCACTGAGCAGATCTTGGTAAGCACGGATCGTTTTCCCTGCGTCTTCCACTTCATCTAACAACTCAATACGGAAACGGGAAAGCCCGGCATTCCGAAGATGCTGGAA
The DNA here is from genome assembly GCA_012032235.1 of Akkermansiaceae bacterium. Lineage (GTDB taxonomy): Bacteria > Verrucomicrobiota > Verrucomicrobiia > Verrucomicrobiales > Akkermansiaceae > Luteolibacter. The sequence continues at coordinate 5,801 of JAAURL010000071.1, read as the reverse complement.
ATAGCGCGCTCCCGTTTGTGCCTTGCCATTGAAGAGCGTATTGCGGCAGCCGACATCTGCTTGCAAGCGATGCAACTGGCCGACACGGTCGCGAAGATGGACGACATGTTTTCACAGGGCGACCACAATCTTTATAAGTCGTACCACTGCTGAGAAAGGTGCAAAACACACAATGCTCCATATGAAACATCGGCATGTGTTGGTGAAGTGTTAGCTCGAACCATTCTGAAGGAGCACCGTGGAGCAACTCTAACACTTGCCCGATATTCAGATCATAGGAAACTGTGAGATGGTCCAGCATCGCATGTTCCATCAGTAATTTTGCTGTGATTGGATTGGCGACATTCAGGGAGAAGTCACCGATTTTTTTCAAATCACTACGATTTTTATAGTCATGAAGTGCTCCCAAATTCCGAAGCAACAAACCGTTAGGCTCTGCTTTTTCGATCAGCTTTAAATACCCATTTTCTCCGGGTTTTAAAATGCGCGGAGTCGCGAGATAGATTTCCGCTTTTGGCTTACAAAGCGCCACGGCTTCCTTGTATCGGCGTGGATCTTCAAAGTCGCAGTAGATTGTTTCCACACCGCTTTCGAGCGCCGCGGAGATTTGATCTAATGTGCGGCAGAGAACTGATAGATGTGGAATACTTGAAGCTGATTTTTGAACATCCAAAATCGAAGGAGGAGGCAACAAATCGAGATAAGTCGTTGTGATTTTCTCCCGCACAGGCTTGATCGCAGCCGCATCGTCTAACTTTTTCACCAAGGCGCGGCGCAGCTGATTGAGTGCTGACAAAGCGATATGGCATTCTCCTTCTAGCTGATTATCTAAAGTAGCGAGTTCGTAAGAGGTTTCTCCCAGTCGCCCCAACTGCGCGGCTAGAGTTTCTGCATCGAGCGGACGTTTGCTAGCGATTTCTAACAGTGCTTCGCTTTTCACGAAATGATCTCCACTGCCTAATTCCATCGGCTCACCGGGCTTGCCGGAAACGATGAAATGGATGGCAGATTTTTTCTCAGCTGGGCGGGAGTTTTGCCAAAAGCGGCGCAGCTCAGATTCCAGCTTTGGATCAGAAGTTTTATAAATCGTATGGCCGATTTTGATCCGATCGAAATTGATCCCGCTATATTCGCGGTGGAAAATCAATCGATCTCCTTCCACTTTCCAAATCCGCGCTCCTTGCTCCAAGTCACGATTTTCTCCCGCGTCGAAAACCACTCCATCTCCAGCAGAAAACGGAACGCCTGTTAGATTTCCCAACCGCACCCAGCCGGGAGCACAGTCGATGATTTCGCCTAACAATGGCCCACGCTTTTTCCCGAATTTCCCGTGCGTAAGATACGGATGATTGGTTCCGGCAAACCAACCCGTGCTGAGACCACGGGAGAAAGTCATTTCCAACTCGTAGCGATCCTCATCGGAAATCGGCGACTCTTTTTCTTCCATCGCGGCGTCTAGCGCTTTGCGATAAACCCGGGTGACAGCAGAAACGTATTCCGGGGATTTCAGCCGGCCTTCGATTTTGAATGATTTCACTCCCGCACGGACCAAGTCCGGGATCATATCGACAGCGGCGAGATCTTGCGGGCTCAACAAATAACGCACTGCACCGAGATCGCGCGTCTCGCCATCCACAACGATTTCATACGGCATCCGGCAGGCTTGGGCACATTCGCCGCGATTCGCACTGCGCTGGCCTAGCGATTCACTGGTGAGACATTGCCCGGAATAAGCGACACACAGCGCGCCGTGAACGAACACTTCCAGAGGAGTTTTCAGATTGAAACGATTCGATTTTAGCGAGGCGGCCTGAAATTTCTCAATCTCCTTGATCGAAAGTTCGCGCGATAAAACGGCTCTTTCCAGCGGGAATAGTGTTTCCACAAATGCCAATCCCTCTGGCGCAGTGATCGTCATTTGCGTGGACGCGTGAAGCTCCACATTCGGTACAACTTCACGGGCCAATTTCGCCAATCCCAGATCCTGAATGATCAGCGCATCCACTCCAGCCGCAGCGATTCTTCGCAGCTGCTCCTCCGCAGCTTTCAGCTCACTGGTGAAAATAAGCGTGTTCATGGCTACGAATCCTTTCACTCCGTAGCGATGCAGGTATTCCATCAACTCTTCCAAATCTTGCTCAATAAAATTGTCTGCCCGCAGCCGCGCATTGAACTTCGGTAGGCCGAAATAAATCGCATCTGCTCCCGCAGCCACCGCAGCGCGGGCACAATCCCAATTTCCCGCCGGAGCAAGAAGTTCTGGGGTAATGTCGATGTCAGATACGTTCACGGCGCTATCGGATGCATTTCTGAGCATTTACAACGAAAAGACTCACAGCCATTTAGAATAATCAAACCCTGATGGATCAAGGATTTGGGGCTAAAAATTTGGAGGCGGAGGTGGGAATCGAACCCACGCATGACGGTTTTGCAAACCATTGCCTTACCACTTGGCTACTCCGCCATTCGCATGACGCCTTGCCGAGTGGATAAGTCCCGCATCCCTAGGTGTCAACACTTGGATTTCCATTTCTCATCCATTTCCCACAAAGAAATCTGGTTCTTGAGAAACGATGAAAAATTTTTGCTAAAAAATTCTTGCTTATCCTGCCCGGGTGAGTTTCTTTTCGCCCGCACCGCGACTTACGACCCGTTCGTCTATCGGTTAGGACTCCAGGTTTTCATCCTGGCAAGAAGGGTTCGACTCCCTTACGGGTCGCCATTTTTATTTCAACCTCCGCTCTTGCGGGGGTTTTTTAGTTTATAGATCATCGCATCACGTGACAGCTCTCCAGAAATCCGAAAATCTCAGATTGCGAAAAGGCAAGCGCGCCATCGCGGCACTCACGGCCTATGATTATCCCACCGCTCGTTTGTTGGATGAAAGCGGCGTGGATGTTCTTCTGGTGGGTGATTCTCTCGGGATGGTAGTTCTCGGCTTCCCTGATACCACTCATGTCACGATGGATCACATGTTGCACCACATCGCCGCAGTGGCCCGGGCAAAACCGCAAGCGCTCATCGTCGGGGATTTACCGATTCACAGCTACGACACGGTCACAGAAGCACTCGATAGCGCACGCCGCCTTGTCGCAGCGGGAGCAGAAGCCGTGAAATTAGAAGGTGGTATTCGCCAGGCCGAAAAAGTGCGTGCCATCACCTCTGCGGGCATCCCAGTGATGGGCCATCTGGGGATGCTGCCACAGCGAGTCATTGAGGAAGGTGGCTATCATAAAAAGGGGAAAACTCCCGCGCAGACGGCAGCCATCCGCGAAGGAGCGCAGGCCCTAATCGACGCCGGGGTTTTCGCCATCGTTTTTGAATCCATCGTTCCCGCAACCGCCCGCCAGCTTTCTCAATCACTGAGTGTGCCGACGATAGGAATCGGATGCGGCGACCATACTTGCGATGGAGAGATCGCTGTCATCACCGATTTGTTAGGTTCCTATCCATGGTTTGTGCCGCCCTTTGCGCGCCCAGAGGGGAATGAAGCCGATGCGACCCGCCATGCAGCCTCCCGCTATATTTCCCGTGTTCAAGGCAGCCCAGCTCCGACGTGCTAGTTTATCTCCACATTCCTTTCTGCCATCGGGTTTGTCCTTACTGCTCGTTTTATAAACACACACCCGGAGCGACATCGATCGGCAGCTTTGTGGATGCGATCGTGTTAGAAATGAAACACCGCCTCCCTGCCACCGAGGAGAAACCACGCACGCTTTATCTCGGTGGCGGCACGCCTAGTATGCTTTCTCCCAGCCATCTCTCCCGGCTTTTCACCGCGCTACAGGAACACCTCGATTTCTCGAAATTGGACGAAGTCACCCTGGAGGCAAACCCCGCAACCTTTGATCTGGCGAAAGCAAAACTCTTTCGCGAACTGGGCGTCACTCGCGTCTCCCTAGGCATTCAATCTTTTACTTCCCATGTGTTAGAAATTCTTGGGCGAGAGCATTCCGTCGCGCAAGCCAGTGAATCCGTCCGAATTTTGCGCGAAGCGGAAATGCCATCGATCAATATCGATCTGATGTTTTCCATCCCCGGCCAATCGAAAGAAGATTGGGATGCCACGCTGCGCCACGCCATCTCCCTGCAACCGGACCACATCTCCGCCTACAATCTGACTTACGAAGAGGACACCGCTTTTTTTGAATCTCTCCGTCGTGGCGAAATGCGGGAAAATGAAGATCACGATGCCGAGTTTTTCCACCTCGCTGATGAGCTGCTAACAGCCGCTGGTTTCGATCATTACGAGACTTCAAACTACGCTCAATCCGGTCATCACTCTTCGCACAATCAAGGCTACTGGCGAGGAGAAGATTACCTCGGTCTTGGGCCTTCTGCCGTCTCGACGCTGAATGGGGTTCGCTGGAGAAATCTCCCTGACACCGCCAGCTACGTTTCCCAAGTCACGGCAGTCGGTCATGCGTTATCAGAATCTGAAATGTTAGATTCAGAAGCACTCCGTCTCGAACGCATCGCCCTGGGTTTGCGGACTCGGGATGGGATCTCGCTCGATCTCCTAAACCCAGAATCCCAAAAGCACGCCACCCATCTTGTTAGGGAGGGACTCGCGCACATTTCTGGAAACCAGCTTGTCCTCATTCATCACGGACGTGCCCTCGTCGATCCCATCGCTGCGGAGCTGGTGTAAAAGTAGCGGAAACTACATCCGCTTTGATTTCGGTAATGAGGCAATGACCAGCTCATAGGAATGATCGATCAGCTCTTTCACCAGTTTCGTCGGCAATGAACCATCCAGAATCAGCGTGTTCCAATGGCGCTTATTCATGTGATAGCCAGGAAGGATCGATTCATATTCATCACGCAAATCCAGTGCTTTTTCTGGATCACATTTCAGATTGATGCGGGCAGGAAAATCATCAGGAGCAGCCGCTGCGAACATTTTTCCGCTGACTTTATAAACTAACACATCTGGGCCAAAAGGCGTGGATTCCTCCGCGCCGGGCTTTGACAGGAAGTAGTCGATCGCTTTGGGTAAATCCATTGGATCAGAAAAGTATATCGATCAATTCCAACCTTGGTCTTCCCAATCTGCTGGGCCTTTACCGATGTTTTTCACGATCTCTGTTGGAACGAAAATGAATTCATCACCGCGCTTTTGCGTAGGATCCATGCGGAATCGGACCGATTTTCTTTCGTTCCGAGATTTCCCTACAACGGTTAGATCGACCAATACTTCCAGCGCGCCATCGTCCTTTGGCTTGACCTGCAACAGCCCGGGAATCGGATAAATCGCACGAGTCACCGCTGTATCCTTCACCGATTTAAAATCTGCACGCTTTCCGAGAAACGATGCCGGATACCATTCATCCCGTTTCGTTTTCTCTGTGCGGGTGCGGATTTTATGAATCACGAAGTATTGCTGTTTCCCTGTCTCCCCCGTGGCCTCTAGCCGCCAGCGAAATGGTCCATCGAAAGTCGCCACTGCGGTGGAAACGACCATCGCACTCAGCGCATAAGATCCCGCAGCGGTTCCCTCTGGCTTCACCTGCATCCGGATGCTCGCTCCATTCACCGTCACCGCAGGAGATGATGCCGAGGCATCGTAAGTGTTTTTCTTTGCGATCAAACTAACGCAGCTATTCAGAGAAACGAGGCAAGCGATGAGAACCGCCGCTCTTGTCGTAAGCCGGGAGCTGTGCATGATGGGCGCGATGAGCGATTGGAATTTCATGTCAGTAATTATCATGGTCGGAGTTTTTCTGTTATGGAAGCTAGAACTTGCAGCGACATTATTAAAATCTCAAAGCCTTTCCTAACAGCATTCCGACGAATGTTGG
>JAAURL010000070.1 GCA_012032235.1 Akkermansiaceae bacterium | reverse complement strand
CGCTAAGCTAGAAAGTGATCCACAATTCCAGGACGATCCCAGTGAGATTGTTGATCTCATTCTAGGCCGTTGCGTGTTAGATGCCAGCGGTGATTTTCCTGGGACTAGCCGCAGTGCATTTCCAAAAAACACCGCTGCCTTCCGTGATCGATTCGGCAGTGAATTTACAGATATGCTGATCGAAGAGGCGAATCTGGGCCGTGCGATTCGGGGCTTTGGCCCTAAGCAATGGATCTATAAAGGTTATGGTCTTTTCCAATATGATTTGCAATTCGTTTTGGAAGATGTGGATTTTTTCCGTGAGCGCCGTTGGTATGATTTCGATGCGTGTCTTGAAAAATGCCTGCATGAGCTAAAGGAAAAACGGAAGCGTTTTCCCAACGATCTTTGGGAAGCGATCCGTGCTTACAACGGGGCTGGATCGCGGGCGATTCAGTACAGTAAAAACGTGAAGCAGTTGCGGAGTGGACTGCCGATGAAATTTCCAAGATGGGAACGGCAAGTGTGCCTGTGGCAATCCCCGTTTCCGAGAGCGAAATCACTCCGGCTCCAGTGTCGTCAAAGAAGAAAGACGCATTGTCTTCTGGTGGCCATTTGCCTAACGCAAAGCCCAGATTAACTCAGGAAAAACTCGCAGAAAAGCTTGCACCTTTTAATCTCGACAGGGCGAAACACCCGCTCGTCATCGTTGGTATTCGTGGCTATTACAAGGACACGATGGGCGTGCCGGGAGTGAATGATCGTGGTATCTACGACGATGCTATTTTCATCGATACGCCGGATACTTTTGCTGCTTTTAATGGCAATACCGATCCATCCAGACACAAGCCCGGCACCGGTTTTTCTGATAGTAGCAAAGGCATGGCGAAACTTAAGCTAGGCGCATGGTTTGTGCATAAACTCGATTTCCATGGCAGCAAAGTCTTAGGACCCTATCGTGCCATTTGCCAGAGACTCGGGAAAGTCACTGTCGTCCGCGATGGTAAGAATGGTAAAGACTACGAAGACACTGGTAACTTTGGCATCAATATTCACAAAGGGAGCTACAACGGCACCTCGAGCCTTGGCTGCCAGACGCTTCATCCCGATCAATGGTCCAGTTTTATTTCAATGGCCATGGATCTGGCAAAGCGCTATCACGGCGACCAATGGGAAAAAACCGTGATTCCGTATGTTTTGTTAGAAGAGTAAATTTCCCTTATCCCTGACTCATGCCTTCGCCAGACCAGAGCCTGCCGCTCACCTCGATGCTGCCGAATCTGCTCCTGCTGATCGCAGTGGCGGCAGGGATCGTCGTGACAGAGCCGTCGCTCTCCACGGACCGCGTGCTGCGTCCCGAAACAGCGACTCGCAGTGAAAATGAAAAGACCGGAGTTCGCAGTTCTTTCTGGGAAGATCCGTTGGCGATATCTCCTGGCGGGCAGAAAGCTTCCATGCCAGAGCTAAGCAGCGCACCCTTAATCCCGGATGAGCGATATCTCGACGAGCGGATTAAAGACAAAGGGCGACTGGATCTGGCAAATGATCGCCTGTTAGTGCTTTTCGTAGGTCTCGATGGTGGGGGAGATCCTGTCGCTAAAGAGCGGCGTATTCGGACTCGTGTCGCAGTGGCATCTGCACTGACGGGCCGTGCGTCCATGTTGGTGAATTCTGCCCAAGAGCAACTCAAGCCATGTTTCATCCCCCTAGTTGATAGCGTTCAGGGAGCTGCGATGGAAATTTTTGAAGGATTAAATTTCACAGATAGCCGTTGGTTTAGCGTGGGAAGAGGCAAGGTGAATGTGGTCTATCTGGATGAAAATTCCATCCGTCCTAGCCCGGCGAATATGGAGCAACTGGTGAAAGCCTCAGGTCAGCAAGGGAATCCAAACTGTCGCTTTTCTTATATTGGACTTTGTCGCAGCGAGAGGCTTTGGAGCTTTCTATCAAGTGCTATCAAAAAACCACCGATTGCGGAACAGACGCTGCCGTCTAGCATCGAAGTTTACTCACCGTATGCGACGGCGGAAGACGACATGATCTGGAAACATATTTCCCCAAAAACCAAGACTGTAGCTTCTGAAAAAATTCGGCTGCCGAAGGGAGATACTTTCGTTTCAAATTCTTATGCTTTCGGTAACGATTCCTTTCGCGGTGCGCTACACCGTGTGGGCGCTGACGATGGAGATCTGGCGCGTGCTTTAATCGCCGAGCTGAATGTGCGCGGTATCACTTCTGGTTCTGGCGGCCAGGAGAAACAGTCGGGAGAAACCACGAAAGATGCGGTGCTGATTTTAGCGGATATGGATCGCTATCATTCCCGAGTGCTGGCGAATTCTTTCAGCCGGGCATGGCAAGAAAGATATGAAGTAGATCGAAACGCCGATGAAAAAGGGAAATACATTCTTTCAGAAAAACTCAGCCAAGAAGTACGGGTGATTCACTACACGGAAGCTCTCGATGGGATGCTGGCGGCGGCGAAGGAGAATCCTGCCAGCAAACCAGAGAATTCCGTAAAACAACTCATCAACCCTGGCGGGAAATACGCAGCAGAAGGCACCAGTCAGATTGATGCATTGCGCCGTTTTCCAGCGCGGCTGCATGAACTCGAAAAAGCCAATGGTGTCCGCTACCGTGCGATCGGTTTGTTAGGCTCCGATGTGCATGATAAGCTGTTGCTGTTGAAAGCACTAAAGCCCAGCTTTCCGAATTCCGTCTTTTTCACCAACGATCTGGATGCGCGGCTGTGGCAAGGAGAAGGCCGTAATGCCAGCATCAACCTCATCGTTGCTGGCGCTTTTGGCCTCACCTTGAATAGCCAATTGCAGGGAAATGTGATGCCGTTCCGCTCCTCCTATCAAACGGCGACCTACCTTGCCTGTCTCCACGCTATCGATTTCAAGAAGAGAAAAGATGAACCGGAAAATCCAAATCGACATTATTCCGACATCCAGTGGCCAAAAGCGGAAGTCGAACTTCATGAGGTGAAACGCAGCGGGGATCACCTGCTAAGCTATTGGGGAAAATCTGGTAACTCACCGCCAGGGATGCTGACAAAGGTGAGCGGGAGAACTTCACTTGCTGATCGCGAGGCTACGACAGCTCCGTTCTTTCGCGGTATTTTTCAGATGCTCATCTTGATCGTTCTAGGGATTCTTTTCTTTCAAATCTGGTGGCTAATGCGAGCTGATCCAGACGTAAAATCGCCCAAACGCGGACTGTTGATTAGTCGGATCGTCGTGACTCTGATCGTCATCATTTGCGGAGCGGCGGCACTCTATATGCAAACCTTCGCAGATCGAGACGGAGCAGCTGGAGAAATCCGGGAGCTTTTTTCCGGCGTTAGTGCGATCCCAGTGGCCTCCGCGAATTGTCTGATCATTGCGATCGGCAGCGTGATGGTGCTGCGGCTTTTCCACGCCCGCCGTCCACGTCCACCGTATCCATTTGCCCAGAAAGAAGGGGGCGACTTTAGCGGTGGAGAATCTCACATCTGAAGTCAACGACCCAGGCGCTCTCGTTCAATGTTGGCAGCTGCCTTCTCCGCGCGATTTGGCTGGCTGGATCTCTGCACTCTGCAAATGGTGCGGCCATTCTAGCGTGTGTAAAAAGTATAACGAACCGCGAGGAAGCATGGCAGATTTCTTGAAAAATCATGAAATCCAGCGACGCGCTGAGGTGTTAGAGCGCCTGCCTGAAGGACGCCTCGTTTCCACTTACGCTAGCGAGCTGCTCGCCACCAATCCGCTGAACATTTGGATCCGTATCGTTTTATTCATTCTGATAGGGTTTGTCTTATACTGGCAGTTAAAAGAAGACGTGCCCATTCCTCCTTCTGTCCGGGGAACTTTTTTCCGAAGTGTGTTTGAGTGGAGCGATGGCTTGGCCAAGTTCATGCTCGCGCTGGTCGCGAATGCCGCGCTGGATCGACAAATTTCGATGGCGATCGGGCTCGATAAATTTTGTGAATTTCTACGGCGGCATACGGGAGGTGGTCACAATACTGCCCCCTACGCATGGATCGACCGCCCAGACATCGCCAAAGATGAATGGGAGCGACACGACTCAAACATTCGCCAGCCGAACTCAGGCGATGTTGGCTTATGGGAAATGCCGCTGCTTCGTTTAGCTTCGCAGCGGTTTCTGGAAATTTCCCCGCTGATGGTGATGCCGTTTATCCTGCTTTTCCTGATGCTCGTGAGTCGCCGCGAAGTCTTTGAAAACCTCTCTATTCCGATCCCGGAAATTATTCTCTTTTCCTTTTTCCTCTTAGCACCACTGGCTGCAGGAGCACTCGCCCAGCTCAATATGGGGAGGGCTTTCGATCTAGTTTCAGACCGACTGCGCCGGGGAGCCCGCTACGTTCCGGACGACAATACGAGCCCGGCTCCCGCAAAAATTCGCAAAGCATTTTTCGATAACGAAATCGAACTTTGCAAAGATTTAGAATCCCGCACGCGCTACGGAATTTTACTAAACCCTCTCGTCAAAGCCATTCTGCTACCTCTAGGCGGTGTGGGCCTGCTTGAGCTTTCTAGCCACGCTGCATCTTTACTCAAATAACTCGCGCTTTCCGATCTCATGCCCGCCAAGAAAAAATCAACCAAACTCGCTCGCAAGAAATCTCCTAAGAAACTGCCTGAGCCAGTGGTCGCGTCGGCTACGGTCACTAAGCCACTGATTTCTCCCTCTGAACCGAAGAATGATTTCCCATTTCCCCGCGTCACGATTACCCGCGGTGATGACGTGGCGTTAGAAATCGAGCTCGCGCTGGGCGACATCACAGAGACGCCGTCACGAGTGATTTTGTTAGGTCAATTCCAGGGCATGGATCCCACCGCGGCATCCGTAGATTTAGACCGTGCGATGAATGGAGCACTTTTCCGCTTAATCAATCTGCGGCGTGCCGTGCACGGAGCTGGAGAACTGGACATCATTCCCACCGGGCGGCATCCGGTGATGGCGGAAATGATCGCCTTTCTGGGTCTGGGCGATGGGAGCCTTTTCGATGAAAATGTGTTAGCTTCTGCCGCCTGCTCCGGGTTGCGCTCATTGCTCGCCTCTCATTTCGACGAATTTGCGACCGTGCTGATGGGCGGACGCCTGTTGAATCAAAAGGAAATCAATGTCGCCGCAGCACTTCGTTATATGTTGCGCGGCTTTATCCAAGCTTTGCGCGACGACCCGGATCGGGATCGTTTCCGCCGCATCGTCATTGTCGAAAAAGACCCATCTCGCCTCCGAGAGATCCACTCCATTCTTCGCGTTTTGGTGCAGGAAGATGAATTTGAGGGCGTCCGCACCACACTTTGTGCGTCCACATTGCCGATCCGTGGTAGATCGGAGGACGAGCGACTCCGAGTCGCGATGGCCAAGCAAGAAACCAATCTACTGATGCTTTCGATGCAGCCAGATGAAAAAGTATCTGGCTTTTTCGGGATAGAAGCCATTCTGCACACCAGCGCGGCGTCTGCTGCCGTCATCAAACGCTCCCGCCGATTTTCCGGTAAAAAAATCGAGGAGCTATACGCTGCCGCTGAGGTGACCGAAGCACGAGGTGTCACTACTTTCAGACAACTACAGGCTGTCTCAAAACTCGCTGCGGAAATCTTGCCAGAAGAGGTGCTCGATCCTCTGAAATCGGTCACCAATCCACGCATCGAGCTTATCCACGATGCGGAGTCCTCCCGCCTACCTTGGGAAACTCTAGCCCTATCAGATGGTAGCTATCCCGCACTGGAAGGTGGTTTTAGTCGGCGTTTTGTTAGTGAAAGAGCTGCGGTCGTCTGGCCGCCAAAGCAAGGAGAACGCCTGCGAATTCTGATGATTATTGATCCTACAGGCGATCTCCCAGGTGCCCGTAAAGAAGGAGCGCTTCTCAGAGCTGCCCTAGCGAGTAACGAATCCACCGTGATTAAATATATAGAAAACGAAACTGCGACGAAGGAAAATTTCAAAGCAATCCTCGCAGAGCAATCCTTCGATATTCTCCACTATGCGGGGCATAGTGGTTTCAATCGGGAGAATTCGAGATTTTCCGGCCTTCTCCTTCATGGCGCTGAATATTTCACGGGAGCAGATGTCCTGACTCTCTCCCAATTCCCACCGGTGGTGATTTTTAACTCCTGCGAGGCCGCCCGCATCTATCGGCGCGACCCAGTGCTAACCGGCGAAGTCATCACCAAGGTTCGCAACCGGGACGCCGCCCACGGAGCGATCTCCATCGCCGAGGCATTTCTCATCGCCGGAGTTCAGCACTACATCGGCACTTTCTGGCCAGTCAATGACGATGCCGCGACTCTTTTCGGCAAAGTGCTTTATGAGCAAATTTCAAATGGAGAAACCATGGGGAAATCTGTCACGGAAGCTCGTAAAACCCTCAAGGAGAACGGCCAGCCGGATTGGGCAAATTACATCCATTACGGAAATCCCGATGCTGCTATTTTCCCCAGCAGACCTAACCAAAATTCATAAAATACGGGGAAATTGGCATTTGAAAATTTCAATTCCCACCATTGAATAGTTAGATGCGATTTTTGATTCTTCTTAAACCATCATTTCTTTGCTCGCTCCTCTCATTGATGGTTTCGCCCTGCCTTCATGCAGGGCAGTTTGACATTTCGATGTCCACGTATCTTGGCGATTCAAGCAGCACGGATTCTGTAAAAGGAGTGCGCATCGCGGCGGATGGAACGGTGATCTAGCAAGCAATCTAGGCACTGCGAATCCTGCAACCACGACTCAACATTTCCTTAACGGGGCCACTGCGACCACGAATGGCGCGATCTTACGTTTATCCGCGGATGGCAAAACGCTGCTCTCGATCACGCGCTGTGCTTCGAGTGTTCAGGATTTATCCATCGACAACTCAGGGAAAATCTATGTGGCTTGTGGCAATGATGGTCTGTTAGTTTTAAATGCCAATGGCAGTTCAATCATTCGTCAACATTTCACCGGGACATATATTCACCGTATCGACGCAGCTGCTGGTGGAACGTATGCATGTCTCTCACCGTCATCGACAGGTAATCTTGCCGATGCACCAGGACAAGGAACAGTTACAGTATTTGATAGTGCGGGCACGAAGCTGATTAGTATTTCTGGTAAGCATAACACCCACGATATTTGTATCGATGAAGTATCACAAACTCTAGTGACTATTGGATTTCGCCAAGCAACATGTTATGGACCACCTGGAGACAGTAGATTTCTTCCCGTGCAAATATCGTATCTCCGTGGTCAGGATTTTAGCGGTGTTGAAAAATGGAATGCTTACGATTGGTCGTCTGTGACTGGCTATGATCCAAGCGGAGAAACCTATAACAACTCGTTAAATAATCCGATACCAGTAGGCACGCCGCAATCACGCATCAATCCACGTTTCCTGAATCGACTAGATAATAATATGGCCGACACGCGTGGTCTCCGGGCAGCGATGGGTGCGGATGGTAAGCTATATGCTGCCTTTGAGTGCGCGGGAGGAAATCATATCTTCCGCGATGGAGCCTTCGATCTGGCAATAGATGGATCGATTGTTGGAGGAGATTTATTTCACCAATTCATCAATACTGGAGCTGCACATAAACTCTACGTGGGTCGTTATGAAGCAGCTACAGGCATTATTCTATTAGGTCAGCAATATGCATCGATTGTTCAGCAGGCAAATGGCCCATCCGCTAATGCATTTCGTATCACAAATGGTGACTTGGCTGCTGATGAAAATGGCAGATTAGTCATCGGCGGTTCCTCTGCTTATGCGCTGCCAATGTGGCCAAATCCCTACTACTTCCCACAACCGGGAATTACGACATTCAATCCTTTTGATGCAGCAAGCTACGCAGGTGGCGCGTTCTTTATGGTGATGAGTCCAAATTTCCAGACCAGAGAATATACTACCCGGCTCGCAGTCGCAGGCGTAACTGGCAGCGTGGCGATTCGTAATCTAGCAGGAGAACAGTTTCCACGTTATGCTTTTGGTGGGACAGCAGAGCTCGCAGACGGTCCCATTTACACAAAGGACGCGTTGCAAGCCGTGAGTGGTTATGGAGCGCAAGATGGTTATGTGGCCGTGCTTGGTGGTGATAGTTCCAGCGGAGGAAATGCTGCACGCGCTTTGTTTAACTATACCGCCACAGGAAATGTGAAAGTGCGTGGTTTAAATATAGCGCCTAACAATTCAACACAAGATTTCGATTGTGATGGGAATGATGATTCGCGGCAACGCTACGATTTTTCAGAAGCGATTCCGCTAACACCTTCAACCGTCTACACTGGCACGCCTGTATATGGCGGACTTAGCAATCTTAGCCTCAATCGCCTTACTCGTGACTTCGAAGATAAATCGATCAACAACGGCGCGTGGAGTATCCGTATCCAAGCAACTGCGCCGCAGAGTTGTAATCAGCATGGCGCATTCTTCTTCAAGAAATCCGCGTTCAACATTCAGGAGAGCGATGCACTCACGTTCGACGCACGGTCAACTGTGTATTGTAATGCCAAGCAAGGTCGCTGGTTGGTGAAAAATAATGGCACCTTTTATGTTTCTGAAAAAGTCATCGGCTCAGCAGCAGCGGCGACCTTATCGTTTGATAGCGACGCAGACGATGGCAAATGGTCTGCGTGGATCCCACAGGGAGACATGGATTTTGATGCTGCCAACGCAACATTCTTAACAAAAAATTTCACTAACATCGAAGCGATTGGTTTCATCATCGATATCGATGTATTTACCGCAAACCGCTTCTGGTTGCAGTGGAGCGCGTTTACCGCGGATCTGGCTTTAAACAAAACAGATAATCAATCTCCTAGACCTGCGTTTACAAATATACCAGCAACAGGCGCTATCCATTTACGACGACATTCAATGCTGCAAACTCAACTGACACAGACGGAACGATCGCCTACCAAGCTTGGAAGTTCGGTGATGATACGGAATCAGCAGGTCCTAGTGCCTCGAAAACATACGCTGCAGCTGGTATTTATGATCCTAAACTGATCGTCTGGGACGACGATGGCACTCGCGTAGAAACAACAAAGCGTCTGGAAGTATTGTCACCTGTAGTCACGCAAGCGAATCGTTGCGTCGCAGCTTTCGGCGGCACGATGGGTTCGCAAGCATGGCAACGACAAACCGTCACCAGCATTGGCGACATCAATGGAGACACCTTCAGTGATGGTCGTAGAGCCGTTGCATTTTCAGCAGATACTGCACTTTTAACAGAAACGATCAAGGGAACGAAGTGGTTCGGCGCCGCGACATCAGATTGCTATGGCGGCACTTGTGCATGGGATAGTTCTGGAACGAGCAACAACAGAATCGAATGGCGCATTCAAAACGGTACCAGCACGGCGCATAATCTACACGCAGGTATCTATATTGATAAAAAAGACTTCCTTAATCGTGGCCATATTCGTCCTGTTGCATTCGATTCAAATAGCAAGATCACGATTGGCAATATCACTCGTTGGGAAAATTTTGGTGTCGCACGTTGGCTAGTCAGGGAAGGTGATGCATTTTATGTATCTGAGCAAACTATTACCCCCACGACCACTGCGCCGCGCAAAGCAGAGTTGTCTTTTATCAATTCGATCAGCTGGGCGAACTATAATCCACAGTCATCGCTGGATGTAACGAATCCAACTTTCGCTCCAAAGACGTTTCAAGATGTGACGGCAGTTGGCATGGTCTTTGATGACGACACCTTCATTCGGGTACGAAGATGGATGCGCGTTTGATTCATTCGTCGTCGAAGCCGCAATCGATCAAAACAATACGCCGCCTGTTGCTAACATATCAATCAACACGACGGAGCTCGACTACTTTGTGCCTATCACCTTTTCTGCAACAGATTCGACCACCTCAGGAAAAATCCTAGATTATAGATGGACTTTCAGTGATGGCAGCAAGGGAAGCGGCGAAACGGTGCGTCATATTTTCACGACTCGTGGTATGCATACCATCTCCCTAACAATCACTGACGACCTTGGCCAAGTCAGCACGGTAACCTATAGCTATAACGTCGTTGCCAGTAGTTACGCGAATTGGGCAAGTTCTCTCGGTTTGGGAGCAGCAACTGCGGATGACGATAACGATGGAAGTTCAAATTTGTTAGAATACATATTTGGAACCAATCCTTTAGCGAACGATGCTGCGTCGATATTATTTCAACCCAACAGTAATTCGACTAGTTACACCTTTACACAACACAAGCGCTCCTCCTCTACGCGTCTAACGATGCAGGAATCCAATGATCTTATCAACTGGATGAACTGCCCCGCACTGGAAGCACCAGCAACGGACCTAGGCAGCATGTGGAGACGCACGATGCAATTCCCAGCGATTGGTTCACAGAAATTTTATCGCTTGAAGGTGGAGGAGTAGGCGAAGCAACAAAGTGTGATAGCTCTCGCTTGGGATGGCTTCTGTTGAAACCGTGTTGATTTTCACGAAAATTTCATACCTTCTTCATTCCCACAGGCAGTTTGCGCTGGTAGCTTTTGCAAGAATTTAAAAAGCAATTCATGGAAAACGCCACAGAAACGGAAGTCGCCGATGCCTCTAAACACCTTCGCTCACTTGCTAATGGACTCAATGAAGTCCTGTTTGGCCAAGAGGAACTGATCGATCTAGTCATCACAGGCGTTCTCGCGCGCGTCATATTTTGTTAGAAGGTTTGCCAGGACTCGGGAAAACTGAATTGGTCAAAGGGCTATCGAAGCTCCTGAAATTGGATACAAAGCGCGTCCAGTTCACTCCCGATCTACTGCCGGGAGACATTACTGGAAATCCCGTATTGCAGGAAATCGATGGCCGCCGCGAGTTTGTTTTCCAACCGGGTCCTCTTTTTACGAACATTGCCCTAGCAGACGAAATCAACCGCGCTTCTCCCAAAACTCAGTCTGCTTTGTTAGAAGCGATGCAAGAGCGCCGCGTCACCGTGTTGGGAAAAACGCATGATCTCCCCCGCCCTTTCTTCGTTCTCGCCACGCAAAACCGATCGAACTGGAAGGCACCTATCCTCTTCCCGAGGCGCAACTAGACCGTTTCCTTTTTAAGCTGGAGGTCACTCGCAACGACGTCGCCACGTTGCAACGCATCGTTTTGCAGCGTGAACTCGGCACTGATCCACAAGTCGATCCCGTGATGAGCGCTGAAACTTTCAATGAGCTGTTAGGATTAGTCCGTCGGATTTATTTACCTGATGTCGTCGGGAACTACATTGCCCGCCTGGTCGATGCGACACATCCGGGTCAATCAAATAGCTCCCGCCATATTCGCTATGGAGCCAGTCCGCGGGCAGCTCTCGCTTTAGCTTCCGGCGCGAAAGCCCGTGCGCTGAAGCAAGGTCGCACCCATGCGAGCTTCGAGGATGTAAAAGCAATCGCTCCCGCTGTGCTCCGCCACCGCATCGTCCTAGACTACAATGCCCGTGTTGAAGGCCATCACACGAATGACATCGTGCGAGCATTACTGGATGAAATCCCATTTCAAGATACCGCAACGCCTAAAGTGTTGAAGCAATCCATTTGAAAAAAATCCCGAATTCTAAACTTCACTTTTTCATGCTCCGTCTCCTCCTGTTATTATTTTTTACCAGCTCACTTTTCGCTCAGGAAAGGATGATCCGCGAAGTCTCCGATCCATTGACTGATACTCATGTTGAGGTATTGGCTCTTTTCAGCAAACCAGCGTCGAATGGCTATTTCCCAGTGAGGGTGAAAATCGCCAATAACCAAAAATTTCCCCACAAAGTTTTCCTGAATTTTGAGAGCGGTGACTCTGGTTATAGTTTTGGCGATGACGTTAAAGCCAGCTCCTCCTTCAGTTTCACGGCGGATGCCGGGAAGACTGTTACCCGCGATATTCTCGTCCCGCTAAGTCCTCCGGGAGGTTTGTCTTACTCCGGCAACGGGAGCAGCGTCAACGTCGTAATGTTAGGCTCCATGGGTAGTAGCTCGAACAACATCCGCGCCAACCGAGAGCAATCCCAGCCTGCGGTGCTCCTTAGCGAAGCGCTCTTCACTCCTAACGCTTCCACGCTCGATAGTGAAATCACGTCAAAGCGTGCTTCAAGCTATGGCTCTGGTGAATTTTCGGCGAAGTTTGATCCCAAGCAGCTTCCCGACGACTGGTTAGCATTTTCCGGTTACGACAGCATTATCATGAACGATACGGACTGGTCTGACATTCCGCCTGGTGGGAGAAATGCGATCCTCTCATGGGTGCGGCTGGGTGGTCAGTTAGTGATTTATTCCACAAGTTCAGGAGATCGGGCCGCGCTCGGCTTGCCTAAAGAGAGCAGCTACGGCTCGATTCAAATCCAATCAATCTCACTCGGATTTGAAACTGGACGCAGCAGAAACCGTAAAGCTGGTGTTAGACAACCCAACCGAGCCTCAACAACAATCCCTGCGTAATGGTTTTGATAGTGGGTGGCCTCTGCAATCCCAATTTGGCTCCCAAGCATTTCGCTACGGACTTTTCATCGCAGTATTGGTTATATTCGGTATTCTGGTGGGACCGATCAACCTGTTCGTTTTCGCGAAATCAAATAAACGTCACAAGCTCTTCATCACCACACCGCTCATTTCCCTAGCGGCTAGTTTATTGCTCATCGCGTTAATTATTATTCAGGACGGCTTCGGTGGAAATGGGATACGCCGCGTCTTAATGGAAGTCCGCCCGGATGGGGATTTAAACGCGGCCTATCTCCACCAAGAACAATTCTGCCGGACTGGCGTTCTAACAAAGTCAGATTTCACCATCGATACGCCAGTCGCATTTACTCCCGTGAGTATTGAGGAAAGTCGCTGGGCACGCTTCACGGATCGACTTGGCAATAAAGGAAGCTTCGACCTCCAGCCCGACGGTGGGAAGTTCCAAGCTTCTGGAGACTGGTTCCAAAGCCGCTCCGAGCACGGCCATGTTTTGTCCGCCGTGGTCTCTACACGTGGGAGAATTGAAAAAACCACAACAGCGAACACGATGATTTCCACCTTCGAATATCCCATCGACACGCTCTATTATGTCGATGAGAAAAAGCAGTGGTTCCGTGCTGAGAACATCAGCACCGGGAAAAGTTTTACTCTCGCTGCTGTGGATGCCTCCATGGTCGCTCCCGTTTTAGAAAAAGAAGCCAAAGCGTTTCGCCGCACGGAATCAAAAATTTCTCGATTCCACCAGAGAGCGTCCCGGCCACTTTATTGCGATCACCAATAGCGCTCCCGGCATCCAAACGAATCCTGCGGTCCGGTGGAAAGAAACGCGCACCATCATCACCGGTCCCATCGTTTCTCCCTGAATCGTTCTCGAATTCTTACGAGTTGATCACCCGATATTTTATTTCATGTCCGCTCTTAAAATCAACAATCTCTATCGCTACTTTGGCAATCTGCAGGCGGTGAACGGCGTCACCTTCGAAATCCCGCATGGCTCTGTCTGTGGCTTCGTAGGATCAAACGGTGCTGGTAAAACGACCACCATGCGGATCCTTGCAACGCTCGATTATCCGACGCTCGGCACTGCGGAAGTCTGCGGCATCAACGTCGTCCATCATCCCGCAGAAGTGAGAAAACTCATCGGCTGGATGCCTGATCATTTCGGGAACTATGAACACATGACGGTGTTAGAATATCTCGATTTTTACGCCCGTGCTCTGGGCTACAAAGGAAAGGAGCGCCGCCAGCGCATCCAAGAAGTGATGGATTTTACGGATCTGGTGCCGCTAGCAGATCGCTTTTCTAACAAACTTTCCAAAGGCATGACTCAGCGCCTAGGCCTAGGCCGCGCTTTGCTACACGATCCGCAAGTCCTCATCATGGATGAACCCGCTGCCGGGCTGATCCTAAAGCGCGGGTGGAGCTAAAGCACCTGATCCGTGTTTTGGCCAAGGA
>JAAURL010000069.1 GCA_012032235.1 Akkermansiaceae bacterium | reverse complement strand
GCCCAACAGGGAAGCGTGCAGGCTACCCGCACAGAAAACTTATCTACCCTCCGCAAGGGCATTACTACCAAGAAAGAAGTCCGTGCATTCCTAGGACAGCCTCACGACGTCAGAAAGCAAGTGGGTGGCAGTCGCTGGACTTATTATATGGTCAAAACAAGCATGAATGGAATGGCGTTCATCCCTGTTGCAAGTCTTTTTGCACCTGGAATGAACGTGTCTACCACGATCAGCCATGTTGAATTCGACTCGAATGGTAAATACATCAAATCTGATTCTATGAACTCATGGGATAGGCAAAATGCCTTTGCTGCCCTTGGGCGTGCAGCTGATTCATTCAAAAACGACCAGCAAGAAGCACGAGTCCGCGCCGAAATGAACCAACTAGGCGTGGCTTTTGATCAAAAAGAAGCAACGAAAGCAAAAGATATGGGAACGGTCTTAGGGGCCAATCCAGAATCTTAAATTATAAAATACAAGCACCGCCCACCTTTTCACAATGAGCAATACCGGAACCATCGTCCAGATCATCGGCGCCGTCATCGACGCTGACTTCTCGAAAGCAAGCAAGCTTCCTGAGATTTATAACGCTTTAGAAATCAACTACGTCCTCAATGGCGTGGACACCAAGCTGGTGCTTGAAGTGCAACAGCATCTTGGCGATGGCTGGGTGCGTGCGGTGGCGATGTCCACCACGGATGGGTCTCAAGCGCGGAATGACGCTCACGGATCTCGGTCAGCCGATTTCCGTTCCTGTCGGCAAGCAGATCTTGGGTCGTATTTTCAACGTCACGGGCGATCTCGTGGACGAAAACGAGCCGCTTGCTGATGCCAGCTTCCGCTCGCCGATTCACCGCCCAGCGCCTAAGCTCACAGAGCAATCCGCCAACACGGAAGTTCTCGCGACGGGGATCAAAGTCATCGACCTCATTTGCCCACTGCTCAAAGGCGGTAAAGGCGGGATGTTCGGCGGTGCGGGCGTGGGCAAGACCGTCGTCATCATGGAGCTGATCAACAATATCGCGAAAGCGCACGGTGGTTTCTCCGTTTTCGCCGGTGTGGGTGAGCGGACTCGTGAAGGAAATGACCTTTACTGGGAAATGATCGAGTCCGGCGTTATTGCGACGGAGAAAGATGATCACGGCCATCCAAAGTTGAACGCTGAAGGAAATCCAGTTCTCACCGAAGGCTCAAAAGTGGCTCTCTGCTACGGCCAGATGAATGAGCCTCCAGGCGCGCGCCTCCGCGTTGCGCTTTCCGCTCTGACGATGGCTGAGCACTTCCGCGACGAGGACAACCAAGACGTTCTTCTCTTCGTTGATAATATTTTCCGTTTCTCCCAAGCGGGTTCTGAGGTTTCCGCGCTCCTTGGCCGGACACCGTCTGCGGTGGGTTACCAGCCGACACTCTCTGAGGAAATGGCTGGTCTGCAAGAGCGGATCACCTCCACGAACAAAGGTTCGATCACTTCGATCCAGGCCGTCTACGTTCCTGCGGACGACTTGACCGACCCAGCTCCGGCGAACACCTTCGCTCACCTTGATGCGACGGTGGTTCTTGAGCGTTCGCTCGCTGAGCAAGCGCTCTTCCCAGCGGTGGATCCACTTGCTTCCACCTCGAAGGCGCTCGCCCCAGAGATCATCGGTGAAGAACATTACCGCGTTGCTCGTGGCGTGCAGCAAGTTCTTCAGCGTTACAAAGACCTTCAGGACATCATCGCGATTCTCGGTATGGATGAGCTTTCCGATGACGATAAAATGACCGTCTTCCGCGCCCGGAAAATCCAGCGTTTCCTCACGCAACCCTTCCACGTTGCGGAAGTTTTCACCAACGTTCCTGGAGTGCTTTGCTCCATCGAAGAAACCGTCCGCGGCTTCGCAGAAATTCTCGATGGCAAACTCGACGACGTGCCAGAAGGGAACTTCTACATGAAGGGCAGCATCGATTCCGTGCCACGTAGCTAAACTCAGGTTTGCTAGTTTTTAGGTTCAGTTTTCACTAGTAACTTTTATGGCCCTCTTACTCGACATCGTAACTCCCGAGAAAAAGATTTTCTCCGGCTCTGTGGAAAACGTTTACCTCCCGGGAGCTGACGGTGAAATGGGTATTCTGTCGCTGCACGCGGGTCTGGTGACGGCCTTGCAGCCGGGAGAACTCCGCTACCTCGTGAACGGAAAAACCGAGTCTCTCGCGATTGGCTCTGGCTTTGCCGAAGTCACTCAGACGAAAGTCATCGTCCTAACGGATAGTGCTCTCGGTGAAGCAGAAATCGACGAAGCAAACGTAGAGGCTGCGATGAAACGTGCTCAAGAGAAACTTTCTGGCGTTGATCACAATCTCGACGCGGAAGAAGTCGCCTATCTCCAGAGCGTCATCGCGCGCTCCACGGCGGCCTTGCTCTTTAAACGCAAGAATCGGCATTGATCCGTGGCGGCGCTTTTCAAAAGCGCTAAACTCAGAAAAATCGATCAAAGGCACAACGGTTCGTTCGTTGTGCCTTTTTTCATCCTGACGAAATTGTCACAGGAATAGTACGGCGTCAGAGTAAGGAGAGGAAATAGTAGGGAATATTGCTTTAATTCCCTATGAAATTTCCAAGGATTCTTACGCCAACGATTTTCGCGCTCACTGCATTCACTGCCACACTGAATGCGCAGCTACTGATCACAGAGATTAACTCGAATGGAACAGGTGGTGATTTCTGGGAGCTTACCAATTTCGGCACGGCGGCTGTCGATCTGGGCAACTACAAGTGGAACGACTCGGCACGCTCTGCGACTACGGGCGCGATTACGATTCCTGCTGGAACTTCGGTCGCGGCGGGCGAGTCGATCATTTTCAACGTGACTGGAACTGCAGCGGCTTTTCGCACCGCATGGGGAATCCCAAACTCGGTTCAGGTTCTAAGCAGTGGCGGGAACCCGGGCTTAGGGCAAAATGATGCGATCACACTTTTTAACGCTGCAAATGCTGAGGTTCTCTATCTGAGTTACGCTGCCAGTGGATTCACGCGTCCTAACGGAAGTGCCGCGGCGGGAGGGCATGCTGGAGTTTCGGCAGGTGGCACAGCGACCCTTTCAATGGTTCTGGATCCGAATTTTGGAACGAGTTCTCCGCGTTATACTGCCGCGGCAGTGGGGGCTTTTGGCGCGATCGCTCAATCTGCCGATGCCGCGACGATTGGCTCTCCTGGAGTCATTGCGGGTGCAGCATCTGTTAGTATTGAAAATGCAGTGATTCCAGAAGGAAACAGCGGCACGTCCATTCTCGCGCTCAATGTGACTCGCACGGATCCAGCGGCGGCTTTCACCGTGGATTATGCGGTTACAGGTGGCACGGCTGATAGTTCGGATTTCTCCCTCGCGAGTGGAACTTTAAATTTCACCGCAGCGGGTCCAGCCACGCTACCGATCAATATCACTGTTAATGGTGACACTGATACCGAGCCTAACGAAACCGTAGTCGTCACTCTCTCGAATCTCGTCAATACCGTGAGAACCACGACCCTTGCAAACGCCGTTGGAACGGGAACGATTGCAAATGACGAAGCGATCCCCGTTTCGTTCCCGCCAAGCGGTGCGCTCACTTCCACCGTGAAAGGCTTCATCGATCTCGATGCCTCTCCGCTCACAGGAGGTGCGGAAATCCCAGCCTACGATCCTGCTTCCAAGCGTGCCTTCACTTCGTCTAACAACGGCATCCAGGTCATCGATCTTACGAACCCAGCGGCTCCTTCCTTCGTCACTACGATTGTTCCCGCTTCACTTGGAGTTGCTGGGCTATCAAGCAACGATGTTTCCTCCATTGCTGTTAGGAAAGGCACAGGCGGAAATCCAAACATTCTCGCTGCGGCGATGATTTCCGCGCCAAAATCTACTTTCGGCACCGTCATTTTCCTAAATCCTGCGACAGGCGCATTGCTCGGTTCTACCCAAGTCGGCGCGAATCCCGACCACATCGCCTTTAGTCCAGATGGGACAAAATTGTTAGTTGCTAACGAAGGAGAACTGGATGGTAGCGCAGTGAACATTTCCACGGATACCACCGTAGGTTCTATCAGCATCATCAGCGTTCCAGCTGCGCTCACTGGAGTTCCCGCCACGCTCCCTACCGCCACTGCAGATTTCACGGCATACGACTCCCAAGCCGCCGCACTCACTGCCGCAGGTGTCCGCATCTTCGGCGGCGGTGTGCCTTCCAGGGATTTCGAGCCGGAATACTTCGCCATCAGTGCTGATAGCACCAAGGCGATGGTCACTTTACAGGAAGCAAATGCCGTCGCTATTCTTGACATCGCTACCGCGACTTTCACCTCCGTGGTTCCTCTCGGGAAAAAAGATTTTTCCACGGGGAGACATGATTTCAGTGATCGTGATGGCGTGACCTCTACCGGAGCCGCCACCACACTCATCAATCCCACCACGGGAAATCCCGTCTTCGGCCTCTATACTCCCGATGCGATCTCCTCCTTCACGTCCGGTGGTCAAACTTACTACGTCACGGCGAACGAGGGAGACGATCGCAACGATTTCCTCAATCCCGACGAAACGACCACCGTCGGAAATGCCGCTTACGATCTCGACAATGCAACTTTCCCGAACGAGGCCGCGTTGAAAAACTTAGCCAACCTCGGTCGCCTAACTGTTTCTAACGCTCCTGGCCTGCGTGGCGATACGGATGGCGATGGAGACATTGACCAAATTCTCAGCTACGGCGGACGTTCTTTCAGCATCCTCAATTCCGCAGGAGCCATCGTCTGGGACAGTGGCGATATGATTGAAAACATTATCGCCTCCCAGTTTCCCGCGAACTTCGATGACGGTCGTAGCGATAACAAAGGCCCGGAACCGGAAGGTGTCACTGTCGCTACCTTGGGCGCCCGCACCTACGCCTTTGTCGGACTTGAGCGCTCGCACATGGCTCTCGTCTTCGATGTTACCAATCCTCTGGCTCCCACATTTACCGGTGGCCTCGTTCGTAGCGGTGATCTCAATCCAGAAGGTCTCGTCCTTGTTCCTGCTGCTGATAGTCCTAGCGGAAAACCTCTGCTGCTCGTCGCGAGCGAAGTTTCCCAAACTCTAACGATTCACGAACTCACCCAGCCGACTGATTTCAAGCTCCAGCTCCTCCATCTGGCCGATGCGGAGGCTGGTCTGCTCGCTTCGCAAACTGCTCCGAATCTAGCAGCTCTGGTGGATGCCTTTGATGAAGTCTATCCGAACACACTGATCCTCGCTGGTGGTGACAACTATATTCCCGGCCCATTCGCTGCTGCTGGTACCGACGCTCTCGTTGCTGCGACTCACAACAAAGGAAACAATCCTTTCGCTGCGGATATCGAAATTCACAACCGCATGGGCGTAGAGGCTTCGACCGTAGGAAACCATGAGTTCGATTTTGGGACCAATGCTTTTTCTGATGCCATCGCTGATACGAATTTCCCTTACCTCAGCTCCAATCTCAACTTCTCTGGGGACGCTGGCATTTCCGCCCGCTATCAGGAAACTGTCGCTACCGGCGGACTGGAAGAAGCAAGCGCCGTAAGAAATCGAATCGTCCCTTCCGCAGTCGTTACCAAAGGCACGGAGAAAATCGGTCTAGTCGGCGTCACCACCCAAATCGTCGAGGGAATTTCCTCCACGGGAAATGTCGAAGTCAAAGGCTTCGCGGGAGATGGATTAGAAACGAACGACATGCCCTTGCTCGCCAGCCAGGTGCAGCCCGTCATCGACGACCTGCGCAGCCAGGGCGTGGATAAAATCATTCTCATGGCTCACCTCCAACAGATCACCTTCGAGCAACAACTCGCTCCTTTGCTAACAGGTGTGGACATCATCCTAGCTGCGGGATCTAACACCCGCCTTGGAGATTCGAACGACGTTCCCGTTGCTTTCACCGGCCACGCTGCGGACTTTGCCGGAAATTACCCGATCTACACCGCTGGTGCCGATGGTCAGCCGACTGTCATCGTCAACACCGACAATGAGTTCACTTACCTAGGTCGTCTGGTTGCGGACTTCGATGCCGACGGCGTTCTAATCGTCCCTAACCTAACCGCAAACCTCACAGAGAATGGAGCCTACGCGGCCACTGCGGCGAATGTAGCCGCAGCCTGGAACACGACGGAGGCCAATCTCCCTACCACCGCTTTTGCTGCTGGAACTAAGGGAGCCCTCGTCAAACAAATCACTGATGCAGTCCAGGGCGTCATCAACGTCAAGGACGGAGCCGTTCGCGGTTACACCAATGTCTACCTAGAAGGAGAGCGCAACTTTGTCCGCAACCAAGAAACGAACCTCGGCGACATCAGCGCGGACTCGATGATCTTTGTCGGGAAAAACGCCCTCCCTTCCGCCACCCACGTCGCTTCTTTGAAAAACGGCGGTGGTATCCGTGCTGCCATCGGTGCAGTGGAAGTCGGCAGTGGCAACAAAGTTCCGCCACTTGCTAACCCAAGTGCCGGGAAACCTGCTGGAGCGATCTCCCTGCTAGATATTGAAAACTCGATGCGCTTCAACAACGGCCTCATGCTGTGCGAGACCACGCCAGCTGGACTCAAAGCGATCCTTGAGCACGGCGTTGCTCTCCTCGGGAACCAAGGCCGTTTCCCGCAAATCGGCGGCATCCGGTTCTCCTTTAATCCTAGCTTGCCTACTGGCTCCCGCATTCAAAGCATTTCCCTAGCAGATGAGGACGACATCATCATCGGCCGCGTGGTTTCCGGCGGAGCAGTCCGTGCCGATGCTCCCGCTACGATTACCCTGGTCACTTTAAATTTCCTTGCCAACGGTGGCGATGGCTATCCATTCAAGGCACATGCTAACAATTTCCGCTTTCTCCTGAATGACGGCACGCTCTCTGGAAATATCGACGAAGCACTTAACTACACCGCCGCCGGAGTGGTTCCCACGAATATCCTCGGCGAGCAGCTCGCCATGTCGAATTACCTGCTCGATCGCTATGCTTCTCCCGCTACAGCTTACAGTGTTGCGGAGACGGTTCCTGCGTTTGACACCCGCATCCAAAGCACCGCCGTCCGCCTCGACACGGTGCTGAACGGTCCCGCCGCTCTCGCAGTCTGGCTTGCGGACAATGGTCTCACGAATGCCAATATCGATACGGATAGCGACGGCCTCATTGACCTCCAGGAATTCGCCTTTGGCCTCAATCCCCGCGCATTTGATAACACGACAAATGTCACGAATGTCCCTAGCGGAATCCTGACCACCCGTGGCACTCCTGTGATTTATTCGGCGCCTACGCCAAATGGTCAGGATTTCCGCGTCGTTTTCATCCGTCAGAAAAGCGCTGCTTCCTCCGGCGTGACCTACATCCCTCAATTCAGTTCAGACATGACGGACTGGGAAACTAGCACTGCCATTCCTACTGTCATCGCTACCGATGCTGAGGTGGAAGCGGTCTCTATCCGCTATCCATTTTTGTGAATGGTAAAAAAGCGCAGTTCTTCCGTGTCGAGTCACACTGAACTAACACGGCCCTCAATCTCTCATTTCCCTTTTGACTATGAAAAATAAGCTCTTTTGCCTTGCTGCTCTCGCCATCACGTCTGCTACCGGCCATTCGGCGATTCTTTACAGCGGCCCTCAAAACATCCTGATTTCTAACAGCTTTACCAGCGTCTATATCGATGTAGATGCCGTCACTAGCGGTTCCGCCCAGCTTTCTGGATGGGATGTAGATGCCTTCTTCGGTGGCGAAGCTTTTGGCAACAGTAGCTCCTTTCAGCCTGTTAGGCAATCCACCTCCGTAAGCTCGCCGATAGTCAGCCTTGCTGTCGGTGACCTAGTGGATGCTTTCGACATCTACGCGAGTGCCCAAGCAGGATCCTCCACTCATATCGGCACCGGCGCCAATCAGTTTGCCTCAGGTGTAACGGGTTATCTGGGCTTCCGCCTCATTGACAACAACTCCCAAGGTCCTTTCTATGGCTGGATGCAGGTAAATTTTTCTAACACTGGCGCCCCAGGAACCATCCTCGATTGGGCCTACGAAAACAGTGGTGCCGCCATCACCGTCGGCGCGGTTCCTGAGCCCAGCTCCGTTCTTTTGTTAGGTTTATCAGGAGCTCTTGGTCTCTCGATTCGCCGTCGTAAACATTGAGATTCGCCCGCTGAAAAGATCTGGTTTTACGATTCACCGCAAAGCAGGAACTTTGTCGTGAGCTTTTACAAAAACTCGCCCAATTTTTAGAATCTGGCTTGCGGGGGCAAAGTATCCAGATTCTCTGGTCACGATGTTGAAACCGAAATTCAAAAGCGATTCGTTAGGAAACCGAAAAGAATTTCGCGCGGTTCTCAATTCGTGGTTTTTAAAAAACGGGAAAGATTATCCATGGCGACGGACGCAAGAAGCCTATGCGATTTTGATTTCAGAAGTCATGCTGCAACAAACGCAGATTGCGACGGTGTTAGGCCGTGAGTTTTATACGCGGTTTTTGGAAACGTTCCCGACGATCCAATCCCTAGCCGCAGCCGATGATGAGCGATTGCTAAAAGCGTGGGAGGGATTGGGGTATTATCGGCGGGTCAGGATGTTGCGGGAAACTGCACGGGCAGTGATCGCGGAGCATGATGGTAAGTTCCCGATGGAGATCGATTTGCTGATGAAGTTGCCGGCGTCGGGAGATACACGGCGAATGCTTTGAGGGCATTTTCAGCCAATTTACCCGCAGCAGTCGTCGATGGAAATGTGGCCCGGATCTTATCGCGCATCATGGCTTTTCAAGCAGCAGTCGATGACAACGCAGGACAAAAGCAGATTTGGGAATGGGCGGAGCTCCTTGCAGATCCGAGAAATTCCCGGGTCTATAACTCTGCTTTGATGGAATTGGGACAAACGATTTGCCGACCCGGCATACCGGATTGTCTGAACTGTCCGGTGGCGAAATTTTGCCTAACACGCGAGCCAGAAATTCTCCCGACCAAACGCCAAAAGACCGCGATCACTGCCGTGGATGAACATGCGCTTTGGCTATCTGATCGGCGAGGCCACATCTTACTCCATCGCGAAGGGGGAAAGCGGCGGGAAGGATTGTGGAAACTTCCCACGCGGGATGCAGCGGAAATTTCAACGCTCCCGACCCTAACAGAAATGCAATACACCATCACTCGCTACCGGGTGACTTTGAGAGTGCACGCTGGGGAGAAGTTGAAGGAAAAATTTCAGCTGACAGATGGAGAGGTTTGGCAAGCGCCCGAAGACATCCTCGCATTGGCCATGCCTTCTCCGTATCGGAAGGTGATTGAGAAATTATTGAACGAAAGCTGAACTCTACATTGGCAGGAGAGAGCGAATGTGCTTTGCTAAGCGCGGATGGGAAATTTCGTTCGGTTGTCTGGGTTGCTGTTACTGGGTTTTTTGACTCAAGCCTGCTCTGTTTCTCCAGCACGGATCCGGTGGTGCCGAGTCGTGCGATCCGGCAGCTCGTGGCAGAACGGGCCAGCATCGTGATCGTCACAGATCGTAAGATTTTGACCAGCTGGAGTGGCGTTTTGCCGAAATCCCTGGGCGCTCAAGATGCGGATGCAGGCTCCGTCACGCCTATTTCCGCAGATGGCTATTTCATGACAGCGGATCATGTGTTGATGAGATCTGCTGGGCGAAATGTGTTTATCATCAGCGGTCAGAGTGGGAAATCGAAACCAGAAAAAGCGCGGATTGTATGGCGCTCAAAATCGTCGGATCTCGCCTTACTGCACATTCCGCGAAAGACTCCGTATTATTATGAATGGACGCCGCCGGATCGATGGTTGCCTGCGGGAACGAGCTTGATCCACGGAGGCGTCTCCACAGGAGCAAGATCCGTCGCTGGCAAACTCGTCACGCCGCTGCCGCCAGAAGGAGCGTTCACGGGAGCGCGGCAATTTAAAATCGATATTCCTTTGCGGCCGGGAGACAGCGGCGGCCCGATTGTGGATGCGTATGGCCGCCTAGTCGGGATTAACTCCGCAGTGGAATTTTTTAATCCCCATGGAGACTCCTTTTTTTATCGATTCCCAGGGAAACCGCCCGAGCGTGAAATTGATCGACGCATTAATTCAGCGAGATCGGGCGCGGAGCGGTCGTATAACAAGCTTATGAAATTTCCCCAATACCGGTTACGACTGGCGCTGCTAGCTGCCGGCATGCTGAGTGCATGCGCTCCCGTAGGAAATGCGGTGTTAGGGAAAGTGATGTCCATGGCTGCTGATGATCAGATCATGCTGATCAGAGAAAATCCCGCGTCCTTTGGTTATTTGCGTCTGGAGTCACAAGTCCGCGAGTTCCCGGATCTGGGAACTTTCGTTTCTAAAAAAGGACTGCCTGATTTCCTCGCAGAAACGACAACGGATGACCGGAAGTATTTCATTTTATACTATCTGAAAACCCGCCAAGCCTACGCCTGCCGCACCCGTATCGGCAGCAAACAGGCGGTCGAATTTTCCGGCCCGTATCCGATCACGGACAAGGAGTTTGGTTTGTTAGATGGCTTTCGCCGTAATCAGAAACAAGCTCCGAAGATTTAATTTCGGTGTAGAATTTTCTCTAAGGAATTCGGATTCCTCCCGTTCTATCGGTCCAAGATCCGATGATTAAAAAAATTCCTATTCTCTTACTTTCAGGATTTTCTCCCTTATTCGCCCAAGATTTTCTAGATCCGATTTACGTTACTGCCACACGGTCCCAGGAAAATGAAAGCAGCTCTCCCTACACCAGCAGCTATTTGGATCAAAACTATCTGCGTGAAAATACCCACCGCACGCTCCCGGATGCGTTTCAATTTACGCCCGGCGTGCTTGTTCAAAAAACCGCTCCTGGTCACGGTTCGCCATTCATCCGGGGATTTTCGGGACGCCAGAATCTCCTCCTTGTGGATGGCGTGCGCTTTAATAATTCCACGTTTCGCGGTGGGCCAGTTCAGTATTGGAACACGGTCGATTCGGGAGCGATTGATCATATTGAGCTGATTAAAAGCCAGGGCTCGGTGCTTTACGGTTCTGATGCGATCGGCGGCACGGCGAATGTTTTCACCAAGTCATCTCGCTATCGCACGGAGACGGAAGGCCAGGCGTATGTCGGCGGCTCAGCAGCCTATGAATACCGCACCAACGGTGAAGGCAGCCATACCGGGCGCCTAGAAACAGAGGCGGGAATCGGTGGTAAATTTGGAGTTTTATTAGGACTAACAGCGAAGGGTTTCGGTGATATTTCAGATTCATCTGTAGGCCGCATGAAAGGCACTGGCTACGAGGAGCAAAATTTAGATTTACGCTTCGACTGGGCCGTCACGCCAGAATCCACCATCACGCTGGGACACTATCAGATCGATCAAGACGACATTTCTCGCTGGCACCGGACCCGCAATAACCCAGGCTGGATCCATGGACCGAACGTCGCTGCTCCCGGAACGTGGACCGCAGACGATTACGACCAAGAGCGGTCGATGACCTATCTGCGCTACGCGGGAGAAAACTCACAGCAAAACGCGCCGATCCAACGCTGGAGCGCCACGCTTTCCTATCAGACATCGCAGGATTCAGAATTTCAAAACCGCACGGGCGAAATCAAAGCTCCCGGGGCGACACCGCTGCCAGCCACAGATTCCGGTGCGCTGCGCTATACCAATATCGATGTGGAAACCACCGGTGTTGATCTGGTGTTAGAATCGAAAATCGGTCCTGGCTCCCTAGTCTATGGACTGGATTTCTATCATGATGAGATTGAGTCTTCGGCCTCCCGATCAGACGCGGTCGGTGGTCCACGCGTTTTCGATACCGATCCCGCTTCTGATAACAAGGCCAGATCATTTCTCTCGATCGCAGATGATTCCTCATACGATCTCTTCGGCACCTACGCACAGTATCAGTGGAAACCTATCGAACGGTTAGAAATCACCGGTGGTGGTCGCTACACCTATGTGGATGCGACTTTAGGAAGATTCACGGGTGGTGAAGACCAATCCCGTAACTGGGATAATCTTTCCGGCTCGCTACGCGGAAATTACTCTCTCGATGGGGGCTGGAGCGTTTATGGTGGACTTTCCCAAGCATTTCGTGCGCCAAACCTCGACGACTTGAGCGGGAATCTAACAGCGAAATCGTCGAACACATCGCTCGGCTCCATCAATGTCGATCCAGAGAAATTCCTGACTTATGAAATCGGCACTCGTTATAACACGGAAAAGTCTTCCGTGAATTTCGCGGCTTTTTACACGGACGTTGAGGATCTGATCACCAGCTCTTTCACAGACGATACGCTGAAAACATCCATCGCGACCAATGCAGGCAATGGCTACATCTATGGTTTTGAATTAGAGGGAGCGTGGAGTTTTTATCCACAATGGACGCTCTCTGGTTTTGCATCATGGCAAGAAGGAGAGACTGAGGCTCCTACCTTCCTCGGTGGTCCAGATGAGAAAAAATACAACGCCCGCCTGCTCCCGCTCACCGGTTCTCTCGCTTTACGTTGGACGGATGCATCCAACAAATACTGGGTAGAAGGCCGCGTGCTGGGCGCAGCAAACGAGCATCGGATTTCTGACATTGACCAACAAGTCGACAACCAGCGCACGCCTACGGGAGGTACACCAGGTTACCTTGTGACTTCCCTACGCGCTGGTTGGCGTGCTACGGAAAATCTCGACCTCACCTGTGCCATTGAAAACATCACAGACCAAGATTATCGGATTCACTCTTCCGGCCAAAACGAGCCAGGCATCGGCGGCATCTTTGGCGTGAAAGTGAAGTGGTAGTCGGGATACCGGGATACTTTGTGGAAGTGGCAGGCCGCACTTGCCACACTACATGCTTGCTTTCGCCTGATGGACTTTTGTTCCGCTTGACTTCAGGCTGGTGCGGAGTGAACTACCTCATTTATGAAAAAACTCTTATTTGTTTTCGCATTACTACTTTCCATCGTCCGTATCGATGCCACGACAGTCCAGGCCAGTGGCAAGCTGGATTGGGAAATCACTGAACCGCGATGCACGTTCAAGCTGGAAGGGACTATCAGTAATCGGACCACTGCTCCATCCGGGACGATCCGGTTAGTGCTTTGGGCCACGCGGGCACCATTTCCATCACCGGGTACGATTGTGGCGGAGCAGATTCTGGGTTCGCTTAATAGCGGGACTCAGTTCAAGAGCTTTAAAATCAACACGACTTCTAACATTCCAAACATCTCGGGCGAATACTACTTCACGGTCGCTGTGGCTGAGTTCAGTGGCGGGATTTGGCGGAATGTCGCCATCTCGGACACCGGGATTCGAGATCTAAAAATCGGCGACTTTGTTGGTCAAACTAAATGGTCTCTTCCTAATCTGCCAGTGGTCTCACCCGCTTCGGCGCTCCAAAAGAAAAACATTCTCACGCTAACAGAAAAAGCTACCGGACTATTCAATGAATTTCCTGGTTCATCCCAGACCAATTCAAAGTTACGCTTCGCGTCAAAAAGCAAAGTCTCGGTTTCTAACCGTGCACAGAACAAACCCGTGTCATTTACTTACAGGAAAAAGAACGGGAAATACAATAGCCAAAAAGTGATCGTGGGAGATGTGGCAATCAACTATGGCGGAAAGGATAACTTTGTTTCAAAAACGAAGCTCACCCTTTATTTCCACACGGAAAAATCTGGCACTTATCAAAGTGTAGAATCCGGGAGGAATAAGGAAGCGGTCTGGGGTAGCTTTACGCTCAAGTGAGCGGACTTTCGTGTTTCCATAAATAAGCTTCGCGCCGGGCAATCGATCTCCGCTAAAGTTTGCGCGAGTTCATGCATCATCTATTTCAAAACGCGTTAGAAAAACGCGCTAAGCTTCTCGACTCCTCCACCAATGCCGTTCGCTTGATTGATGGCGCGGGAGATGGTCTGCCTGGCTTTTTTTGGAAACCTTCGCGGGTCGCTGGCTGGTCTCAACCACG
>JAAURL010000068.1 GCA_012032235.1 Akkermansiaceae bacterium | reverse complement strand
TCGTTCGTTTTATGGAAGGCGAAGTAAAGTACACGTGAGCCAGGCTTTCCTTTTGTTAGGTCATATTCTTTATCGCGGGTGACGCCGCCGATGGTGAAACGTTTTTGCTAGAATCGGGCCGTCTTTGCCATCGCGATAAATGATCGAGTAAATGAGGTCTTCCTCCTTGCGGAAAATCGCGACACGTAACGGCTTTTGGCCGACGAAGACTTTCTCCGCGACTTTCATCACGCGCATTTTCCCATCTTGAGTGAAAGTGATGATGTCGTCGATGGTGGAGCATTTCTCGATTGGCTCGCCGTCTTTTTTCAATCCATAGCCGGCAAATCCATTTTTCGCATCCAGATAAAGCGTCTCTGTAGCAGCGACGACTTGCATGCGGTCCACCCGCTCGAAGGAGGCGATTTCCGTGCGGCGTTCGCGCTCCTTACCGTATTTTTTCGCGAGTTCCTCATACCAGCGGATCGTGTAGCGGGTGAGATTGCGGAGGTTTTTTTCGGTTTCCTCAATCGACTTTTCCAGTCCTTTGATTTCCTCGTCAGCCTTAAAGGAGTCGAACTTGGAAATGCGTTTAATTTTAATTTCCGTTAGGCGAGCTAGATCCTCCTCAGTGACATCCCGCTTGAGAAGTTTTTGAAAGGCTTCAAGCCGTCGTCGATTGCTTTGAGCACCGCTTCCCAAGTTTCGCATTCCTCGATGTCACGGTAGATGCGATTTTCGATGAAAATTTTCTCCAGAGAGCTGAAGTGCCATTTTTCGCCTAGCTCGTTGAGTTTGATTTCTAACTCCATTTTCAGGAGCTCCCGCGTTTGCAAAGTCGTGCGGCGGAGGATTTCAGAAACTCCCATGAACTGTGGTTTGCCATCGACGATGACGCAGGCATTCGGGGAAATAGAGAGTTCACAATCGGTGAAAGCATAGAGCGCGTCGCGAGTTTGTTCTGCATCGGCTCCGGCGGGTAAATAGACCAGAATGTCGGCGTGAGCCGCTGTGTTGTCCTCGATTTTTGCGATCTTGATTTTTCCTTTATCCGCTGCCGCCACGATGGATTCCATCAGGCCACCTGTTGTCGTGCCGAAAGGGATTTCCGTGATGCGGAGAATTCCTTTTCTATCGGTAGCGATTCGGGCACGGACGCGAATTTTTCCTCCGCGCAAACCATCGCGGTAATCATTCGCATCCATGATTCCCGCCGTCGGGAAATCGGGAATCAAGGTGAAGGGTTGATCGCGCAAAACAGCGATCGCTGCCTCGATGAGTTCGTGAAAATTATGTGGTAGGATTTTACACGCTAGACCCACGGCGATGCCTTCGACGCCCTGTGCTAACAGCAGCGGAAATTTCACAGGAAGCGTGTCAGGTTCCTTGCGGCGGCCATCATAGCTGGGCAGCCATTTGGTGGTCTTTGGATTGAAAACGACTTCGTTAGCGAACTTCGTGAGGCGCGCTTCGATGTATCGTGGAGCGGCGGCACCGTCACCAGTTAGGGTGTTTCCCCAGTTTCCTTGGGTGTCAATCAGCAGGTCTTTTTGCCCTAGACCGACGATGGCTGCACCGATGGATTGATCGCCGTGCGGATGATAGTTCATCGTGTTTCCCACGATTCCGGCGACTTTATTGTAGCGGCCGTCGTCGATTTCATCCATCGCGTGGAGGATGCGGCGCTGCACTGGCTTGAGACCGTCATAAAGGTGCGGAACGGCTCGCTCCAGAATCACGTAGCTGGCGTAATCGAGGAAATAGTCGGAATACATCGCGCCGAGCGAGTCGTGGTGATCCGGATCTTGTGTCATGCGGAAATGGTTAATAAACCCAAAGTAATCACGCAAGCCTGAGATTTAGCGACTGGGAAACTCAACCATGCGAATAAATTCAGGAAATGGAAAATTTTTCCCTAGCCCGCTGGGCAAACGTATTTATTCTCTTGGCGGTCCTTGTGGCACAACAAATCGTTTTCTCTTTTAGGTAAATTTCCATGAATCTAACACTCAAAGTATGGCGGCAAACTGGACCTAATGCGAAAGGTAAGATTGAGACTTACGACGCAAAAGGGATTCCTACAGAGGCATCGTTTCTTGAAATGCTCGATATCGTCAATGAGCGCTTGATCGAAAAAGGTGATGAGCCGATTCATTTCGATCACGACTGCCGGGAAGGGATTTGCGGTTCTTGTTCGCTGACGATCAACGGAGTCCCTCACAGTAAGGAGCGCGGCACGACGACTTGCCAGCTGCACATGCGGAAATTTTCAGAAAATGATACCATTTGGATCGAGCCGTTCCGTGCCAATCCATTTCCTGTGATTCGCGACTTGATCGTGAATCGTTCTGCCTTCGACCGCATCATCGCTGCGGGCGGCTACATCGACATTAGGACGGGCTCCAGTGTTGACTCGAATTCTGTTCCGATTCCGAAAAAAGACGCAGATACGGCCTTTGACGCTGCGGCTTGCATCGGCTGTGGCGCTTGTGTGGCATCTTGTAAAAACGCCTCCGCGATGCTATTCGTTTCGGCGAAAATTTCTCATCTCGGTCATCTACCGCAAGGCCAGCCAGAGCGCAACAAGCGTGTGTTGGGGATGGTTCGCCAAATGGATGCGGAAGGTTTCGGAAACTGCACCAATCAGTATGAATGTGAGGCGGCTTGTCCCAAGGAGATCAGTGTCGACCACATCGCAAGGATGAATCGTGATTACGCTAAGGCACTGTTAGAAGAAGCCTTTGCATAATCCAATTTGCAAAAAGAGGGAATAGGATGAGGTTTCGGTGATCTGAAAATGATCGCCATCTTCTACATCATGAATACCATTTATTTACTTTCCACCTTCATTCTATCCATTTCGTTAGTTGCCTGTAACGCTGACGATCAGAAAAAAGTAACCATGGAAACTCAGCCCGTGAAACCTGTAGAACCAACAGGCGTCGTTCAAAAAACCGATGAGGAGTGGAAAAAAATCCTCACTCCGGAGCAATACCGAATCTTGCGAAAAGCTGGGACAGAATCTCCGAATGGCGCAGTTTATAAAGAATTTCAAAAACAAGGGAAGGGAGCCTATCACTGTGCGGGCTGCAAAGCATTGTTGTTTTCATCGGATCAGAAATTCGATTCCCACTGCGGTTGGCCGTCTTTCTACGATCCTGCGAAAGCAGAAAATGTAACGACCAAGAGAGATGATTCCATGGGCGCAACACGCATCGAAGTCAACTGTGCGAAATGCGATGGGCACTTGGGCCATGTTTTTGAAGGTGAAGGCTTCGATACTCCGACGGATAAGCGTTACTGCATCAACGGAGTGGGTTTGATTTTTATTCCAGACAAGAAGTGATTCTCGGTGGGTGCGTCTCTAGAGATGCACCGTTATCGATCATCAGAATCTGATCGTGATTTTGCCCTTTCTTCGCGAATGACGCCCAGTGCATCGTAGACTGCAAAAAGCAGCACCATACAGGTTGCCAAGCGCAACCACCCCACCAAAGCAGCACGCGCCATGGGCTTTGCCAAATCCAGTCGTGAATGCCCCAAACGCCAATCACGATCATGACCAATGGAAACATTAACAACCTGAGCAGCCATTTTCTGCGCTCGACCCGATCATTTAAAATCCCGCGAGCCAAAATGGCGCTGTCTTCCCAGGTGGTTGGTTTTTTCTTAGACATGATTTGACGATGGCCTGCTACACTTTCAGTGGCTGCACAATAAAAAGCCTCGCTCAAAACGAGCGAGGCTTTTTTAAAGTATGACTGATCAATCGATCTCAATAGCGATAGTGATCGGCCTTGTATGGGCCTTCCACTGGGACGTCGATGTAGTCGGCCTGCTCTTGAGTGAGCTTGCTGAGTTTCGCGCCGACTTTGGCGAGGTGGAGACGTGCGACCTCTTCATCGAGTTCTTTGGAGAGCACTTTCACTTCGCCAGCCTTGTAGTTTTCCTTGTTTTTCCAGAGATCGATTTGGGCGAGCGTCTGATTGGTGAAGGAGCTGGACATGACGTAGCTAGGGTGACCTGTGCCGCAACCGAGGTTGACGAGGCGGCCCTCTGCTAGCATGTAAATACTATTGCCCGTTGGGAATGTGTACTTATCAACTTGTGGCTTGATGTTGGTTCTCACTGCTGTTTTCGAGGCATTGAGTTTGTCGATTTGGATCTCGTTATCGAAGTGGCCGATGTTGCAGACGATGGCTTGGTCTCGCATTTTTTCCATGTGCTCCAGACGGATGATGTCTTTATTGCCCGTGGTGGTCACGTAGATGTCGCCCCAGCCGAGGGTGTCTTCGATGGTGAGAACGCGGAAGCCTTCCATCGCAGCTTGGAGTGCGCAGATCGGATCGATTTCTGTGACGACGACTTGGGCACCAGCACCGCGGAGTGCTTGGGCGCAGCCTTTACCTACGTCACCGTAGCCGCAGACGACTCCGACTTTGCCAGAAATCATCACGTCAGTGGCGCGCTTGATACCGTCTAACAAAGACTCACGGCAACCGTATAGGTTGTCGAATTTTGATTTGGTCACGGAGTCGTTGACGTTGATTGCAGGAACTAGCAAGGTGCCAGCTTTCGCCATCTGATAGAGGCGGTGCACACCGGTGGTGGTTTCTTCGGAAACGCCTTTCCATTCTTTCACAATCTCGTGGAAAATGCCCGGGTGTTTGCCTTTGATGTCTTTGAGAAGATCCTTGATGACTTGCTCTTCCTCACTCTCAGATGGAGTGGAGATCCAGTCGGATCCATTTTCCATTTCGTAGCCTTTATGGATAAGAAGTGTGGCATCGCCACCGTCATCGACGATGAGTTGCGGGCCCAGGCCTTGTGGGTTCACAAGTGCCTTCCATGTGCACCACCAATATTCTTCGAGTGTCTCGCCTTTCCATGCGTAGACTGGGATTTCACGGGCAGCGATGGCAGCGGCAGCGTGATCTTGGGTGGAGAAAATGTTGCAGCTCACCCAGCGCACTTCTGCACCGAGGTCAACAAGTGTCTCAATGAGAACCGCGGTTTGAATCGTCATGTGCAGAGAGCCCATGACGCGGACGCCTTGCAGCGGTTTTTCTTTGCCATACTTCTCGCGCGTTGCCATCAAGCCTGGCATTTCATGTTCGGCAATTTCGATTTCCTTACGGCCAAAATCTGCGAGGCCGATGTCGCGTACTTTATAATCTGTGAAGCTCATATTATTTTTCTGTTAGTTGTTTTTGGAGAAGAAAGACTGCAAGACTCAAGACGCAAGATTAGAAGAAAATCGATAGCAACTTATTGACGATTCCAGGGCCGTGGATTTTTTTACGGAGACTTTCGATCATGGAGCCAATCTCTTTGGTTTCTTGGATCAATGGTGTCGCTTTTTCGACATCGAAGACTCCTGCACGGATTCCGATATAGAGCTGTGTGCGAAGTTCGCCTGCAGATCCTTTAGCGATTGCTAGGAATCTGCGAAACTCTTTATCACTCTCGCGTTCAGCTCCTTCCGCTATGTTAGAAGGAACCGATATACAGCAACGCGCCATTTGATCTCTTAATGCGTAGAGTTTCGTGGCGTCCACCAGCTCGAGAATAGAAACAGCCAAGCGTGAACTACGCTTCCAAACTTCCAGTTCTTCAAAATGATGCAACGGCATTTTCTTCTCTTGCTTCTTAGAGTCTTGTGTCTTTCGTCTGGGATTTAGCCAACTGCCTTTTTGAGTGCAGCTGCCTTATCCGTGCTTTCCCAAGTGAGATCTTTGTCGTCTTTACCGAAGTGCCCGTAATTGGTCGATTTCGAGTAAACCGGGCGAAGGAGATTGAGTTGCTTTACAATGTCCGCTGGTTTGAAGGAGAAAGTTTTCAGGATGCCTGCAAGGATTTTCTCATCGCTCGTCGTGCCAGTGCCGAAGGTGTCAACGTGAACGCTAACAGGGAGTGGGTGGCCGATGGCGTAGGCAAATTGGACTTCACACTTTTTCGCAAGGCCAGCAGCGACGACGTTTTTCGCTACCCAGCGGCCCATGTAGGCAGCAGAGCGGTCCACTTTGGAAGGGTCTTTGCCGGAGAAAGCGCCACCACCGTGGCGGCCAGTGCCGCCGTAAGTATCAACGATGATTTTGCGGCCTGTTAGGCCGCTATCGCCTTGTGGGCCACCGATGACGAATTTGCCAGTCGGGTTGATGAGATATTCGGTGTCTTTGGTGAGCATGTTCTTTGGCAGAACTTTTTTGATCACTTGCTCGATGCAGAATTTTTCGATTTCAGCGTGAGTCGTTCCGTCGGCGTGTTGGGTGGAAATGACGACGTTGACGATGCGGGTTGGCTTGCCATCGACGTATTCGACGGAAACTTGTGATTTCGCATCTGGGCGCAGCCATTTGGCGAGTTTGCCTGCTTTGCGGATTTTTGTTAGTTCCCGGCCTAGACGGTGAGCAAACATAATGGGGGCAGGCATCAGCTCTGGCGTTTCATCGCAAGCATAGCCAAACATAATGCCTTGGTCGCCTGCGCCTTGCTCGGCAGTTTTCTTGCCAGATGCCTTTTTTGCATCCACGCCTTGCGCGATGTCTGGCGACTGAGTTGTCAGGTAGTTATTGATGAAAAGGCTATCAGCGTGGAAAACGTCGTCACCATTGATGTAGCCGATTCCACGAACTGCTTCGCGGATGACGTTCTCGATATTGATCACGGAGCCGATCGGTTTTTGGCCGATTTTCGGGATGGTGATCTCCCCGCCGACAACGACGACGTTGCTTTTGACAAAGGTTTCGCAAGCAACGCGGCTCTTTGGATCGATCGCTAGGCAGGCGTCAAGGATGGCGTCTGAGATGGTGTCTGCGACTTTATCTGGATGGCCTTCGCCAACGGACTCGGATGAAAAAATGTAGGTGCTCATTTGTTTTGTGATTTTCGTATCGTCAAATCGTGATGCGTTGATACATTCCTCCTGTATGCCGTCAATGCTGAAATCTTTGAAGTTGCTTTCTGACCCGACGAGGTTGCGCATTTTGATGCTGGTGGAGCACGAAGCTCTTTCAGTTGCAGAGTTGCAGGAAATTTTAGGGATGGGCCAAAGCCGGATTTCTACGCAGCTTTCCCAGCTGAAACAGGAAGGTCTGGTCAGCGATGAGCGCAGCGGGAAAAACAATATCTACACCTGCACGGCGGATAAAGATCTCATGGAAGTCGCGGCGTTGGCTGCTGCAGAGGTTCCAGAAGTCGCTAACGACAAGACGGCGCTGCGCCACTTACTGAGAAAACGAAAAGACGGTGCGCGTGCTTACTTTGACGAGCTTGCTGGTCGTTTTGGCAAAGACTACGTGCCGGGGCGCTCTTGGAAAGCACTCGCCGAGGCGCTCATCAAAATTCTCAACTATGAAGTGGTCGCTGATTTGGGAGCGGGTGAGGGGACTTTGGCCCAGCTACTGGCCCAACGCGCAGAAAAAGTCATCGCCGTGGATCTTTCTCCGAAAATGGTCGAGTTCGGCCAAGCGCTGGCCACCCAGCATGGCCTTACGAACCTTGAATACCGCATCGGTGATATCGAAGAGCCTCCGATTGATTCCAGTAGCTTGGATCTCGCGATTTTGAGCCAAGCGCTGCACCACGCAGAATATCCCCAACGCGCCATTGATGCAGCATTCCGCATTTTAAAACCCGGCGGGCGCCTCATTGTGTTAGATCTAGTGCAGCACAACTTTGAAGAAGCCCGGGAGCTTTATGCGGATCGGTGGTTAGGCTTTTCTGAAAGCGAACTTGCTGGGATGTTAGAGAAATCCGGTTTTCAACAAATCGAAATCATCGTCGCAGATCGGGAAGAGTTGCCGCCGAAGTTTCAAACGCTCCTCGCAGTGGCGATAAAATAAATTCTTTAGCCAAGTCAATAGCTCGCGACAAGACGCATGAATTGCTTTTGGGCAGTTGCCGAAACAGAAGCCGTGCGAACTTGACTTGCGCTTGGACTAGAAAGCGTAACGCCCGTAGTCGTCCAATTTTGGAGATCTGAACTTGTCTCTACGGAGTAATTCACTCCAGCTCTTCCCGCGTAAAAACTGAAATCCATCTGGTTCCCATTCATCACTGGCTTCGGCATACTACCACTCAGGTTTTGATTAGGGTTCAAATTGAGCGCGTAAGCCATCAACAGATTCACGCCGTCATTATTTCCATCATCCTGAAGGTTCGCATCAAATGCAAAACCTTGAGAAACGAGCCAAGGCCAGAACTGTTCGGCATGGTTGATGCTTGGATGGTGCTAAAGCTTGGATTTGCAGCAGATTGAGTAGGGCGGGCGCTTCCTGATGTGGCATTGTCTTGCCACGTGCGCGGGGATTGAGCCATCAGGGCACGGCAATCCACGGGAGCGGCGGAGGCCGCAGTTCCCTTGTCATTTTACTCGGCAAATTTTTGCAAACCTAACAGCGTCATGACTTCATCGAGGTCCGCATGGCCCATCAGGTAAAAACGGATGAGTTCCATCGCCCGCTTGCCGGGGCGCTTGCCTGTTAGGAGTTGTAGCATCAGCGCCGCGATGAGTGCGCTGTAGGTCTGGATGGCGACTCCTTCGGGCGATTCGGCCATCAGGTGTCGGTTGCCGAGGATGCTTTTCATCCATTTGAAAAAGAGTTCGATCTGCCAGCGGTAGCGGTAGATCAGGGCGATCAATTCTGCTTCGATTTCAAGATCGGTGGCTAGTAGTAACTCCTTGCCATCCACCTCGACCTTGACCACGCGGACCGGCTGGCCTTGCCATTTGTCGCCCAATTTCACCAAGCCTTGCCAGGTGACGCCTGCCGCTCGATCCGCTTCTGTTAGAGGGAGTTCTTCCATGATTTCCATGCGCGGTTTATTGCGGATGCGAAAAACAAACGAGACGCCCAGTTTGCGAAGCTCTTGGAGAAATCCGTATTCGAGACCGTAATAGCGGTCTGCGACGATGGTCTCGCCCTTCTTCACGAATTGCCGCAGGGCCTTGCGTTCGCAGGCATTGCCGGTGGTGACGAGCGCATCGCTGGGGGCCTGGCGCAGCACGGAGAATTTCAAATGTAGCTTGGCGGCGCGGTTTTGTTCGTTGAGCCAGAGCGCCCAATGCATGCGCGGCAGGGCGGGCAACAGGGTGCCGTCCACGAGCTTGAGCTTGTCTGCTAGATGGGTGAGCCGTGCGTCGCCCCACGAGGTGTGGATTTCACCTGTTAGATCGAGGAACACTTGCCTGAGCAGTTCGGGATCGAAGACTCCCTGCGCCTCTGAGAAACTACCAAGGCTAACAGATCTGCCGCAGACATCCTCTTGCACCCGCTTGAGATGGCTGGCCGAACAGAGCCCGCGCATGCTGTCGAGCACCGGGTTGAAGAGACCGAAAAGCATGAGGCTGAAATAGTTCTCCTCAAGCAGCAGTCGCTCAGGACCGCCAGGGCGTTTGTTGGGCGGTGGAGCCACCGTCCCGCGCACCGTGGCGAGGCGCCGACGGAAATCATCGAGCAGTTTCCAGCTCCGAAGTTTCTTCTCGTCGATCTTTTCCTTGGCACGGCCCACACAGGCAGGAAACCAGAAAGAATCTAACAGTACAAGTGACAATTTTGTCACATTCGGGCTTCCGCAGGCTTCCTCAGAGAAAGCAGTAGGCATGCCGAACAGTTCTGCCGGATCTCCTTTTTCATGTCGTTCGACATCAACATTCGATGTTTTTCTTCACGAAAGCCTAGCCTTTTTTCGCCATTTGCTTTCGGAAAAGTGGAACTAGCTCCGCCTCCATCCACGCAAAGGCAGCGCTGAGTCCGCCCTCATGATAGAGCTTCCCAATAGAGGCTTCAACTCGGGTGGGATTGCCAAAAGCGCTGAGAAAATCGTTCGATGTAAGGCGAGTAAACCACTCACCATCCATTGAATTTCGCTCGCGCAGCACGAATTGGCGGGCAAACAGGGCGAGGACAGCATCGCCAATCCAGGCAGCTTCTCTCTCTTGGCGTAGTTCTTCGTCTTTACGGCTCACGCCGGAAGAATGCACGTTCTTACTGAGGTCGCACGATTTTTTGCATGCGTTCTCGCTCAATCCTCTCTCTCAGCCGAGTTTCTGATTCCACGTCCCAATATCCGGGCTGTAATTCCAGAAAAACCGAGGAATAGGGCAGGGCGCTATTCGTCCGGATGATGAGAACGTCGAAGCTGCGATTCGCATCTTCCAGCAAAGTCAGCAGGGATTGCTGGTCCAGTTCCGTCGTTTCGTGGCCGTGGAGCGAGTCCTTTATCCGCTTGCGGAAATCTTCAATTCCCGGCGCAAAGTCGTTTTCCACTGAACGCAGCTCACGCGTCACATAAAGTTGAG
Organism: Akkermansiaceae bacterium; assembly: GCA_012032235.1. GTDB lineage: Bacteria > Verrucomicrobiota > Verrucomicrobiia > Verrucomicrobiales > Akkermansiaceae > Luteolibacter. Next base: position 3,673 of record JAAURL010000068.1, on the reverse strand, counting down.
GCCTCACCGTCTCAGTGCGTTCAAGCGTCCTAAGCACATAATCCAGCGCAGTAGGTATATCCACATCTGCGGTGACTTGCCGGACGCCGTGGCGGCTGTGAGCGGGAAACGAAGCCTCAGCCACGACGATCCAGTTGCGGTAACCTAACTGCCCGACCTGACGATCTACGGCAGACTGCCACTCCGGGCCACTTTTAACAGTAAAAGGAATCCGAATGTCAGCACAGCCGAATGACGAAAAAGCCATTCCGATGACGAGCAAACTCCGACAAAACACCATGGGTTTTGTTTATCCCGCCACTCCGCATCTGTCAATCGGCGTCAACCGATTTCATTGAAGGTCGATACTCCGGATTGATTTCCGGAATGACCGCTTTGGTATTGTCCAAATGTTGCTGAATTAACGCATCCAGCTCCGCGACTTTTCCTGGATTTTCAGCAGAAAAGTTATGGGTTTCCGTCACATCATCGCGGAGATTGTGAAGCCGATAACCATGTTTTCCTTCGCCTTCTTCATGATAGATACGGATCAGTTTCCACTCACCAGCAATCACTTGGGAGCATGGCGGCAGAGCATCGGGGTCGCCCGAGCTTAATAACCGTGGATAGTGGGGAAAATGAGTGAACACCGCTTGCCGCTCAAGTGGCTTTCCGGTTAATGCTCGGACGATGCTAACTCCATCGAAAATCTGACCCGGTTTCGTCTCTAGACCGAGCAGGCTTACGAACGTTGGATAAAAATCCGCTCCTTGGATGACAGCATGACTGCGGCTGTTGAACTTGGTGACATTGGGCCAGCTAACGATGCAGGGCACGGCTAGGCCGCCTTCATAAACAGAGGAAGCGCCTCCACGCAGTGGCGAATTACTGGTGGGGGCGGCTCCATCACATTTTTCTGTATCAGAAGTCACTCCGCCGTTGGTTGAGAAAAAGATAATCGCAGTTTTGTCAGCGATATCCAATTGATCGAGAGCATCTAGCAGTTTTCCGATGTTCGCATCCATCGCCTCGATCATCGCGGCGTAGATGGGACGGTACTGCTTATTATTAAAATTCGCTAAGGCATTATACTTTTCAATCAATTCAGGTTTTGCGTGATACGGCGCACTGACGGAACGTGGCCAGTAATTCAGAAAAAATGATTTCTCTTTGTTTTTCTGCATCCATTTGATCGCACTGTCAGTGATGAAATCATCCGTTTGTTCCTCTGGATGAGTCGTTTTTGAATTTTCTGGATGACGACTGGATCTTGGGTTTGCCTGCAGAAAATCCTCATCGAACCCGTATTCTCGCGCGGAATTTTTTTCCAGCACCCAACTCCCACTTTCCAAAATGGCCAGTCGCATATCCAGCCGCTTTCATGGCCTTCCCTAGCGTGTAAGAATCAGCACGCAGACGAGTGGCAGATCGCACCTCACGGACTTTCTGTTCCGGCGGCGCTTGATCGAGCAGTTCAGCTTTCAAAAATGGATCAGAACCCGTGCTGCGGACTCCAGTGATTCCTGTCCGCGCGGGACTTTGACCCGTTAAAATACTAGCCCTCGTCGGACAATCCAATGGACCGTCCGAATAAGCCTTTGAAAACAGCATCCCCCTCCTGGCAATACGCTCAATGTTGGGCGTTTGATAGAATTGAGTCATCCCGTAGAGTGTGGTATCGCTCCACCCGAGACTATCGATTAGGATGAAAATCACGTTGGGTCTCGTTTCATCTGCCTTTGCAGAAAAATGAAAGGTCACGAAAAACACCCACGCCATCACACGCAAACAAACCTGTATACCTAATTTTAGCATTTTCACTGATCCTAGATGCACAAAATCAACACTCTATCTATCCAAAAGTCTCTCACAGATTGGAAAATCATGAAATCCTAACAAAGCTCTTTCCATATTCGGGGGGGCGCGAGCTTCCAGCGTGCCATTTCCGGCATCCTGCCGGGAATTCTTCGAATCTCGGATTCAAGGAGCGCATCGCGGAGTGGCTTTTCAGCAGCCTTCCATCAAGGCATCCCCAACAAGTGTGAAAGAGGTCTATTGAACCGTTGCATTTTGGCGGTATCACCCTAGAAAACGATCCATGCGTCGTCTCCGTAATGACCTGCCCTACACGTTTCGTCCGCCGAAGACACGACCATGGGTCTGCCCGTTAGGCCTAGCGGTGAACCGCGTCGTCCATCTCTCCCGGAAATATCAAATTGGAAAAATCGAGGCCGAGGGATTTCCAAAAATCCGGGAGCTGTGCGACGCCGGACACGCGGTTCTCCTTGCGCCAAACCACTCGGACCACTCCGACCCACACGTTCTGATGGAGCTGGCCTCCCAACACGGCCTGCGCCCCCATTTCATGGCGGCCCGGGAGATTTTCGAAGCCAGCCCTCTGGCCTCTTGGGCGTTACAAAGCATGGGCGCCTTCTCCGTGGATCGTGACGGTCCCGATTTTTCAGCCATCAAAACGGCCATTTCCTTACTGGAAAAAAGCTCCGCTCCCCTCATCATTTTCCCCGAAGGAGAAATCTATCACCACCATCGGCGGCTGGATCCTCTAAATGAAGGTGTCGCCTCGATTTTGCTGAAAGCTGCCGGGCGACTTCCCGCGAACAAACTCGCCTTCCTCGTGCCCATCGCACTCCGCTTTTTCCATGATTCGGCAGTAGTAGCGACCTTCCGCGACCGCCTCTCTCACCTAGAAAATCGCATCGGTTGGACGCCGAAACCATCGATGCCCGTGGACGAACGAATTCTCCGTCTCGGCACGGGTATTCTCGCCCTCAAAGAAACCGAATACCTCGGCCTAGCCGGCCAGGGAAACGTCGCCGAACGCCTCACCCAGCTCTGCGAAAATCTCCTTTCCCTAGCAGAAAGTCGCTACCCACGTGACGCCAAAGCCGTTACACCACCGGAGCGAGTCCGCGCCCTCCGCTACCGGATCCGTCGCCGTTTGCTAGATGATGAAAAACCACCCACGCCCGGCGAAAAGGAAATCTTGCTCGATGATCTTGATCGCGCTTTCACCGCACTCCAGGCTCACAGCTACATTGGCGACTATTTACTAGACGATCCCACGCTAGATCGCAGGGCGGAAACGCTACTGAAGCTGGAAGAAGATCTACTCGGTTTTCCCACCTACCCGATCCGTCGCACCGCCAAAGTCATCGCCGGAGAACCCATCGCTGTCAGTGAGATGCTAGCTTCCGGAAATCTCCCTACGAAAGGCGGCGCTCTCGCTCTGACCGCGTTGTTAGAAAACCGCCTCAGCGAATTGTTGGCCCATTAGAGTTCTTTCTTCATTCGGGGGGCGCACGCTTCCAGCGTGCCATTTCCGGCATCCTGCCGGGAATTCTTCGAATCTCGGATCAGATTTGCGCATCGCGGAGGGGCTTTTCAGCACCCTTCCATCAAGGCATCCCCACCAATGGTGAAAAAGGTCTAATAAAAGTGCTGTCAGGGAACCCGCGGCAAACACGGACAAGCTACCGTTGCTTCGATCAAGACCTGGCGGGATTTGCTTGCCGAATCTCCACGAGCCCTGACAGCCCGGACAGAGAAAACCAACCAACCGCGTCCCGCAACACTTTTTGTTTTCCAGCCACCTCTGCAGAAGGCTCTCCCTAACCCGCCCGTCTACAACTTCTTCTCTTTGCGGAATCTGCGCCTTCTTGCGGCTAAATCCAAA
>JAAURL010000067.1 GCA_012032235.1 Akkermansiaceae bacterium | reverse complement strand
CACTGAAGCCAGATACCGTCATCCATTTCTCATTTTCGATTTTCTATTTCCCCATGCGCCCGTCCTATATCTTGCTTTTCGCTCTCGCTATAACCGCTTGTGAATCCAAAAAGTCTGATTCGCCTACTCAGCTTTCGACGCCTCCACAAGAAGCCACACAAACTCCGGAGAAAGCTCCTCTAGCAGAAATAAAGAACTCTGTCGTCCGCATCAATTCCACTCAACAGACCTGGAACCCCGGCCAGCCATGGGAGAAAAATCCACCGACCAGCTCCCGCGCGCTCGCGGCGATTGTTGGTCCGCAGCTCGTCTTAATCTCGGCAGAACTCGTTGCTGATTCGACTTATCTGGAGTTCGAATCCGTTGACGGCTCCCATTTCGCCCAAGCCAAAGTCATTTCTGTGGATTACGAAGCAAATCTCGCTCTACTCGGTCCACTCAAAGAAGAAGAAGGCGACGCACTATTAAAAAAACGACTCCTTTAGAAATCAATTTTCCAGCGAAAGTGGGACAAACTCTGGAAATCATACAAATCGAAGACAATGGCGAAACCATCCGCACTTCAGGAAATCTTCAAAGTGTCGATATCGTTTCAAACTTTCTCCATAACCAGCGCTTCCTTACTTATTTGGTCAAAGTCATCCATGCAGATGCGCGGCCAGTAGCGTACTCGCTACCCGTTCCTGCAAAATGGCCAAGTTATCCGGCATCCTCGTCAGCTATGATTCAAAAGACCAAATTTGTGACGTCATCTCGACTGACGTGATTTCACGCTTCATTAAAGCGAGTTCTAACGGTGGCTATAAAGGCTTCCCCAGCCTCGGTATTTCCGGCAGTCGCACCGAGGACATGTCTTTCCGTCAATGGCTCAAGCTCACAGAGGATCAGGGCGGCGTCTACGTCGATAATGTTCGCAAAAATAGTGCCGCCGAAGCTGCCGGAGTGAAAAAAGGAGACGTTTTACTCAGCATCGACGGTTACTCAATTGATCGTCGTGGCTACTATCAACATGCGACTTACGGCAGCCTTTTCTGGGGCAATCTCATCCGAGGTGAAAAATTTGCTGGCGATGTCGTCACGCTCTCTGTGCTGCGAGAAGGAAAACCGTTAGAGCTCAAGGCAACTCTCACCCGCGAAGAAGAAAGCTCGCGTCTCGTTCCGAACTATACTTTCGGCAAAGCTCCTAATTTTCTACTCAAAGGCGGCTTCGTTTTCCAAGAACTCACTCGCCCGCTTTTAGAGTCATTTGGAGAGAATTGGAAAAGCCGCGCACCTTTACCATTTCTGGATGCTCTTGAAAATCCCCACAAATTTGAGGATCAAATGGACCGCGTCATTTTCCTAAGTGGCTCCATCCCTACCCCGGCCACTGTCGGCTACGAAAACCTCCGAAACCTCATCGTCAAAAAGATCAATGGAAAGGAAATCAAAGACATGAAAAGCCTCATTGATGCCTTCGAAACCAAAACTGGCGATCTCCACTCCATCGAGTTTATCGAAGATAATTTCACCATCTATCTCGACGACACCCTTGCGACAACTGTCGATGCACAGCTGCTAAAACGCGGCATTCACCGTCTTTCCAGAGCAGAATAGCCGCGTCATTTCTAAAAATACCAGACAGCTCTTCTTTTCCGCACCGTTATTTCTGTGTTGCGCATGCAATCTGCTGAAAGACATTTGCTCGTTTCCCATAAAAATTCATGAAACCACTTTTCAAGTCCATCATCCCGGCTATCTCGATCAGCACAGCTTTGATCGTCACAGCCGGAGCATTTAGCTTTTTCGATGATGCACCGCTGGATGCCGAAGCCACGAATGCAGCGGTGACGACTCTCACGACAAAGATTCTCGAAAACTCTCAATTTGCCCACCGCAGACTGGACGATGAACTCGCTGGCAAATTTCTCGATCACTATCTCGACTCGCTCGACGGCAGTCACATGATTTTCCTCAAAAATGACTTGGAAGAATTTAACAAGTATCGTCCAAAGCTCGCCAAGCTAACCAGCATCGATGGTGACACAAAGCTCGCCCACATCATTTTTAAGCGCTACCTAGAACGCCTCAATGAGCGCTCTGCCTTTATCAAAGAGCTGCTAGAAAAGGATCAATTCGATTTCAGCACGGATGAAAATTTCTCTTATGATCGGGAAAAAGCACCAAATCCGGCAACTTTAGACGAAGCAAAATCGATCTGGAAAAGCATCTGAAATACGAATATCTCCAAGAAAAACTCTCCGGTAAAAAAGAACCCGAAATTAAAAAGTTCCTCAACCGGCGCTACGATCGTGTCACTGAAATGATGCGGAAACTAAGTGATAACGATGTCATGGGAATGTATTTGGATTCGTTGGCGCAAGTCTATGATCCACACTCCGATTACTTCGATCCGGCGCAGCACAAAAGTTTCACCAGTGACATGAATCTCTCGCTCATTGGGATTGGTGCCACGCTTCAATCGAGAGATGGTTATTGCACCATCGCCTCGCTAGTTCCTGGCGGTCCAGCAGAGCGTAGCGGACTCATCAAGCCTGGAGACCGCATCATCGGCGTTTCACAAAATAAAGATGATGAGTTCACCGATATCATCGACTTGCCACTCAACAAAGCCGTCGAACTCATTCGCGGAAAAAAGAACACCACGGTTCACCTAGACATCATTCCCGTCGGGGCACCAGACAGCGTTCACAAAACGATTAGTATCGCTCGCGAGGAAATCAAAATCGAAGACCAACAAGCAAAGGCTCAAGTCATCGATATCACGGTTGGAGATAAGACGCATCGCATCGGCACGATCGACCTTCCGATGTTCTACGCTGGCGAAGGCGATGGAAAAGGAAAGCCCACCTCATGCTCCGCAGATGTCGCCATGCTGCTGGAAAAATTGAAAAAGGAAAATGTCACTGGTGTCATTCTTGATCTCCGTCGCAATGGCGGTGGCTCACTGCCAGAAGCGATTGATTTAGCAGGTCTATTTATCCCGTCTGGCCCGATGGTCCAAACACGCGGACCCGATGGCCGCACGGAGATCGGCGCAGATCGTGATGGCAAGGTCGCTTATGACGGACCCTTAGTCGTGCTAACCAGTCGCTTCAGCGCTTCTGCGTCCGAAATCGTCGCAGGTGCACTCCAAGACTATGGTCGCGCAGTCGTCGTCGGCGATACCACTACATTCGGGAAAGGCACGGTTCAAACGATCGTTAAACTCAGCAACATCATGAAAGGAGAAGGGATCACTCCTGGATCCGATCCAGGTGCCTTAAAAGTAACCATTAGCAAGTTTTATCGCCCCAGCGGGAAATCCACCCAATTAGAGGGCGTAAAACCAGACATTATCCTACCATCGCTGACCGACTTGCCAGAGTTCGGAGAATCCGATATGAAGAACCCTTTACCTTGGGACACCATTCAGCCTGCGAGTTTTAATGAAACCAATCGTGTCGCCGCATTTTTAGAGAAACTACGCACTCGCTCCGGCGAGCGTATTTCTGTTTCTGCGGAATTCTCCGAACTAAAAACGGAAATCGAGCGTTTCAAGAAATTACGCGAAGAAAAATCCGTTTCACTCAACGAAGCAAAACGTAAAAAAGAGAAAGAAGAGCTAAAGGCTAAAAGCTCAGCACTGAAGAAAGACCGTCTTGCTCGCGCTAAAAATACACCAATCCCGTTTGAAGTCACCCTCAAGAATCTTGCCAAACCAGGTCTAACGGATTTGGTAAAAATCAAAGAGCTACCTCCCACGAAACCAGATGATTCGGATGAAGAATCGTTCGATGAGCTGGATCGTGAATTAAACAAGTTTCCAGCTGAAGACCTCATTTTGAAAGAAGCCCAGCAAGTCCTCATCGACTATACAGATTTACTGAAAGGAATGCCACTCGCCAAAGCAGAAGTCCCACAAGCAAAAGCAGTGACGGAATAGAGATGGAGTCGTAAATCAGAGACGCGCTTTCCCATGAGCTTGACGTGAACCGAAATTTGTTATTTCTAATGAGTCCCACTAAAAATTAGTGATAACTCATCGACCTATGAAATTCCTATTGCTCATCTCCACTCTCGGTCTCGCCCTCCTTGCCAGCTCATGCCGTGTCGTCCGCCCGATCGATCCGATGACTGGTAGACAGTCTGATCGTTGCATGCCTGACAATGGCGACAGCTACCGCAGTAGCAAATAAGCGAACGCTATTCGGCAAACATCCCCCTAGCCGCGAGATGCCGGAGCCATGGAGTAAATGCCAGCTCCGGACATTTTGTTTTAGAAAGCGCAGCTAAATCATCAAAATGGCGAGTGCCGTCCATTGCTGCCAACACCGGATAATGGGCGTCAGGAAATCGGCACGGCACATGCCATGCATCGACGAGTGGCAATTGATTCCGGGCGCACAGCAGACGGAAAGCATCCAGCTTGGGGAAATCAGGCGGCTCCTCGGAAAAATAGACTGGCTCGATCCGCAGCTGAATCGAGGCATTGTGAACACCCTCAAACAGCTGGCGTAAAACGACTCTTTGGTCATCGTTTTTCATAACATTCAATACATTACACATCGGCACCGCAGCAGGCGCGAACGATTGGATTGCTTCAAAAAGTGCCTTTTCTACCCTATTGCCAGTGTCAGAAACAACACGGACTGAAAAATCCAGGGCTATATTCGTTGAAACTCTTTCGAGCGCGGCATCGTCACGACACAACACGCCAGATCGAAAAGTCCGTCCAGAATGCTCATCCATCGCTGTTTGAAAACTCAATGCTTCTGCGGCATTGCTCTTAAGCTCTCCAATCATTTCCGAGCTGACTCCCCTGGGGATATTCTCGTTAGGATTTGATTCACCTAGCCATCTCAACCCATGATGCGCAGCTGCTGACACGAAACGATCCAGCGGCCATGGATCATTGATCGGGCTGAAATCGTCAAAGGCCAAAATCTCTGATCCCTTGGCTAGCATATCCAAAATAATCGAAGCTTCAGGATGATTTTTTTCGGTTAGATTTTGTAAAATTTGCAAAGACTCGACCTCATCACATCCTATCGCCTGTTGAATCGCGCGGGCTTTTTCAATGACGGGTTGACGTGATTTCCATCCGCTCTCCAGATTAAAGCTCACCGTGGCAATGCCTGTAGGACTCAGATGTTCACGGCAAAAACGAAGCAAAGCCGCTTTTACGGCATCTGGAACCCATGAAAAAAATCCGTGCGCGATGATAAAGTCAAACGGCCCATTTTTAGGTTGGTAATTCAACAAATCTACCGCTTGAAACTGAATGTTCTTAAGTCCGATCTCTAACGCGTATTCATTTGCTTTCCGAATCGAGCTTTCAATTAAATCGATGCCGATAAAGTGACTATCTGGCCAACGCTGCGCCAGCGGAATGAGATGATGTCCAGAGCAACAACCGATTTCTAAAATGCTAGCTCGGCGAGGATGCGGGACTGCCAGACCACTCATTCTCGCAGCAACCGCAGACACTGCGGGGTCCGACGAAGGATGGCTCATCGGTGGATATTCCCGTGTTTGATAAAGCTCGTGAATAGAGTCTGACATTCGTTTAAGTTAGGAAATACCTCGGGCGGTGATGCGCTCCCAAAAAACTCTGTCCCGCCAATTCGTGAATTTTTCCGTATAGTGTTTCAGCTCCCGCTGCGTTGCAATGAATTCACCTGCAACTAACACTTCGTTTAATGCATCTGGCGTTCGTAAACATCGAACTGTGGGAAATGATTCACGCAAAATTTTCCGTGTTGCTGACTGCATTTTACGATGTCCCGCACCAGTCACTAAGTTCACGGCAAGCACTCCACCCGGTGAAACCGCACGCCGGAGATTCCCCAACAACTCTAGACTTAAAAGCTGTGGGCGAAACACGTCAGTTTTTCCAGCTAGGTAAATATCATCAACTACGACGTCGAACTCTTGCTGATTTTTAGCCAACCAAGAATACGCATCCGTCGTGTGAATCTTGATTTTTAATTCATCGAGATTCATGTGTTTCCGTGCCAGATCGATGATTTCATGATCAATATCAATCGCGGTAAATTGACAATTCGGGAGCAAATGTTGCAGTATCCGATAAGCCGTACCGCCAGCTAGTCCCAACATCAAAATCGAACGCGGCGGACCATCTTTTCGCAACAATGCCGCTGCAGCGATGAGATCCCATGCCAATCCAGTTAGGAAACGCTTTTGATGAAAAGCTGCATGAGTCGCACCAGCGACACGGAACTCCGTCACTACATTTGATTTCCAGATTTCTAGGGATTGATACTTTGTATGAACCACTTCAGTGCGACGCATCACCAAAAAATGAAGAGTCTCGCTGAATTTTAAAATACAAATTGCTAGATTATTTTGCTAACTCCTCAGCCGTTCAGACCGTGTGAATCCTTGCGATAAAAAGAGCAGTAGTCGCCATTTCGTTTGATCCAGCAAAGGCGCTGTTTTTCAAAAAACAGTTCAACGTGGGTTTGGAATGATCACCTTCAATCTTTTTATTAGGATTTTGTCACCCAACGTAGCTTCGCCGCACTGCTTCGTGGATTCATCCTGCGCTCTTCCGGTCCTGCTGTGATCGTGCCTTCGCTCATTTCCGAAAAATAGCCATCACGAATACCTGCTTTCATGTGCTGTTTCACCCGTCGATCTTCCCCCGAATGAAAAGTCAGGATCGCGGCACGGCATCCGGATTTTAGGCAGCTTGGCAAAATTCGCAAAAACGCATCTAAGGCGGAAAACTCTTCGTTCACTGCGATGCGGATGGCTTGGAAAACTCGCCGAACTGTGAGTTCTCGCTCATCCTCATCACTCACGCGAATCGATTCACGGATCTTCTCAGCCAGCTCCAGAGTATCCGAAATTTTTTTCCCGGACAGCGCCTCCGCGAGGCTCTCTGCACGCGGCTCATCCGAATAATCGTGCAATACGATTTCTAATTTTCCGTGCTTACTTTCGCCAACCATTCCGCCGCTGAGAGTCCACGATCTGGATTCATCCGCATATCTAGCGGACCGGCTGTTTTAAAACTAAATCCACGCGATGGATCGTCGAACTGCATCGATGAGCAACCTAGATCTGCGAAAACGAAATCCACTTCAGCCAATCCACACTCCGCCAAGGCCTTCGCGATGCCAGCATAGTTCGAGCGAATCGCCGTAAAACACTCATCGCTGTAACCCGCAGCTCGGATCCGTGTCACCGTTTTAGGAAACTCTAACGGATCCACATCTAGACCAATCAACTTTCCTGCTGGCGAAATTTTTTCTAAAATCCGCGTCGCATGACCACCGTAGCCCAATGTCGCATCGACACCGACCATGCCCGGTCGCAGAGAAAGTGCGGCGAGACATTCATTTACTAAAATCGGGATGTGCGATCCGGCAGGCGTCTTCCCAGAGGCGATCACTTTCGCGACAGTTTCTGAATATCGAACGGGATCATGCTCTTTGTATTTATCCTCGAAACGCCGGGGATTTTTCCCGCTATATCGTTTCCTGCGCGGTGGACGTGGTGTTTCCTCGCTCACAATTCGGAGTATTTCAGATTATTGCCACGGGATTTCTCCACAGGATAGCGGATCTCGTTGCGAGCGATTTTCTCCGACATGACATCGCCGAGTTTAAAACCAAGATTGTCAGCAAATTCAAACAACAGGATCGCTACATCTGCAATTTCAGAGGCGATTTCTTCACGATTTTTCTCCAGTCGCTCTTCGATCTGCTCTTCTTGTTGCCAGACAAAATGCTGCATCAGCTCACCCGCCTCCGCCGAAATCGCCACAGCTAGGTCCTTGGCATTATGATATTTTCTCCACTCCCGGGCATCGACGAAGTCTTGAATTTGCGCTGTCAGTGCAGCAATCGAATCGCTCATGGGGAGAACGCTAGCGAGAAGCGCGAAAAGTCAAAGCTCTGTATGCGCCGATTCTTCGTATGAGCCGAAGATGGAAAATTCTGTTAAATTTCCAATGGGCAAGTGAATGCTTACATTTCAGTGTGCGGGATGCTTGTTCCTTGGATTGTGTTTATTGGTTTCGTTCTCCTCATGTTGGCCTTGGACCTAGGAGTATTTCATCGAAAATCTCATGTCGTCAGCTTTAGAGAATCCCTCGCCTGGTCTGGAGTCTGGATCTCGCTAGGACTTGCGTTTTCAATCCTCGTTTATTTCGCCTATGACGGTCACTGGTATGGGCTCGGGTTAGCAAGAGATGCTGCCGATGGGGTGATGAATAATGGTAAGCTTGCCGCGACGAAATATCTCACAGGCTACGTCGTGGAGAAATCACTGAGCGTCGATAACGTCTTCGTCATCGCCATGGTTTTCGGTTCCCTGGCTGTGCCGGCAAGATATCAACACCGCGTGCTGTTCTGGGGAATCCTCGGTGCGCTTTTGATGCGTGGCATGATGATTGGCGTCGGTGCCGCGCTGGTTCAGAATTTCCACTGGGTTCTTTATATTTTCGGCGTATTCTTGATCATCACGGCTCTGAAAATGCTCTTCATGAAGGAAAAAGAAGAGCACCCAGAGAACAATCCAATCGTCCGCTGGATCGGAAAATTTTTCCCAATTACTCGGAATTTCCACGGGGACCATTTCCTGGTCAAAGCGGGTAGCCCCGGCTCGCTAGAACCTGCCGAGCCAGGTCAAGCCGTCGTTGTAGATCCTGTCGTGGCAGCGGCTCCTTCCGGAAAATGGCTCCTCACTCCGTTAGCCGTGGCATTAGTGCTGGTAGAAGTCACCGATCTGATTTTCGCCGTCGATTCCATCCCTGCGATTTTCGCGATCACCGCAGATCCGTTTCTGGTCTTCACGAGTAACGTATTTGCGATCCTTCGGCCTGCGTTCTCTCTATTTCGCGCTTGCTGGAATGATCCATCAATTCCGCTATCTCAAGCCTGCACTTTCGATGGTCCTACTGGTCGTCGGTGTGAAAATGCTCGCTGCAAAATGGCTGAAAGTCTGGCTGGGAGATTCATTTAATCTCATCATCCTCGCGGTGATTCTCGGAATCCTGGCGACGGGTGTGATCACCTCCTTGATCGTCGGATCGAAGGAAGAGAAAGCTGTGTAAAGCTCTGGTACGGCGTTTCGATCCACCTGAAAGGTCAGCGAGAAACCTAGATTGCCGCCCAGACAGGTCACGAAGGAAGGAAATAAAGGCACCTTAAATTCAAATGCAATAAACTTGCATTTGAATAAATGCTGTTTATTTTCCCCTGTGGCCAGTTCGATCATTTCAGAAAAAGCGTCTGCACCAGCCCGTCGCACGGCAGGTTTGCTGCGGGATTTGTCCGTGGGGCTAAAACAACAAATGTTCTTTTGGGGACGCGATGTGGTTTCTCCTCGTGGTAATCTCCTAGTGGAACAAGGCTTTGAGAAAACCCGCTCCACCGGTTTACAAGGCACAAGTTGCTATGGCATGGATTGGCAAGACGGACGCGTGGAGCTACACGGAGCTTGCGCAGGCTGGTACCCCGAAAATGGCGAAAGTGGATTCATCTACATTCGTCCGCTAGGGAAATGCTTCACCTGGCTGGAAAGCCAAACCCCAATTCCCGGGCAGTGGCCAGAAGAGTCACTCGCTCCACTGGGTCCCAATGAACTCCACCAAGCATGCTACCCATTCATCGACTGGTGGCTGCATTCTGAGCAGTGGATCGAAAAATCTCTAGGCTCGGCTTACCGCGCGGACTGCTATCGCCAACACAAGCGTCTGCCGAAGTCAAAGAGCTGGCTCCCGCCGATCACCGCCGCTCGGTGGTTAGAACAATTTCGCAAAAATCCCATGAATCTGGAGCGAGCGAAGCGCTTCGATGTTTGAAAAATACCCTATGAAGAACGATATAATTCCTTCTTTCACCCGCCGTGTGATCGCTGCGACTGAACCTGCTGTTCTTGAAAATTTCTATCTCCCGGAAGTTTCCGCTCTCAGCCAAAAACAAGACATCACCGACCGCAAAGTGGAATCCGGCCGGATTCTCAAACGCTTGCTCGTGATCACTGGAGACCATTCCGAATCCGCACGACGATTGGGAATCAAGTTCCAGCCTGCCGATGTGCGAGCGGTGATCGAGGCGCTGCGCTCTCATGCAAAAGGAAGCAATGCCGTGTCTGTGCCAGGTGAGCGCGGCGAGGTCCATCAGCACGTTCTCGACTCGTTATTTTCCGAGCTGGTCGAGGAGCCGAGCAATATCCTTTTCACCACAGTCTCCGGCCCAGACTCCATCCGCTACGATGCCATGGAGCCGACATTCTGGATCGAATGCCTGGACCTGTTAGAAAAGACACTTTGCGAAAAAATTTCTCCATAAAATGAACCCTAACTTATTTACCAGCTACCAAGAATGGCGTGAGGCGATTACGGGGAAATGCGGACTGGAGCTGGACCGTGCCTATTGTGAAGAACGTATCGCGGCGCTCGCAGATTTCTCGATTCCATCGACCAGGAGCTTCCTCGATACCTACGGTCAGGACTATTTAGCGACAGTCAGTAGCTGGTTCCAACGAGCAAGTGAGGAGGCTGTAAAGTGATTTCAAATTTAGTGACTGATGGGAAATCGACGGCACCGTCTTGCTCGGTCGTCATCGTCGGCGCTGGCCCTGCGGGGATCGGTGTGGCACTGGCTTTAAAGCGTAGCGGCGTGGAGGATTTCGTGATTCTGGATGCACGCGTCCCGGGCGCAGCCTTCACCGCATGGCCGCAGACGATGCGGATGATCACCCCGAGTTTTTACTCAAATCCATTCGGCCTAACTGATTTGAACGCCATCGATCCGGACTCCTCTCCAGCAGATTTTCTGAGGGTCGGACATCCCAGCGGCCAAGAATATGCTCATTACTTAAATGCCTTAGTCGAGCTGCATCAGCTACCCGTGAGAGCTGGAATCAAGGTGACGGAACTACGAACAGATAAAGATGGCTTCCAGCTGCAAACAACAGCCGGTTCGCTATCCGCGAAAATGGTCGTCTGGGCAGCAGGGCAATTTTTCTACCCGAAGCAGCTGGATTTCACAGGCTCGGAAGTTTGCCTGCACTCGTCAAAAATCAGCGATTGGAGCGCATTGGAGGGAGAAGATTTCACCATCATCGGCGGTTATGAAAGCGGGATCGATGCCGCAGTGAACTTGTGCGAGCTGGGAAAAAACGTGCGTCTGCTTTCCCGTGGAGAACCATGGCAGGTGGATGCCGCAGACCCTAGCCGCAGCCTGAGTCCGCGCACACTTGACCGCATTCGTAACATTTTAAAAAACCGCAAACGCCACGGAGAACTAGAGTTCATCCGCAATGCAGACATTCGCAAGGTGGAGAAAGAAGCTCATTGGTGGGTGCTCTATGATCAAGACGATCTGCCAATGGTGAGCCGCACTCGCCCGATTTTGGCGAACGGCTATGCAGGGAGCCTAGGCCTAGTCGCGGAGCATTTCGAACGTGTCGATGGTAACTTTGTCTTTAGCGAGAGCTGTGACGAAAGCACGATCACTCCGGGAATTTTCTACAGTGGTCCAGAACTCACTCACCGCAGCAGCATGTTCTGCTTCATCTATAAATTCCGCAGCCGCTTCGGGCTGATCGCTAGAGAAATCGCCGCTCGTCTGGGCATCCCAGATGCGGAGGAACAGCTATCCACCTACCGGGCAGCGGGCTTCATGAATGAAGATCTCGACTGCTGCACCAGCTGCCAATGTGCTCTGGAAACAGCCGCAGAAACGATTGCTGATCCCGTCGATTACAAGGAGCAGGCGCAACGAGCGATGGCTGAAATATAATGGCGGAGCATTTGCCTCATTCCCCACTACCCTTAAAACATGCCGCCTAACAATCGCTACGCCACACTCTTGATACTGCTGTCCGTATTGGTCAGTTTGGTTCTTGGCATCAAAGCTCCGCAGCTCGCCGCGTCCACAGGCTCATTTGTCGATCCTCTTATTTTGGCGCTCGTATTTCTCCTCTTCTTCGAGCTGCGCTTCCTCCCCGTCGTCCGTGCAGCCCGTCACTGGCGTTTTCTTTCCATCGCGTGGATCGCAAATTTCATCCTCATTCCTACCATCGGCTGGGGTGTGGCATCCTTGTTCCTATCAGGCCAGCCGCTCTTCTTCACCGGCCTGCTGATCTATTTCATGGCTCCCTGCACCGATTGGTTTCTCGGCTTCACCCGCATTGCTGGCGGAAATACCGCGCTCGGCTCGGTGCTGGTGCCCATCAATCTCATCAGCCAGCTCCTGTTGTTTCCAGTCTATCTCTCAATCTTCGCCAGTGCTCAGGCCAATGTCGATCTATCAGGTGCCGCTGGATCGCTGTGGCAGTGGTTTATCCTCCCTTTCATCACCGCAATCGCTGGCCATCAAATCCTTTCTCGCATCTTGCCTAGCAGTGCATTCAGTCGCCTGATGAATCTCTCTGGCATACTCATTCCTTGCACCCTCTCAGCCTTGGTCGCGTGCATTTTCTCCGCGAATGTTGCCACCATTCTCTCGCACCTTTCGACCTTCGCGCTCATCCTTGGAGCGGTTTTTTTCTTTTTCATCCTCACCTACTATCTCGGCGAGTTTCTGACGCGCCGCTTCAAGCTCGCTCAACCTGAGCGCGTCCTGCTCACCATGACCACTGCCGCGCGCAATACTCCCTTGATGCTCGCACTGACCGCCGCAGCGCTCCCGGACCAGCCGATCATTTATGCAGCCTTGATCATCGGCATGCTCGTCGAGTTTCCCCATCTCATCGCGCTCACTTGGCTCATGAATCGAAAAAACTCATTTGTAAATCCCACGCTAAACCCACCGATTTCGATGAAAGATCCACTCGCAGGAAACTAATCAAACTTTAACAAAATTCACATCTCATGATGACCACTAAACTCCCTGTCACCGTTCTTTCCGGCTTTCTCGGCTCAGGGAAAACTACCTTGCTCAATCACATCCTCCGAAATCGCGAGGGAAAACGCGTCGCCGTCATCGTCAATGACATGAGCGAGGTGAACATCGATGCTGACCTTGTCCGCTCAGGCGATGCCGCTCTTTCCCAGACGGAGGAGAAAATGGTGGAGATGTCTAACGGCTGCATTTGCTGCACGCTAAGAGAAGATCTTCTGATAGAAGTCGGGAAACTCGCTCGTGAAGGCCGTTTCGATCACCTACTCATCGAGTCCACCGGTGTCAGTGAGCCGATGCCCGTCGCGGAAACATTTACCTTCACCGACGAGCAAGGACGCTCCCTCAGCGACGTGGCGAAAATTGACACGATGGTCACCGTCGTCGATG
This sequence comes from Akkermansiaceae bacterium, assembly GCA_012032235.1. Taxonomy (GTDB): domain Bacteria; phylum Verrucomicrobiota; class Verrucomicrobiia; order Verrucomicrobiales; family Akkermansiaceae; genus Luteolibacter. Next base: position 853 of record JAAURL010000067.1, on the reverse strand, counting down.
CCTTCAATTTCATCCGCGATTACTCGACGCTGGAAAATCTCAAAGCGAGACGGCAGGAAATCAACGATGGCGACGAGCGAACCATCGTCGATCTCCTGAGCGACCAAATCGACTTCGCAAATGTCATTTTACTCAACAAGACCGATCTCATTTCCGAGCAGGAAAAGCACACTGTCCACGGCATGATCCGTGCGCTCAATCCGCAGGCAAAAATTTATGAATCGATAGAATCCGTGGTTCCTCTGAATGCTGTGATGGGGACTGGACTTTACGATCCCGCACAGGCCGAGAGACACAAAGGCTGGCTAGATTCTCTCGTCGAACACACGCCGGAGACGGAAGAATACGGAATTTCTAACTTCGTCTATGAAAGCCGCATCCCATTTCATCCCGAGCGTTTCTATCAGCTACTCCAAGAAGAATGGCCCGGCGTAATCCGCTCGAAAGGCGTCTTCTGGCTGGCGACACGGCTGAAGCTCGCAGGCTACTGGTCCCAGGCAGGCGGCATGGCTCGCCACCAATGCGCGGGACTTTTCTGGGCAGCAGTCCCACGCAGCCATTGGCCGGAGGATCGCACTTCTCTCGACCGCGTCTGGCAAGATCCCAACGGAGATTGCCGCCAGGAAATTGTTCTGATAGGGACCCAAATGGATCGTGGGGCTCTTACCGAAATGTTCGATGCCGCGCTCCTCACGGAAGAAGAATACGCCCTTCCCGAAAAACGCTGGCATAAGCTTTTCAAAGATCCCTTCCCGAAATGGGATGCTAGGATTTTGGATTAAATGAGGCGGATCGTTTCTCATGCATTGCGGCTCGGGAGGATTCCCGCTTGAGTCGCGGCATGTTACGCCGT
>JAAURL010000272.1 GCA_012032235.1 Akkermansiaceae bacterium | reverse complement strand
GCGCCGCCGTTGCCATGACATGAACACCGCCAACTGGGTGCCTGACCTTTTCATGAAACGCATGGAGGAGCGCGGAAATTGGACGCTTTTCCGCTCCAATGAAGTGCCAGATCTCCACGATCTCTACGGCTCCGCATTTGAAAAACGCTATTGTGAATACGAAGCCCTAGCCGCCAACGGGAACATCTGGTCGCGCACTGTCTCCGCCATTGAGCTTTGGAAATCCATGCTGAAAATGGTTTTCGAAACCGGCCATCCATGGATCACTTTCAAAGATCCCTGCAATGTTCGCTCCCCGCAAGATCACTGCGGTGTCATTCACTCGTCAAATCTCTGCACGGAAATCACCCTGAATACTTCCGATGAAGAAACCGCCGTTTGTAACCTCGGCTCCGTCGTTCTAGACACGCACATGACTCGTGACGGTGCTCTGGATCACGAAATGCTAAAGGAAACGATCACCGTCGCCATCCGTGCTCTCGACAACGTCATCGACATCAATTTCTACCCGACCATTGCCGCGAAAACCGCCAACACCCGTCACCGCCCCATCGGCCTCGGCGTCATGGGCGTCCAGAATGCTCTCTACAAACGCAACCTCGCCTTCGCGTCCGATGCCGCCGTGGAATTCAATGATGAGTTCATGGAAGCCATCGCCTACTACGCCTACAATGCCTCCAGCGATCTCGCCGCCGAAGTCGGCAGCTACTCTTCCTACAAAGGCTCCAAGTGGGATCGCGGCCTGCTCCCGCAAGATACTGTCGATCTATTGGAAACGGAGCGCGGACGCAAAATCGATGTCCCACGCGGCGGAAAAATGGACTGGTCCGTCGTCCGCGAAAAGATCGCCAAACACGGCATGAGAAATTCCAACGTGCTCGCCATCGCACCGACAGCCACCATTTCGAACATCATGGGCACCACCCCGTGCATCGAGCCGAACTATAAGAATCTCTATGTGAAATCGAACTTGAGCGGCGACTTCATCGTCCTCAACAGCGAGCTGGTCAAAGACCTGAAAAAAGCCGGCCTCTGGAATCAAGAAATGCTCGATCAGCTCAAGTATTTCGACGGCGAACTCGACGCCATCAGTGACATCCCGGAATCTCTCAAACACAAGCACAAGACCGTCTTCGGCATCGGCCACGAATACATCATCGACGCCGCCGCCCGCCGCCAGAAATGGATCGACCAAAGCCAGAGCGTCAACCTCTTCCTCGCCAGCCCCGAGATGAAAACCCTCAGCCACATGTATCGCCGCGCCTGGGATAAAGGATTAAAAACCACCTACTACCTCCGCACCCTCGCCGCTTCTAACATCGAGAAATCCACCATCGAGGTAAAGAAAGAGCAACGCGGCGTCATGGCCACCCAAACCGCCGCCACCGCTGCCGGAGCCAAAACCTTCACCGAAGCCGAAAAGAACGCCTGCAGCATCGATGCCATGCTGAATGGTGGGACGTGCGAGGCTTGCCAGTAAGTTCACCGCTGTAACGGAGTTAAAGTACAGGCACGCCGAGCTATACATTGTTTTAGGGCAGACCAAAAATCATACTTATCATCCAATGAGAAGAAGACCCACCACTCAAGATATAAGCTGGTTTTTAGATCTGAAAAGAAACGATCAGCTTGATCTGAATCCGCCTTACCAAAGAAGGTCTGTCTGGACGAACAAAGATAGACGATATTTTCTGGACACGATCTTTCGCGGCTACCCTTGTCCAGCTATCTTCTTGCACAAAAGGATGACCGAGCAAGGCAGATCGATTTATGATGTAGTTGATGGTAAACAGCGTTTAGAGACCATTTTAATGTTCACCGACGACGCGATATCGATCGATCCGTCTCATACGGATTCAAGGTTGGCGGGCAAAAAGTGGAAGACTCTTGGAGACGCCGAACGAAGAGAATTCTGGAATTATGTTCTGCCAGTTGAGCAGCTTGACTTTGAAGAGGGAGAAACTAGCGCAGTAGAGGATTCATTTGATCGATTAAACCGGAATTCTAGAAAATTAGAACCACAAGAACTAAGACATGCTAGATTCGATGGATGGTTCATTTCATTCGTCGAGGAAGAAACAGCAAATAAGTTCTGGTCCGATATTGGAGTAGTCACCAGAGCCCGATTCAAGCGAATGAAAGACGCGCAGTTCGTCGCAGAGCTGTTTCTCGTTCTTATTGAGAAAAAGATCTCAGGATTCGATCAAAACTATTTGGATTACGCTCACGCCAAGTATGATGACCCTGATGACGAGGGCATAGTCCTCGATACTGAGCAAGTGAAGGAAGACTTAGAAAGCGTCAAGGACTTTCTTGGTCAGGCCGAACAGCGAAATGGTTGCGTCAGATTGGCGGCCGCAACGGTGGGCACGTTCTACAGCCTTTGGTCCCTGATCGTTCTACATCGAGCCGCCATTGGGGAACCTATTCAGTTTGCGGAAAAGTATAGTAAGTTCATTGACTTATCAAAACGACTGTTGGCCTCTGCGAAGTCGGGCCAGGTGGAACTGGAACTTGATGCTCAAGAGATCATCTTGAAAGACAGCGCCTTAGCATACGGTCAAGCATCAGCCGGGGCACACACAGATCTCGGACCTCGCACAACTCGATTAAATTGCCTTCTCAAAGCATTGGCTCTAGAATGAAGGTTCCACAGTCAGCTCGTAACGCCCATGCGGAAATTCTTCCACTTTATGAACGATTGGCTTCCAAAGTGGATTTACTCCTCAAAGGAAAAATCCGGAATCGTTGGCATTACGAGAGTAGATTGAAGGCCGAGGAGAGTTACGCCCAAAAACTGGAAACGGGCAGAGAAGCGAGTGCCAAGAGCCCGGAAGATTTTTTTGGCTGCACGATTGTTGTAGAAAATCATGCGACTGTTAGCACTGCACGTGATTATGTGCTCGAATTATTCAAGCCCGAATATCAGCGACCTAAAGATCCGGAATTAACTCACCTGAGCCCCGATAGGTTCTCATTTGATGATCTTCGCCTATACGTTTCT
>JAAURL010000271.1 GCA_012032235.1 Akkermansiaceae bacterium | reverse complement strand
CTCTCCTCAACACTGGCGACCGTTCTTGGGCACGCCGGCATTTTGAGAAATCCCTGATGGGGTTCGAAGCTCTCGGCACTCAATGCGCTGACGACTTAGAGGCAGTGGCCGCTAATTACTGCGATTTCCTCCACCAAGAAGGAGAAGGCTACCTCGCGGAAGTAATCACGGAGCGAGTTCGTGGTGTCCTTGCTGGGCAGCTAGTGTAAATCAAATAGCTTGAGACGAATTCGGACTCAGCTCTCTTCCACTTGCGCCACTGCAAGCGCAGCGATTCCCTCTTTCCGACCGATGAATCCCATGGTTTCGTTTGTCGTCGCCTTGATTCCGACACGTTGCGGCGAAATACCTAGAGCCGCACCGATGGCTTCACGCATCGCGTCACGATAGGTCAAAATTTTTGGAGCTTCTGCAATCAATGTCGAATCCACGTTGATGATCTTCAAGCCAGCTTCATTGGCTAGTTCACGACATTTTTCTAGAATTCTCAGTGAGCAAATATCCTTACACTGTGGATCACCCGGCGGGAAAAATAACCAATATCCGGTTGGCCCATTGCACCTAAAACGGCATCGGCAATCGCATGACAAAGCACATCCGCATCGGAGTGCCCAGCAAGTCCGTGACTGTGTGGGATCGTCACGCCGCCGAGAACGAGTGGACGATTTTCCACGAACTGATGCACGTCGTAGCCGATGCCAGTCATCCTATTTTATCGTTTTTGATCAGAGAATTTCCCCGAGTGGAATTTTTCCATTACTCGCAACAATCCCGTAAGTGTCCGAATGATCGGCATTCGGCGTGAGTTCGACTTTCCCGCCAGCCGTTTCGACTAAAAGCTGACCAGCAGCGATGTCCCAAAGGGAAATCCGAGATTCGATGTAGGCATCTAAACGGCCACAAGCGATGTAGGCCATCCCTAGCGCAGCGGAACCCATCATCCGCATTTTCCGTGCGCGCAAGGAAGCCCGGTGAAAACGCTCAATTCCCGTCTTCATGGTATCGTTATCTTTGCCGCAGCCGACAAAAAGGATCGATTCTGCTAGAGTTTCGCGATTGCTCGCTTTGATTGGGCGTCCATTGAGCATGGCTGGCCCGCCTTTTTCCACAGTCCATGTTTCACCAACCATTGGATCGTGAATCACTCCTACGGTGATTTCATCGGCGACTCGTAGCGCTACCGAAACACAAAAATGGGGAATACCATAGTAATAGTTCACAGTACCATCGATCGGATCGACGATCCAATGTCTATCCGAATTCTGATTTCCTGCGATTCCCTCTTCTCCGTAGAGGGCGTCACCTTGGCGAGCTCCCAACAAAATGTTCGTGATGAGGTCTTGCGATTCCTTATCGAGTGCCAACTTAATGTCGTGATGCGAGGCTTCATCGACGACAGCATCATTTCCGAAATGTTTACGTAAAAGTTTTCCTGCTTCGTGAGCAGCGTGAGTGGCGAGTTCTAAATCAGTCATGGAAAATTAGGATGAGCGGGATCGTGTCGCATGGAGACGGATGATTTCATCCACGAGTTGTAGCGAAATTTCGTGCTTCGAAGCTGTGGGAAGTAATTCGCTTCGGTCCGGATACACAAGCAGAACCTCATTTGAATCTGAGTCAAAACCGATTTCTGGTTTGGAAACATCGTTGGCGATGATCAGATCGCAGGCTTTGCGGGAGAGTTTATCGCGGGCATTTTCTTCTAAATTTTCCGTCTCTGCGGCGAAGCCCACCAAGGTGCCTAAAAAGTCGAATTTCTGTCGCGCCGCACCCAGAATATCTGCTGTCCTGACCAGCTCTAAAGTCAATGAATCACCAGATTTCTTCATTTTCTGATTCGCGACTTTGGCTGGCGTGTAATCAGCAACTGCCGCCGCGAAAACGGCAATATCCATCCGCCCGATATGATGCGACACAACTTCATGCATTTCCGCCGCCGTTTCCACGGGTATGAAATCGACATTTTCCGGCACAGCCAAATGCGTCGGCCCGGAAACGAGCAATACCGAGTGACCTTCGTGTATGAAGGCTCCAGCCAACGTATAGCCCATTTTCCCGGAGGAACGATTCGTAAGAAATCGCACCGGATCAATCGGCTCCCGCGTGGGACCAGCAGTGATGAGAATTTTCACCCGGCAACAGTGCCAAACGAGCAACTTGGAAGCAAGCTCAAGCCGTGTAAAGCATGTGATCGATTGGCTGATTATGGATCATTTTCATTTCCTCGTATTCGAATGACCACGGCAAAGAGATGCAGAAATGCGATAAAATGGGGGATTTAAATTGTCGCACTTAATAGATTGCATCTCATCACACCATCATTAAAGTTGTTTTTGATTCGTATTACTTACGTCTTCCCCCCACGTATATCATAGTCAGATATTCCCATACGTTTATGAAATCAAAGCCCACTCTGTTTTTCAGAAACACTATTTCCAGATCTGCTCTAGGTAGTGGATTATTCGCTTTAGCGCTGAGCTCATTTTCGCAGGCTGTCCCAGTGACATTGTGGCAAATCGGCGAAGATAAAGATCCCTATACCCGAAATTATGATAGCCCGACAGCTGACTTAGGCGACACAAACTATGCTATAGACGCAGCTCCCGGGAAAGTGACTCGCTTACCAGGAGATCCACTTTACAACTCTACCAATAATCCAACTGCGGATGATCATTTCTATCTAGCTGGAACTTATCCCATTGGATTCAATAGTCTTACATCCCAGTTGGTCGTGCCTAATGCAGAACCTGCAAAATCCTATGAAGCTTATCTAAGAAATAGCGATCCTGCGAATTCGATTCATTTCATTCTCAATGCCACACAAGTCACTAGCCAATCGAGACTAAGACTGAGCTTTGAACTGGTGAATGGTGGTAGTTATTCTGCACCCACGAATGGCGATGATTTCGGCAAGCACAACATCGAAATCAGATTCAATAACACGTTGATACTTCAGCGAAATGGCGTGGATCGAGACAGCCGTTTCAATATCGATATCCCAGCAGCCAG
>JAAURL010000066.1 GCA_012032235.1 Akkermansiaceae bacterium | reverse complement strand
ACTGGCCGCAGGAGCAACAGCGATCCTAGCAGAAACCGCACAGCCTGCAGACTATGATTCCGCGGCGACATGGTTGCACGTTCCTGATAGCCGCGCCGCCGTTTCCATCCTGGCATCGGCACTAACAGATCACCCATGGAAAAACCTTTCGATGGCTGGCGTGACCGGCACGAATGGGAAAACGACCACTGCTTTTCTGCTTCATCACTTGATGAAAACGGCATGGCATCGTGCGGGCTTACTCGGAACGATTTCCGTCGATGACGGCGAAACTTTAGAAACTGCGAAGCACACCACGCCGGGCTCTATCGAGCTTTCTGCCATTTTATCCCGTATGGCAGACAATGGTTGCCGTGGCGTAGCGATGGAAGTCTCCTCTCACGGCATTCATCAGAAACGGATTTCAGCGATTGGCTTCGATGCCTGCATTTTCACCAATCTCACCCAAGATCACCTCGACTACCACGGCACCATCGAGGCTTATTATCAAGCAAAGGCCGATTGGTTTCACGCTCTCGCTGCCAATCCGCTCGGGAAGAAACCCGTCGCAATCATCAATAACGACGACGCCTACGGCGCGGAGCTGGCCAAATCACTCGATGGGAAAATGCCGATCATTCGTTTCGGCTTCGGCGTGCATTGTGATTTCCGCGCTAACAATTTCCGCCAAAGCGCACGTGGTATGGAATTCGAGCTAGCAGCAAAAGGAAAAACCTATCTCGTCCGCGCCCCATTGATCGGACGCTTCAACGTTTACAATTTGTTAGCTGCAATCGCCGCAGCCAGCACTTGCGGGATTCGCCCTCGTGATGCCGTGGCGGCGCTCACTGATGCGCCACAAGTCCCAGGTCGGATGCAAAACGTCGGCAATGCTGGCGGCGCAACGGTATTCGTGGACTACGCACATACTCCAGATGCATTGGAAAATTCTTGCCGCACATTGAAAGAGTTAGATCCACGCCGCCTCATCACCGTTTTCGGCTGCGGCGGAGATCGCGACAAAGGAAAACGCCCTCTGATGGCAGCCGCAGCATCCAGCCTCAGCGACGCATGCGTGGTGACTTCAGACAATCCCCGTTCAGAAGATCCACTCGCGATCATTCGCGAAATCGAAAGCGGCCTCAAAGGAAAAGCCTTCCGCAGCATTCCTGATCGTGCCGAAGCAATCAACTTCGCCGTTCAAAATTCCCTCTCTGGAGACATTATTCTCATCGCCGGAAAAGGTCATGAGACAACTCAGCAATTCGCCACTGAAACGATCGACTTCGACGATCGCAAGCACGCCAGCAAAGCACTGCGTGACCGCGCCCAAGCTATTTCAGACATGCGATGAACCCAATTTCCGCCCAGCAACTTGCAGACATCCTCGGCGTATCCATCGCCGCAGGCAAAGGCGATGTGATCATTTCCGCAGGCGTTTCCACTGACACTCGCAAGCTTCCTCAAGGCTCGGCATTTTTCGCCCTTCGTGGTGAAAACTTCAATGGTGACGTCTTCGCACCACAAGCCCTAACAGCAGGAGCCGTCGTGGTCGTCGTCCAAGAATGGACTGGTGAACCTCCCGCCGGTACTGCAGTCATCGTAGTTTCTGATAGCTTGCTCGCGCTACAACAGCTCGCTACCTGGCGGCGTGATCAGTTAGACATTCCAGTTGTTGCGATCACTGGCTCTAACGGAAAAACCAGCACCAAGGATTTCACTGCTGCGGTTCTTTCTCAGCGCTTCAAAGTTTCCGCAACGCATGGAAATTTAAACAATCACATCGGCGTGCCACTCACGGTGCTCTCTACGACGAAGGAGCACACCGCCGCCGTTTGGGAAATGGGAATGAACCATGCCGGCGAGATTGCGCCACTCTGCGAAATCGCCAAGCCAAAGTATGGTATCATCACCAATATCGGCACTGCACACATCGAGTTCCTCGGCACTCAAGAAGCGATTGCTGAAGAGAAAGGTGCTCTCGCCCGCTCCCTCCCAGCCGATGGCATTTTCTTCATTCCGGAATCTTGCGAATTCAAAGAATCGATTAGTAAAAGCTCATCTGCTACGATGATCACCGTAGGAGATTCCTGCTGCCCAGTCCGCGCAGAGAATCTAAAATTTGAAATGGATGGCACGCAGTTCACCCTCGTCATCGACGACGTAGGCTCATCAGAAGTTTCCCTGCCTGTACCCGGACTGCACATGGTGACGAATGCGTTGTTAGCCGCTGCCGCTGGTTGGAAACTGGGACTTTCTCCCATAGAAATCGCTGCCGGGCTTTCAGGATCTTCACTAACAGGTGGGAGGCTGGGTCGATACGAATACCAGGGCATCACCGTCATCGATGATACCTACAATGCGAATCCGGAATCCATGGCCGCTGCGATCCATACTCTAGCAGATACGCCGGTCCTAAATGGCGCCCGCAGAATTGTCGTCCTGGGCCGGATGGGAGAGCTGGGAGCGCACGCCCCAGCCGCGCATCTCCGAACAGGTGCTCTCGCCACCGAGAAAAATCTAACAGTCATTGCTGTGGGTGAAGGCGCTGAAGGAATCGCCCAAGGAGCAAAAAACTCTCCTCATTTTTTGGACTTCGCTCAAGCCGCCAAATGGCTAACAAACGAAGTAAAATCTGGTGATGTTGTCCTCTTTAAGGGCAGCCGCACCGCTGCTGTTGAACGCGTCATGCACGCTGCATTTCCCCGAAACTAATGCTCCCCGCCATCTACGATTTTTGGAAACAAGCCTTTGACGCCGAAGTTGCCTCCGGACAACACAGCTGGGCTTATCAATGTTCTTTTCTAAATCTATTTCAATACATCACATTCCGCGCAGCTTGTGCTGGAATTTTATCGTTCATTCTCTCTGTCATTTTCGGACCACGGGTGATTCGCCGCCTCATTTCTCTGAAAGTCGGGCAGCCGATCCGCACAGCCGCTGAAGTCCACAAGTTAGCAGAACTCCATGGCGGGAAAATCGGCACTCCCACGATGGGCGGCGTATTGATCATCGGTTCTGTGATCATCGCCACACTCATTTGTGCACGACCATTTAACCCCTTCGTTGCCGTCTGTGCATGCACCATGGCCGCTTGTGGATTGTTAGGATTTTGTGATGACTATAAGAAAGTCAAAGAGAAGAAATCGGATGGTCTCAGCAGCCGCCAAAAATTAGGCTGGCAACTTCTGATTGCTCTGATTGCTGCGTGTTTCATTTTCTTTAAGAAAGAAATTTCCGGCTTCGGAGCTTCTCCCCAACAGCTTGCCGAAGGCCTCGCAGGATACCGTCTTGGCAGCGATTCCATCGGCATTGGCGCGATCACTTTCCCACTTTTTAAATTCCCGATCATCGATCTTGGCTGGTTGATCATTCCGTTTTTGCAATCGTGATCATCGGCTGCTCGAATGCCGTTAATCTAACAGACGGGCTCGATGGACTTGCGATTGGGACAACCATCAGCGTCGCACTTTCCTACGCATTTCTTGCCTATCTCGCCGGCCATTTCTATATGGCAGTGGAATATCTGGTGATTCCCCACAATCGCTACATCGGAGAACTAGCCGTTTTCATGATGGCGCTAGTCGGCGCTGGGTTTGGGTTCCTTTGGTTCAACTGCTATCCGGCAAAAGTCTTCATGGGTGACACAGGCTCACTCGCCATCGGCGGGGCTCTTGGCACTGCCGCCATCTGTGTGAAACAAGAGTTACTGTTAGTCATCATCGGTGGAGTGTTCGTCATGGAGGCGATGTCTGTGATCTTGCAAGTCGGTAGTTTCAAACTCCGTAAAAAACGGATCTTCAAGATGTCACCGATTCACCATCATTTCGAGCTGCTGGGCTGGAAAGAAAGCCAAGTCATCATTCGCTTTTGGATCATCTCGATCATGCTCGCTCTCTTCGGTCTAGCACTTCTAAAAATCGCCTAACGAATTCATGAGTCTCTCTGGAAAACATGTCGCAATCCTTGGTGCTGGCCGCAGTGGCCGTGCAGCGGCAGCGCTTGCTCTGCGAAAAGGAGCGACAGTCTCCATTTGGGACACAGCGGGGCCTGAAGCTTTCACCGGAATGCCTGCAAGCGTGGAAACACATCCAAACGCGACCGAAACACAAGGCAGCACACTCAGCTCTGACCTATTAATTGTCAGTCCCGGAATCGATACCTACGGACTTTACGTCGCCGCGTTTTCTAAAAATGCTTCTGAAGTCATCGGTGAGGTCGAACTGGCAGCTCGCTACTTTCAAGGCCGTATCATTGGAATCACTGGCACGAACGGGAAAACGACGACGACCGAACTCGTGGAGCGCATCCTCTCTCATGCGGCACTCGGCGGCACGGCATGTGGCAATTACGGAACACCCTTTGCGGAAGTCGTTCTTCAACCACATCCACCAGCTGTCGTTTCGTTAGAGCTGAGTTCATTTCAGTTAGAAACGATTTCCACGTTGCATCCGGCTGTTTCGATTTGGCTCAACTTTGCTCCAGATCACATGGATCGCTATCCTACGGTGGATGCGTATCGCGCCGCGAAATTGCGGATCTTTGAAAACCAAGCCGCCGCCGACATTGCCGTGATTCGTAGCGGCGAAAACCTCACTGGCATTCAGGCAAAGATCGTTACTTTTCCACAACGGATTCTGATTCAGATTGGTATTCCAGCGGAAGCACCATCGAACACGAAGGTGAAATCTGGTTAGACATGGAACGCGATACCAGCCTGCGCGGCTTGCACAATATCGAAAATACCATGGCAGCCTTTGCCGCATGCAAAGCGATCGGCATTTCCGCAAAGACAATGCGCGAAGCTCTGCATGGCTATGCGCCACCACCTCACCGCTGTGAACTCATCGCCACGTTGGATGGAGTCGAATATTTAAATGATTCCAAAGCGACCAATCTCCACGCCTTAGAAAGTGCGCTGCGCTCTCAGACACGCCCCATCGTTTTGATCGCCGGGGGAAAAGACAAAGGCCTCGACTACAGTTCTGTCGTTCCGCTACTGAAAGAGAAAGCGCTAGCGACTATTACCTTTGGTCAAATTGCCCGGCCTTTGGCCGCCCTGTTTTCCAATGCAGTTGCGAGCCAGTCCGTTTTAACCCTCGCCGAAGCAGTGACTGCGGCACGCAGCCTAGCACCACACGGCTCCACGATTTTACTATCACCGGGAACATCATCATTCGACCAATTCACCGGCTATGAACAACGCGGAAATGCCTTCCGCGATATCGTCCATCAACTCCGCTAAAATGCCATGAAACCTCAGACACTACCCACCAAGCGCCGCCCCGTATCGAAAGGTCTTTTCAGACGCCTGAGCGCAGTCACCGGAAATCGCAGACAACGTGTTGCCGCTACCGCCACTCCCGATATGGAGATGGACGATGGCAGCTCCAAGATTTCACGGGCACTCACGATCATTTTCCTGATCCACATCGTAGCGATCGGCTTGATTTTCATGCATCAGAAATTTCTGAGTGGCCGATCAGCTAGCGAGACCACAGCAACAGCTCCAGCGAAAGAAAACGCAATACAATCTAACCAACAGCTGAACCTTCCACGCATCGATCCTAACGAGCAACCTTACGTGGTCAAACAAGGTGATAACTACGCACGCATTGCAGTCGCTCTGGGCGTGGATGAAGGTGACCTTCGCCTTGCCAACAAACATGCTGATATCGTTCCGGGCCGATTGCTCAAAGTGCCTGCGAAGCGGGCAGTAGCCGTCATCGAAGAAACACCAGTCACCGTAAAGCCGCTCCTGGCCGCCCAAGAACCCGCGATGCTTGATATTGTTGATACTTCAGAGGACGAACTTGTCGATACAGCTCCACCAGCAGTCAGCGATATCCCACGCGCAAAAATCGTCGATGATAAAGCCACTTCACAACCAAAACCTAAAGCATCGGGTAAATCCTATGTGGTGAAAAGCGGAGACAGCATTTGGAAAATTGCGAATAAATATAAAGTCAACGAATCTGCGCTCTTGAAAGCAAACGGCATTAAAGACGCTCGTAAAATCAAAGTTGGAACCTCACTCATCATCCCTCAATAATTACGAATCGATGACTCGCTATTGCTCCATCATTCTTTGCTTCGCAGTCGCAGCACTCGTCGTGCTGGGATTGATCATGCTGACCAGCACAGGAGCATGGGTGAAGGGTTTCAGTGAGTATCATTTCCTTCAGCGGCAAACCATCATGGCGTGTATCGGCGTGATTGCTGCCATATTCGCTTCCAAGCTCCCGCTAGAAGTTTTCCGGAAAATTTCTCCATGGTTGTTAGCAGGCATTTGTATTCTCCTAATATGTTGCTACGTGCCGGGAATTGCCGATCCGCAGCTGGGCTCTAACCGCTGGATCAAGGTTCCATTGATTGGGCAGTTCCAGCCCTCCGAAGCCGCAAAAATCATCGTCATCATTGCGGTGGCAGCGTGGTTTGCCCGTTGGCAAACTGAAGTGCACACGTTCTGGCGTGGCTTCATCATTCCCGGGATGATCGCGGGAATTCCCATTCTTTTGATTGCTGGGGAAACAGACATCGGCACATCTCTATCACTTTCCGTCGCTGTAGGAGCCATTTTATTCTGTGTCGGCACGAGGCTGATATACGCACTGCCAACCGCACTTTCTGTGATCGCCGGTGCCGCTTTCTATATTTATAACGATCCCGTCCGCTGGAGCCGGATCGAAGCTTGGCTCAATTTAGAAGACCCGGTGCAGCAATTAGGCAAAGGCATGCAGCAATGGCGCGGTCTGTTAGCATTGGGAAATGGCGGTCCATGGGGAGTCGGTCTCGGTAATGGCGTTGAAAAATTCGGCACACTCACTTTTGCCCATATCGACTTCATTTTCCCCGTCGTCGGAGAAGAACTGGGCCTTCCTTGCACTTTAGGAGTGGTATTGTGTTATGTGCTCATTGCCCTGGCTGGTTGCGGAATCGCATTGCAAGCAACAACACTGTTTAACCGCTGTGTCGCACTGGGACTCACCTGCGTGATCGTTGTCCCAGCCATTCAAAACATCGCCGTCACCACCGCACTATTACCAAACGACGGACTTCCCCTGCCCTTCGTCAGCTATGGCGGCACTAGCTTGGTCTTCAGTTTAGCCGCTGTAGGAATGCTAGTCGGCATTCACAGGCGCTCTTTCGTCAGAGTCACCGAGGAATTTCCTCTGACGAAACAGACACGCCTGCGGTGAAGTTATAAATTTCGAGTGATCGCTTTTGCTAATTTTAGGCGGAAACAGAAACTCCAGCGCGGCGTAGCTCCCGCATCAAACTACGCGTTTCTTCTTGCCAGCCTTTGAGAGCTTCACGGGAAAGTTGCACGCGATCTGTCACGGTTTTTCCAATTCATGATAGTTTGCAGTAAGCCTCTCGACGATTTCGTGCAACGCATCAGCCGCACGCTGACAAGTTCCGTGAGGAGCTTGCTCGCGCATTTCGGTCAGTTGTTTTTGCGCCCGGCGGCGGACCTCTGCCATTTCAGCGAGTAGAATTTTACTGTCTGGTACCCGGCGTAGACCTTCAGTGAGGCCGATTTTCGAAAGCGTCCAAATGGTCCACTTGCTAGGATCCCACTGCCAGGGCTTCACGCCATTGCGGTAGTCGTGCTGGAATTCGTGGTGGTAATTATGGTAGCCTTCGCCAAATGTTAGGAACGCCATGACCGCACTGTCACGGGCACTGTGACTGGTGGAGTAGGGCTGGCGCCCTACCGTGTGGCAGAGGGAATTGATGAAAAAAGTACAATGTTGAGCAACGACAATTCTGGCAACACCCGCGATGAGAAAACCACCAAGAGCTCCCGTCCATGGGTCCATGCTCATCATGGAATTCCAGCCGTAACCGAGGGCGGAAGGAATGACCAATCCGACGACAAGGCCGATCCAGTGGACGTATTTGTGTTGCCACATCACGAGCTTGTCCTTTCTCAAATCCGCGACGTTATCCATCGGCGGCTCTGGATTGAGCTTAAAGAGTAACCAGCCGATGTGCGCCCAAAAGAAACCTTTGGAAATGTCATAGGGATCCTCGTCATGATCCACATGCTTGTGATGTCGGCGGTGATCAGAAGCCCAGTTGAGACAGGAATTTTCAAATGCGCAGGCCCCAAAAATAAGTGTGAACAGCTTCACCGGGAGTTTTGCTTTGAAGGATAAATGAGAAAATAAACGATGATAGCCTACAGTGATACTCATCATCGTGGCACTGACGTAAAAGAAAAACATTCCAAACTGGAACCAGTCGATGCCGTAGTTGAAGAGATAAATAGGAACTCCGATTAGCGCGATCAGCGCCGTGCCGATAAGGAATGAGCTGGTCACCCAGTTCACCCGATCAAATGGGATACGATACATTTTTAATTGGTTTTAAATGCCTCCAAGCAGCCGGATGTTTAACCGAACGGTCGGTGCAATTGTGCACCGATAGCCGAAGGACGAGTGTCAATACGCCACAAATCCACTTCTTACAAGCGCGCCTTTTTCAAAATCGTGGCGGGTTCTCTCTTGACAACCCTCCAAAGATCCCGCATTTACCGCGCCCCGATCCATCTGCGGAGCCAAAACTAAACAACCAAGAATTATCACATGCGTGGAGTGACCATGAAAAAAGGAGAGCCTGTTGACCGCGCTCTCAAACGCCTCAAAACCAAACTTGATGCCGAGGGTATCCTAGAAGAAATGCGCCGCCGCCGCGCATTTGAAACGCCAACTGAGCGCAAACAGCGAAAGCTACGCACAGCCTCCAAACGGAACAAAATTCGCTGGCGCTTCTCAAACGCACCTGTTGCTGCCGACGCGCAAGACGCTGAATAATCATTCTCGGCTCCGCAAAATCGAGATGAGAAACGAATGCTTCATCGCATTCGTTTTTTTGTTTTTAGCAGGCACAGTCTTTTGGCGGCTTCAATTCGCCGAATGCATGAACAACCGATTTCTTAGAAGTCTAGCTAGATTTCAGTTCTTCTGTTGGCTCGGCGGCCTTCGGGATGATCAGCTCCAGTTTCGGTGGCGTTGGGGCGGCGGGGTTGGCTTGCTCCTTTGGCGATCGTGATGATTTGGGCAGACGAGACGCCAGCCTTTGCGAGAGATAGTCGCGGATCGCATCAGCGAGCTGGAGACATATCAACGCATACCCACTACAAGCTCAAATAGTTGCATGTGATAGAGCATGAATGAAATAGACTAATACAATCAGGGAGCTTCATGGGCTCAAAACGCGCTGCCTGGCTATTTTGGCACATTTCATGTTTAGGCCAAGGTAGCATGAAAAGTTTGTCACATCCTTCAACTAAATTTAAGCCGCCTTCTGCATCGCCCTTTTGGTTGGCCGCCTATCTAGAGTCTGTCCCAAAACGGCGGTTTTTCGGAACAGCTCTTGCAGCATGTTCAAATGATTGTGTATCGAGCGTCAATCTAGCCAAATTCGGAGTTGGGGAATGGAGTTCTCTTCCGTTTTTGACGAATCAATCTGAAATCCGCTGCTTTGTGGGCACGGCTTTCCTGGATCTCTCTTGGTTGATCCTCTTTTTTCCTCCTTCTCTATCAACTTGGGTCAGGCGACTCTGGCGGATGCTATGCCCACCTTCTCTTCCTGATCCTCTTGGCGCTTTTTCTCAGCCTCCGCCATGCGCGCCACGACCCAGAGGTTGTGGGTGAGAACCGCCCAGCCGACGGCCAGTTGCCGATGCGCGAACCCTTTGGCTAACAGACGGCGTCCGAGAAAGACGTTCTTGAAGATGCCAATGCGTCCTTCGGTGGCGGCCCGGCGTTTGAGCCCTTCGCGAAAGCCTTGCTGGTTAGCGAGTTTGTCGGCCAATTCGCTGACGTTACGCGGGCAAAGGCCGTTGCCAATGCCGCGCTTTTCTAACATACAGGTGTTGGGTTTACTGGCCAGGCCGCGATCTCCCCAAACATTGCCGATGGCTAACTGCATCACCTACTCCGCTCGCATCGACACCCTCGCGCCTGCTGCGCTCATGGAATTTATCCACGCCCAACTGGATCGTACCAATCTATATTTATCTAACAAACGAGCTCGAACTTCCCGCCTATCTACTCACCATTGTATATAAAAAACGTTGGGATATCGAAAAGGTTTTTCATCAACTTAAAAGCAAAATGGAGGAGCGAAAATCCTGGGGCAGCTCAGAAACCGCGAAACGGCATCACGCCATTTTCGAATGCCTCGCCCACAACCTCTGCCTGCTCATGGAAAACGAAATCAAACGCCTTGGCCTTAAGGACGAAGTCGAAGAAAAGAAAGCCAAAGGAAGAGAAAAGCATCGCAAAAACCGCGAAGGCACACTCCTCCAAAAAACCAGCCAGTTCATCAGCCAAGCCATCATCAGAGCGACCCAAAGAACCGTCCGCTTCATCCGCTGGCTGCAAGCCGCTCTCTACGATCCAGGACCCATAGACAAACCCTAGCGCGGCTAAAACGCGTCTGGTGCCTCAGAAAATCATGAGCTTTTCCACACCGATCATCTTCGCCTCAAATCGCAATTGCAATCATTCCGCATCGCTCCCGTGGCGACATGCTCTTTTAGTGACCGCCAGTCGGAGCTGAGAACTTATAACTCTACAATCTCTACGCGGCGGTTTTTGGCGCGACCTGGGTCGTCATGGTTGGGGGCGACGGGGGCGGCCATGCCGACGCCGACGGGGATGATGCGGTTAGCGGGGATTTGATGTTTTGCGGTGAGTGCGGCAGTGACAGCAGCGGCGCGTTTTTGGGAAAGGGCTTGGTTGTGTGAAAAGTCGCCCACGTTATCGGTGTGGCCGACGATGAGATATTTACGGGTTGGGTTTTCCTGGATCGCCTTAGCCATTTCTGCTAGAGAGTCTGCGGACTCGGGCTTGATGTCTGCTTTATCGGTATCGAAGAGCACTCCGTAGATGGCGATGCGTCCGGTTTGCTGGATGGTTTGGGTGATTTCTGCGGCCTTCACCACAGTCATCCGTGCTTCCATGGCTTTGGTTTCTAACACATCGACACGGACGACGGTTTGTCTTTTAGCGAGGGCATGGCGGTCGCGCATTTCATCGAAGCCTGTGCTGGTGTCTTGAAGGATAAAGGCATAGAGCGTGACGTAGATCGTATTGCCGGATTTTCCTGTGCCTTTCAGCGCCATGTAGCGTTGCTCATCTTTATTAAATGAATGGAGATATTGCAGGCTGGGAATGGTTTTGGTGGTGGGGAATGTTTGCTCGACGAAGCGACCGTAACCATCATCTAACTTATCATTTTCTGCAGTGAAGAGTGTTTGAAATCCTGCGGGCTTCAGATCGGCTTCGTATTGCCTGACGGCTTCCAGAGTGGAAGTTTCGCCGGGGAGTTTATAGTATAAAGTCGTGCGTGCACCTTCGCCCTTTTCTTGTTTGGTGGCTTTGAATTTTTGTGCATCGTAGTCGAACACGACTCCTTCTAACGGAATGACGAGTTCTCCGAATTTGTCCACTTTTGACCAAATGATTTCCGATCCTTCGATCCGCTTTAAAATAGGATGATCTTGCGAACCTTCCACATCCTTGGCCGGAAGCGAAGTGATGAGGAAGGTCGATAGGCTGAGACCGAGGAGAGACGAAATGAAGGATTTCATGAAAGCTTTTTGGAAATATGTTAGATGAGTTTTTCGCTCACTTCTTCACGACACCTTTCGCTGTGACGAGCACGGTGTCGGAGGAGCTGGTATCGCTTGTGGATTTGCTAGTGATGAAGAGCTTCCGGGTTTTGCGTTCGGATTTCTTCTGGGTGGTGACTTCTGCTCTTAGTGCGAAGGATGCACCGGGAGCGAGGGAGGGCGTACTGAAAGTGCCTGCGGTAACGAGTTTGGTGACATCGGTCGCGCCGTTATAGTATTTGACTTTGAAAAGTTTGTTCCCCTTGGAACCCGTGATGGCGAAAGCGTCCGGTTCATGGCCATCATTCTGGAAGGAGAGAAACGCATTTTTCTTCTTGCCGGTTTTCTTGGGTAAAAGGGTGATGGCTTGGCTGGCTCCGGTCGTGTTGTAGATATTATTTCCTAACAGATTGGAAATTTTACTTCCTGCAAGGGCATCGGCTTTTTGAAATAGATTATAACGAATCAAGGCGATATTCGGAGAGCCGTTACCCGATTGTCCCGCTGTGACTAATCTGCCGTCTGGCTGTAGGGCGATGGCTAAAATATAATCAACACTCGCAGGATTGATGTCGCTGATGACATAGCCATCACCATCGAAGCTCGTGTCCCGGTTGCCATTGCTATTCAGTCTCACCACGGTGGAGTTCCGCCCTGCCAGAGTTCCGCTGGAGCCGCCGAGGAGGATTTTCCCGTCTGGCTGGAGGGCCACCGCACTAAAATTACTCAGTGCGCCAAATGATTCCTGATACATGCCATTCACAGAAAATGAAGTATCGAGTGTGCCATTCGAGTTATAGCGAAGCACGACGCTATCCGTGCCACTATTTGCAGCTCCTACTACTAGGATTTTCCCATCGGGTTGCAATGCGGTGGCGAGTGCACCGTCGGTGTTTAAAATGTTTTTCTTTATCACGCCTGTGCCGCCAAAGCTGGTGTCGAGCGTGCCATCGCCATTGCAGCGAGCGACGACGAAATCTTCATTTCCCACGGCCTTGGATCGTCCCACCATTACGATTTTCCCGTCTGGCTGGAGAGCGATAGTTGCACACTGACTGAAGCCGGTGGCGGTGATTTCCTGATAGCCATCTCCTGAAAAGGTATTGTCGAGAATCCCATTTGCGCTCAGCCGGGCCAGGGCAAATACTGTCGATGTATTGGTGCGTGCCGAGCCACCGATCATGATTTTCCATCGGGTAAAATAGCGACACCCGAAGCTTCGTCATCCGCACTGGGCGTCGGATTGATGGTATATTTCCCGCTGAATCCGAAGGTCGTATCGAGGCCGCCGTTGGCATTGAGTCGTACGGCAAACATGTCCAAATTCACGCCAGTATTCGCATCGGTGTGGCCGACGACTACGATTTTCCCATCCGGCTGGATGGCCATCGCCTTGACGGTCTCATTCGAGGTGTTGAGGAGATTGATGATTTCGATTCCATCGGTGGAAAATGAAGTATCGAGCGTGCCATTCGGGTTATAGCGGACCACTAAAATATCATCGTGCCCCGAAGCATCCGTCGTCCCGGCAGCGATGATTTTCCCATCTGGCAGCACAGCTACAGCACGCAAATCTTCACTGCCAGTAAAGTCTCTGATGATAACACCCGTGCCATTGAAGCCAGGATCCAGGCTGCCCGGAGCAGCACTGAGCGGTGAGGCAGAGGCAACAAAAGCAGCCAAGGCGGATAGTCTGAACGGGATGTGGTGTTTCATAATTTTCAATGAATAAGAGAACATCCTGCCGAAATTTTGAGATTCTGGAAATACGTAGAAATACGTACGTTGGTGGAAAGGAGGGAGTAAGGAGGGAAGATCGATCCCAAGGACAAGAAGGAGAAACCTAATATCAGAATTGACCCTAGATCACCTTTAAACTACCTTGATTTCCACGATGGATCGACTGAGTCATTCAGACTACTCGCGACTGCTGGATTTCATAGCGGCCTTGCAAGAACCCATCATGCTCAAAGACTTCGGAGCCATGATGGTGCGCATCAGCTCCGAGCTGCTGCCCGGCGCGACGATCGCTTTTGACCAGATTCACGAGCGGACAGGCAATTACTATGGATTTGACCACAACGTCCAGATCGATGCGGCAGAACAAGTGAAAATGCACGCCCGGCTGCAGGAAGTTTATAAGGAAAATCCGATATACGCTTACATCCAGTCTGGCGGCCAGGGACCGATCGTCGATCTGGACCATCTCATGCCCAAGCAAGCATTCCGCCGCACGGATTTCTATCAGGACATCTTCCGTCCCTACGGCATCAACCACCAAGTCAGCGTTCTGCTTTCCCGCCCCGGTTGGATCAATACCCTCACCCTCAACCACGGACGGCCCCTGCCGGGGAAAATGAAAACCCTGCTCGCTCTCGCAACTCGCCACATCCGCCTCGCCCACCAGGCGGCTTGCCAGGCAGATGAGATCAGCGCCGTCTCGGAAATGATCACCGCCAAGCTCACCCCGCGTGAACAAGAAATTTTCCACTGGGTAGGCCAGGGAAAAAGCAATGCAGAGACCGCCATCATCCTCGGCTGCGCCACCCGCACCGTAGAGAAGCACATGGAAAACATCCTGCAAAAAACCTCCCTAGAAAGCCGCAACGCCATCATGGCGAACTCAGCCGGGAAAGCAGCTGGAGCATCTTTCTCCC
>JAAURL010000270.1 GCA_012032235.1 Akkermansiaceae bacterium | reverse complement strand
ACGGCAGCAAGAGCGAGAAATAGGATGGGGCGTTTCATGGTGGATGGTGGAGATCGGCTTAAAAATGAAGGGATAAAGCATTTATAATCAATCAATACGAGATCCTCCCTAAAGCATTCTGGAAAAGGGAGCAATAGTTTTGTGTCACTGGGCAGGGTTCTGATCAATTCTGGACTTAGAAGGACCGCTCGGAGAGCGGTCCCTGCCACGATGGGGAGAAAGGCAGGGACGGATCTCCGAGCCGTCCGGAATTTTCAGAAAGACCGCTCGGAGAGCGGTCCCTGCCTAGCGATTCAAGCTTTGACAAGATGCCGGACTCGTTGAAGCGTCTGATCCAAAGCTGGAGGCAGCGAGTGGAGACATCCAGTTTTTCACGCACGGACTTTTGGCAAACGATCTAGACATCCCTTTTTATCTCCCGCGCCTCTTGCCGCTCTCTTTCGCGGCGGAGGCGTTTTTTCGTGATTCTAGGTCGCAAAATCCATCTCCCCATTATCCAGCCGACTAAGCCGCCGCCGAAATGGCAAGCATGGCCGATTTGGAATAAAGATCCCATTCCGTGCTGCACAAGGATTTTCCCTAAATTGGAAAATCCGCTGATTCCTAAAGCTGGATTCGCTAGCATCAAAATCAGCTCCGCTGCCAAGATTCCTATTCCCAGATTTTTCCCTGAAACTGGCAGCGGCATCATGCGCGATTCGGGAGAAAGCGTTGTCAGCAACAACAACAAAGCCATCCCACCGCCTGATAACCCCACCAGCAAAGTTGCTCCTTCCCCGCTAACAGCAAATACTAAATGAAGGAGAGCACCGCCGACTAAGCCACCGATGATCGTCTTTAGGAAAAGACCACGGCCGGAAATATGTTCGATTCTCGACCCAATAAGCAGAACAAAAAGTGCGTTCAAGCCAGTGTGAATCCAATCCCCGTGGAGAAACGCATAAGTAATGAGCTGCCAAACTTTTCCACTTAGAAACCCTTCTCTTGTTAGGCCAAAGGTCCCAAACCAAGACCAAGCTGGCTGTTGATTGAAACCACCGACTAAAGTCACCCACAGCTGAATGACCAAAATCACCGCTGTGAAAATCAACGATGCGGGCGAATGCCAAATCTGCCGTAAATTTCCCACGGCGTTATTCAGCGGCACACGAGTCGGCATCATGACGGTGTGCGGTCCATGGCTTTATTCGATTATTCCACCACACGCGCCCGCGGCTCCCGCTTGGCAACATCTTCACTGCTAGCACTCGTCACAAACGGACCACCTTCTAGAGGAGCCACACCAGTAAATGCCACGTCCGGCATATCAGTGGGACGGCCAGCCAGCGGGAAATCTTTTCTCAGTGGGAAAAACGGATAGCCTTCCCACATCAAAATTCGCTTCATATTCGGATGTCCAGAAAATGGGATTCCCATCATGTCCCAGACCTCGCGCTCATGCCAATCCGCGCCGACCCAAATATCTGTCACCGAAGGAACCGTTTCCTCTTCGCTGACTTTTGCCTTCACCCGCAGATGTTTGGAATCATCCAACGTCGCGATTTCATAAACCATTTCGAAGCGTGGATCATCACCAAAATGATCCAGACTAGAAATGTCTAATATCATCTCGTAGCCGAGATCACCTTTGCATTTTTCTAGCAATTCATGCAAGGAGCCTAGTTCTACACAGACTGTTTGTTCATCGCGAAATTCGACAGTTTGGATCATTTTTTCTCCAAAAATTTCGCGGAGCTTTGTGACATCGGCGGCTGCTGACATGGTAAAATAAAGTATTAAAATTTAACCGACTTCTTCTATCATCGAACGCTTTTGATCCATCGTAGAATGCTCGCTCTCGATCTTTGTCTGTAGCTTCATCAAGCCTTCGATCAATGCCTCTGGCCGTGGTGGGCAGCCGGAAATATAAACATCCACCGGGATCAATTTATCGATCCCTTGCAAGACCGCATAACTGCGATACATGCCGCCGCTAGAAGCACAAGCGCCCATCGCAATGCACCATTTCGGCTCGGGCATCTGGTCCCAGATTCGTTTCACAGCCAGCGCCATTTTATAAGTCACTGTTCCCGAGACGATGAGCACATCACTCTGGCGCGGAGAAAAGCGCATGACTTCCATGCCGAAGCGGGAAATATCAAATCGGCTCGAAGCAGTCGCCATCAGCTCGATCGCACAACAAGCGAGACCCATCGGCATCGGCCACAGCGAATTTTTCCGCATCCAGTTAATCGCGGCATCCACGCGGGTAATGATGACATTGCCTTCGATCTTAGAATCGTAAGCCGTGTGGACGGTATTTGGAGAAGGGCTGACCATAATTCAGGTGAGTGGGACGTGCGTGCACCTTGCCTCTCCCTGTGCTCTCCCTCAAGTGGATTGTGAAATTTTTCACAAAGTTTCCGGAATTCTCCGTTGAAAATGAAAAAACTTTTAAGTTCTCCTGCGCCGATCTCCGACGCTGGCTGGGTAGCTACACTAAGGGCAACGCACGGGAAAACATCAATTTTCGGGAGAATTTTCACCGCCAAGGAAGGAAGGGCGCCAAGAAATTTCAGGGAAATCATAAAATCAGAGTTTTGAAGTCGAGTTTCCACAAATCGGCATCGGAAGAGATCCGCTGTTGGCACGGGGCGCTTGGCGCCTTGGCGGTGAAAAAGAGGAGAGTGTCAGATTTTCCCACAAACTCTCCTTAATGTATGCACGCTACCGACGCTGACTGAGATTCTGTCTTGCGTTTGCTTTCAAAAATTGCTTCATCGCCCCGCACCGTAGCGGACAAATTATAACCGCAGACGAATTGAGAAATTTATGCAACCCAAGATGGCGATGTCACATATTACGATTCCTTTGCTGCTAGGCTTAGCTTTGGGCTGGTGTCGTGTGCTACGCCGCCTCAAGCAATTGCCGTGGCTCAAACCGCGGTGGAGAAAAAGAAGAACCATGTGGTGCCAGCGCCGGTCGCAACGCCCCCTAGTCACTGAAGTCGTAAAAAATCCGCTGCTAGCGGAGATTCGGG
>JAAURL010000269.1 GCA_012032235.1 Akkermansiaceae bacterium | reverse complement strand
AACCCTCAAGCCCCACCGGGGCGAAATCAAACGATGACCCCAGAAATGATCCGCAACGGAATTTCATTCCGCCCTTTCAGGGCTCGGGAAAATTTTCCAATTCCCATCCCAAGGCTGCCGCTTCGCTCTGCCCTGGGCTATCTCATTTCGCCACGTTGTGGCTGAAGACGGGGCGGAATCATTGCCCTCTTTTATCTCGATGAGACATCTCCGCGGTTCTGAACAGTTACAATTCCAGAATCACAATCCCGCTTCGGCCAAACGTTCATCCATTTCCACTTTTTGTAACTCATTGGTGAATTCTGTTAGATCTCCAGCAATCACGCCTGTTAGATTATGGGAAGTGTGGCCGATGCGGTGGTCCGTGATCCGGCTTTGCGGGAAATTATAGGTGCGGATTTTTTCCGAACGATCTCCCGATCCGATGAGGGAGCGGCGGTGGGTGGAGTAGGCTTCTTGCTGGTCACGTAGTTTCTGTTCGTAGAGCTTCGACCGCAGAATTTGCAACGCCATTTCCTTGTTCTTGATCTGCGAGCGGCCGTCTTCGCAGCGGACGTATAGCCCGGTGGGCAGGTGGAAAATCTGGACAGCAGATTCGGTTCGGTTGACGTGCTGGCCGCCAGCTCCACCGGCGCGGCAGACTTCGATCCGGAGATCTTCTTGCTTTAGCTCTACATCGACCTCCTCCGCCTCCGGCAATACTGCGACGGTGACAGTGGAAGTATGGACGCGGCCTTGGGTCTCCGTGGCTGGGACGCGCTGAACGCGATGAACTCCCGATTCGTATTTTAAATAACGGAAAACTTCCTGACCGGTGACTTTCAAAATCACCTCCTTGAACCCACCAACTTCAGATGGACTACTTTCCAAATGCTCGCACTTCCAGCCACGCAGGTCGGCGTATCGCTGGTACATTCGCATCAGTTCCCCGGCGAAAAGAGAGGCTTCATCGCCTCCCGCCCCAGCGCGGATCTCGACCAATGCGTCGCGGTCTTCGCTGGGATCGGACGGGAGCAGCGCGTATTGTAGGTCTTTGCCAAGAGTCTCGATTTCTGACTCCAATCCCGGAATTTCCTCAGTGGCCATCTCAGAAAAATCCGGATCGTCGGATTTAGATAGCTCGATATTATCGGCCAAATGCCGCTTTGTGGATTCAAGTTTTTCCCACAGCTCCAGTGTTTGTTTCAGTTTCCCATGCTCGCGGAGGATTTCCGTAGCACGCTTTGGGTCAGCAAAAAGCTCCGGATCACCCACGGCTTCCTCTAGCTCGGAGAAGCGGTCGCGGCGTTTGGTGATGAGAGAAGAGTAGTCCATGGGAGAAAGGCAAATTGGGAAGCAGGGCGCGGAGTTTGCTCTTTCGCCCGGCCGCTGCCAGCCTTCGCTGATACAGGATCTAAATTCGATCAGTGCCAAACTGGATGTTTATAAAATGATCAGTCTTTGTTGGTACAAAGTCTGCATTGTTTGGCACTATCGAGTGCCTGTAACCATTGCCAATCAGATCGGAATTTTACCCTCGCTCGAAGTTCTTCCCTTTTTCTGGGACGGCTTTAAAGAGCTAGGTGACGTGCATTTCGCTGCGCGCTCCAGCTATGGGAGGATCATGCGGGAAATGCTAGGCGGCTCCTTGGCGGGTGGGATTTTACCGTGGGAAATTTTTGTCTCAGATATTTTTGCCCGGCCTAACCAGCGAAACCGTTGGGTTGTGCCGCTTTTCGTCCAGGCTTACCCGACGGAGTTAGTTCTTAAAGAATCGATCTCCCGTGCGATTCATCAGGCCAAGCGAGGATCACCTATCAAATTACCAGCACAACTTGTGATTGGCGTGGAAAGTATGAACTCACTCACGAAAAGGCAGTTTTATGATTGGTTAGGTCAGTTCAAATTTTATCGCCTCCCAAAGTGAGTTTCAGGTTTCTGACGATTGAGCTCATGCTACAAGCCATGATGGAAGATGCATTGGACGGCTTTATCACTGCGGCTCCCTGGGGTAAAATCGCCATGGAAGAAAAGTTAGGGATTCTGGATCATCAATTTGTCCCTGGAAAATTCGCCCAACGCCTGGTGATGGTGCATCGCAAAGAAATGCAGAGCCCATGCGTGTTGGATCAAGTCGGCAACTTGCTGGCTGCTACCGAGCGCATGACCGCCAGCGGGAAACCTCATCTTCGTTCCCTATCTTTAGAGAATACAGCTAACCAATATCGCCTAGATCCAGCCGCCCGTGATATCATTTCAGATACTGCTACGATCACTCGGGAGCTACAGCATCTCCATGTTTGTGAAGCTCTCCCACCCCAAGTCGCCGCGACAGAAGAAACAGCGAACTTGCTATTACTCCGCTGAGCGATCACTCCTGATGTTCATCGAATTCTGCACACAGCAGACTCAGAAAAACCTCTGCGATCCATGGCAGAGGACTGGTTGGCTGCCACCACGCAGAATAGCCGCAACGCAGTTCTCGCCCGGAAATTTTCAAGCGAATGAGATTTCCTTCTGCGACGGCTTTTGCAGCCATCCATGATGGTAAGAATGCGACGCCCCGACCTTGCATTGCCAAGTCTTTGACGCTTTCTAGATCTGGAAGTATCCAGGTTCCAGCCAAGGACTCAGAGCTTTGTAATACCCTATTTAAAACCAGATCGTAAATCGGTTGATCGGGAAATATCAAAAGCCGCTGCCGTAGTTCAGAGGATGAAACTCGTGTTGCATTGCCTAGAGCATGAAAAGGAGCGACGTACGCCTCTAATGCTTCATCGACGATTTTACGCCGCACTGCATCTAGCGGCGCTTTCTCCGTGTAGCCGATGACAAAGTCCAACTCTTTCACGCTAGGCACTGTGTCCTCATTCATGGCAAAAATTTCCACTTTCGCAGCAGGAAAGCATTCAAGAAATGTGGATAGCACCGTAGTCTTTAATAAGCAGTTGAGATTGGATGCGATACCGAAGTTTAGCTGCTCGATCCGTCCATCTAAAACGGCCTAGTTTCTTTTTCTCATTCGATCCCATTCTTTTTAAAAGATCTTCGTACTCGATTGGCAGCAGACGGA
>JAAURL010000065.1 GCA_012032235.1 Akkermansiaceae bacterium | reverse complement strand
AGTCGGCATGCGCACGGCGCGGTCTGGCACGGCGGACGATGCTGTGTTACGGCGCGTGGTGCGGGGCACGGTGAGGGTGCGAGGCGGGAAAGGTGATAAAGACCGGATGTCAGTCCTGCCCCGCAGCATTGTGGGTCTGGTGGCAGAGCAAGCCGAGTATGCGCGAAGAATCCAAGATCCTAAGAATTCCCGGCAGGATGCCGGAAATAGCACGCTGGAAGCGTGCGCTCCCCGAATGAAGAAAGAGCTATGCTATTGATCCCAGAATCTGCAGTTAGGAAGCGGATTCTAGGGTTATAGATCATAATCATTCCACGACAATTCGATTAGAGAATCTCAAGCGCAGCGCAGACCCATTCGAGAAATCTGGGGATTTTAAAGTCAGCGGGTCAAATCGACGAGCGCGCTCTGCAATGTCGGATAGCGGAATAGAAATCCATCTTTCTCTAAAGCGGCAGGGATGGCCCGTTGTCCGGCTAACAGGGCGCTAGCGAAATCACCAAGCACCAGCCGCAGGGCAAAGGCAGGAGCAGGAAAAATCGCGGGACGGTGGAGAGCCGCTGCAAATTTCCGGGTCAGATTTGCATTGGTTTCTGGTTGCGGCGCAGTGCCATTGATCGGACCAGTTAGATTTTCTGAGATCACTGCATGAACGATGGCCGCACGGAGATCATCGAGATGAATCCACGGCATCCATTGTTTCCCAGAACCCAGACGACCACCGATACCGAGCCTGAGCACCAAACGCAGTTTCTCAAATGCTGAACCGTTTCTGCCTAACACAATGCCGATTCGCACACAGACCACACGCACGCCTAACTCCTCTACAGCTAACGCGGCTTTCTCCCAATCGTCACAAAGATCGGCCAAGTAGCCGTGGCCTCTGGGCGCGGTGTCAGAGAGAATTTCATCGTGACGATTTCCGTAAATCCCGACGGCAGATGCATTGACTAACACTTTTGGCCGCGCATCGATTGGGGCTTTCCTGATTGCTTCCACGACGCGGTGAGTGAGACCCACACGGCTTTCGCGGAATAGGAGACGGGATTTTTCCGTCCAGCGTTGATCGATTGGCTCGCCAGCTAAATTGATGACTGCGTGGTGATTGGCGAAATCTAACGAATCTGGTTTTTGCCAATGATCGACATTTGGAATGTTGCCATTTCCAGAACGACTGATTCCAGTGGTGGCCATGCCTTTTCCCGCTAACAAAACGGGCAAGCCTCGCCCGACGAATCCTGTCACTCCGATGATAGCTGCACGTTGCGGTCTCTGCATATCAGAAGATGGCGGGGAAATGGAGCGGGCAAAGAGGAAATCTGCATGTTAGGAATTTTTTATAATTCATGATATTTCTAGATGAGGGGCGTATGCTTCTAGCGTGCTCCCTTCCGCATCCCTGCGGAAGGGTTTTAAAAAGCCTCCGCGTAGCGCAAACTGAATCCGAAATCCTAAGAATTTCCGGCAGGATGCCAGAAATGGCACGCTGGAAGCGTGCGCCCACCGAATGAAGAAAGAGCTCTATGATTTCCGGATGAGTGTGATCACTTTTTTACTCATATTTCCTAACTGATCATAGGAGAAAAGGATGACGGTGTTTTTGCCTTTTTTGAGATTGAGCTTCAATTTCCAAGACTGAGTTCCCGGCAATGTTTTCTTTACGCCGTTGTTCAGCTGATACTGGATTTTACTGATTCCATTCACATCTTGGGCTTTGCCTTTTAGTGTGATCGATTTTTGCTCCGTGGTCTTTTTGAAATTTTTCGCAACCGAGATCTTTGGCCCAGTGCGATCTGCAGAAACTTGTGGCCCGCTGTGATCATTGGCGATGATACGCCATAACTGTTTCTCTGATCCGCTGACAGGTAGAGAAAGTTCGGTATAGTGACTGGTTTCATTTCCGAAAAGTGTCTGCACTTCGGTCCACACATCGATTTCCACGGATGTCTCGATGCGGTAGCGAGTGCCGGGATTGCTTTCCCAGCCCAAGCGATAAAGACCACCTAACATTTCGGCACGGAGAACTTTCGCCGGAGCAGTGTTTTGATGGATCACACCGATGGCATCAAGATCGAAGCCACCGGAGCCAGTCGTAGGAGTGGGATCGTAAATCGCGGCTCCAGTGCTGTCCTTCGTATTTCCATCTCCGATAATGTCGATCAATCTAACAAACCGAATATTTTCCCGATCTAACAAAAGTATATCTCCTAAATTTGCTAGATCAAATGGCGTGCCGAAGCCTTTCACATATTTCCCAGCCAGACCACTGAAGGTAGTGGGATCCATCGTAGTGGGAAAGGAGCCAAAAGGCGTAGTGCCCTGGGAGCGATTTGAAAAACGGAAAAAATTGACTCCATCGCTGGAAACTTCCACGAAGGCCATTTCTAGAAATCCGGGAGCGATCGCATTTTCAAACACAGCGAAATCCGCACCCACGCCATCGCGGATCGGCAGCGGGAAATACATCGTGATTCTGCCACCATTTCCCATACAGACGATGTCGAAGGCATTATCCGTCGCTGGGCCATACGCCTTTTCTGGCGTGCGCCAAACGGCATCCACTCCGCTGCCGTAGTCGGGAGATAGATTACCATTTGCCCAAGCTACGAATGATGAGGAGTCTTTAGAAATCGCGTCTGAACCGGGAGATCCCGCCGCACCGGGAAATGATCCGGCCTGTAAAAGCGAAGGAGCGAGTGCGAGGAGAAATAGGATAGTTTTCATAGGATATTAAAATTCGTGGCGCACGCCTAACTGAAATGTTCTCCCTGCCGCAGGATACCATACGCCGTTGTATTTGATCGTGGCGTAGGATTCATCAAGGAGATTGTTCACCCGCATATAAAATGAAATGTTAGGTTTCGGTTCGTAGCGCAAAAGTAGATTCGTGACTGCGTAAGAAGGAAGTTGCTCCTTCTCATTCAGGAAATCGTTCCCTTCATACGAAGAACCCGTGTATTGATATTCGGCTTGTAATGTGAAGTTCTTGTGTGGGCGAATGCTCAAAACAGCGGAGAATTCCTGCTCCGGAACGAGATATATTTTTCTCCCGTCATATTCACCACTGCGGAATGTCGCTTCCATTTGAGTATAGTGTAGTTTCATCTCCCAGATATGTTTCTGATAGGAAATCTCTATCTCGCTGCCGAGCCGCTGAGTATCGGTAAAATTCACATTCAGGTTTTTTGAAAATCATAGCCAATCTCTCCGGTGAGCTGTTGGAGGAAACCATTACCACGTAGTTTCCAGCCATCGATACGGTATTCACCGCCGAGTTCGTAATTATTTCCCGTCTCTGCTTTCAGCTCTGCATTGAAAGGCTCGCTGAGTGGGAATCCTTGGTAGGACGCGATTTCATCCGTGGAAGGCAGGCGGTAGAGGCGATCATAGCGCAGCCAAAAATCGAGATCGGCACGCGGCTCCCATCGAACTCCGATCTGATAGGCGCGGTTGATCTCATCATTTTCGCTAGAGAAATTCAGCGATGGATCATCCGGGAAAAGCAGGCTCTGGGCAGTCGCGGCGATACTTGTTTTTTCGCAACGCGCCGCTGCGCTAAAATGCCAGCCTGTCCATGGCTCGTATTCTACAGCAGAAAATATCCCGGCGGTTTCACGCTCCAGCTCCGCACGGCCAGTTTGCTTTTGGCGTGTCATCTCAGCGTATTGTTGAAGATCTAGTTCATCACGGCGGAAATTCGCTCCTAATTCAGCAGACCAGGTCTCTTTTTTGAGGCGGGCAACAGGAGATAGATTCCACGTTTCCAACAAATTATCATGATGGGAGCCAGGACCGAGATTCCACATTTGATCGCGGGAGGAAAATGAAATCGGAATGTCGATATTGAGGTCTTCGCCTTTCCCTAACAAAAATGAAGCATCGATGCGCTGCGATTTTTGGCGGGAGAAATACTGATCTGCATCGCCGTTATTTTGATAAATTGACTGTCGCGGATTCTCCCTATATTCCTCTTCAGAAAGTGGTCCGGGAAATCCCGTGAGCTCATCGCTCCAGCTAAAGCCAGCCCGTAGTTCCTGATTTTTCTGAATCTCCCGGTCCCAACGGAACGATGCAGACTCCAGCTCATTAAAGGCATTCTCCCGCCAGCCATCGGAGAAATTTCGCTCGTAATCGAGAGCGATTCCATTTCCGAAATAGCGGCCATCGTGAGCCAGGCGGACCAGCGAATAGCGATCGCTCCCCAGCGCCGTTTCGATGCTGCTGCGCGGCTGATCCGCAGATTTTGGTGATGATGTTGACTACTCCGCCGACTGCGTTATCACCGAAACGCGCTGTCTGACTACCGCGTAAAATTTCCACTCGATCGATTCGGGAGAGCGGAACTTCTTGCAGGGAAACAGAGGCGATATCCGGACGATTCACCGCACGGCCATCGACAAGAATCAACACGCGGGAAGAGGAGTTTTCCCCAAATCCTCGCAAGCTCACGCTCCCTCCTGATGCATTTCCCGAGAAACTCGTGATGCGCACTCCGCCTTGATTGTTGAGTAAATCTGCTAGGGATTTTGCTCCTGATTTCGTGATTTCCTCCTCACTGATGACACTGGCATTTCCCGGGAAATAGTTAGGAATCACCGATTGATTTTTCTGCTCCTCCACGACCAATGGGCTAAGATTCTCCGACTGCTCTTGAGCGAGAGCAATGGAGAAAATCAGACCAAAGACACTGAACAGCGTGAGCGCTTTCATGATGGCAGGAGAATTGAAGAGGGAGCGAGATTCTCCCTACACGGCCTGGAGCGAAACGCTCCAGCCACCATCAAAAATCATTTAGCGACGCCTGCGAATGACTGCACCGATCCCGCCCAACATCACCAATAAAAAAGCACTAGGCTCTGGCACAGGTGAGAGGAAATTATCCAATGCAAAATAGACCGGCGTGTTGATCCCGAAGTCCCCGTTATCAGAAGAAGTATAACTAAAGCGCAACTCATCGACGGTTCCCAGTGGACTCAAGTTTAGGAAAGTCCATTCATCGATGATGTAATCGCGACTGTTATCTTCAAACCGAAAATCTGCTAGGTAGAAATCCAGTGGAGATCCTACCGCACTTCCACCGACATAACCTGTAATCGTCAGCTTAAAAAAATCAGGATCATTCCCGGAAATCCCGCCGAATTTTTTTGCGAAGGAATCTCCATTTAGCATCGAGAGCCCCGCGTATGTTGTATTCGTGATACTCGTGCCGAGATCTGTTAGGTTAGTATTTGAGGTGAACTTGATGGAAGCACCATTTGCATACGAGAGTGCATACTGGGAAGAACCTCCCGCACCGCCACCAGCGATGGAGCTAAACTGGTTTCCAAATCCCGGAGTGGTCGTATCCGTTTTGTTAGAATAAGCGAATCCCCTCCAATCGAAAAAACCACCTTCGAAGGCGGTATAACTGTTGTTGAAGTTGACTCCATCAATAGTCAATCCACCGGTACCGGCTTGACCGTTCCAGACACCTGATGGCCCGTTAGGCGCACCCAGTGGCACGGATTCAAATGTGACGACTGCGCCTGACGCTGTCGCCAGAGCGAACCCCAGTAGGGTGCTCGCATAGACGAGCACCGATAATGCTTTTTGTTCATATCTCTTTTTTTTGTATGGTTAAAAAGAGAACGTGACGCCCAGCGGAGAAGTATCATTTCACCGTCGTCGTTTCTGTTCCCGTCACCTTCCTTACGCGGGAAGGCCAGCACGGTGCTTTGTGGCTCAGTAAAAATGGAGCGGCACCGGGACGAGTTGAAGTGGGCGAAGTATTCGGACTCCCGACTCTGGAAGTAAGGATTTCTCCTTATTCCCGCCCCTTTCCCACCTTCACCTTTGCTTGCGCAGAGATTGGCATCTTGGGTAAGAGTCATCGGATACCGCAGCGCGACTGTTCTGGGTTCTCACCAGATTCCATGCACCCGCTTCAGATCATCGCTGGAGAAGAAACCAGTCAGGCAGAGCTTAATCAAGATCTTTTTAGATCGCTGCGTGAAAAGTGAATTGCTATATGTCGCATAAACCTTTCGCCCTTTACTTCGCCTGCTGGGGGATTTCTCATCATCACGATGTTGAAACTAGGGATATGGATCATTTCTCCTTTGCTGCTGATGCGGCTTGCTGCTCAAGAGACTCAGATTTTACCGGATCCTAGCGTGCCATCTCCGCCAGTGGATATGATCACGCCCGTGCCGCCGCCAGTGATCCCATTCGGCGCTCCAACGGCCACTGCAGCGCCCGCCTTCGAAATGCCGAAGAATTTGAAAATACGCAACATTGGCGGCGGGAAAATTTCTTTTACCAAAGACGTCGGCGTCCGCTACGAAAGCAAAATCCAGATCACTGGAGACAATGGCCTGCAAGTATTCGCAGATGGGGCCGTGGGAGATCAACGAACGAACACCGCAAGGCTGGATGGCAATGTCCGAGTCTATCAAAAGAATACTGCTGCGGATTCAAAATCTCCAGGCGGAAATCAGCTAGAGATTTTTGCGAACAGCGCCGTGATGGATTTTAATGAGAAAACGATCACGCTAGACGGCAACGTCAGTATCTATCAGGGAAATACGCTGCAACGTGGCGAGCAGACGGTTTATTTTTACGAGAGGAAATTTCTAGATGCTAGCGGACTGCGTGCATCGATAGATCCCGTATTGTTAGAAGCAGGAAAGTTCACCGTGGAGAATCGGGACGGAGAGAATGTCTACATCGGCGAGGATGCTGGGATCACCACTCACGATGTGCAGGATCCCAACTACTGGATTCGTGCGAAAAAACGACTGTCTTCCCAGGTGATAAAATTGTCTTCAATGATCTACGTCTCTATGCGGGAGACACGCCTGTTTCTGGCTGCCTTATTTGAGCCAGCCGCTAGATGCGGAGCTAGGCTATCATATTCTCCCGGGAGCACGCTCGAATTGGGGCGCTTTCGTTCTGAACACCTACGGCATCATGTTAGGCGGTGATGGAATCCTGGTGCGAGCGAGAGCGAGAAACCATGGCTGCTATCACGCTGGCATCTTGACCTGCGGACGCGGCGCGGCATCGGCTCGGGTGTTGATTTCGTCGATACCCGTCTGGAAAATTCCGAAGAAATCAGTGGGCTGAGTTTTTATTATCTCAATGATCTTTCGCCACAAATTCCCCGCTCTGGAATCGAGCGTGGCTTCGTGAACGAAGATCGCTACCGCATCGAGCTAAAGCACCGCCTAGAATTAGATTTCCCTGATGACGCGGATTGGCGGGTTGACGCGAATATGACGCTGCTGAGCGATCAGCATTATCTGGAAGATTTCCAAACAGACGATTATCGGATCAATCCCGCGCCTGATAATACACTGGGAATTTATCGGCAGGATGAGGCTTCGCTATTATCTCTCTACGCACGCGCAAGGCTGAATGATTTTTACCGGGCAGATACGCGCACGCCGGAGGTTTCATTTGATCAAGCACGCGCACCACTTTTCGGTTTGCCGATTTTGCACGAAGGCAATACCTCGTTAGGCATCATCGGTGAGCAAGCAGCAGACCCGACACGCGGCGCGATTCTCAATCCACTTTTGCAACTAAGTGCTGGCGATCCAGATGCCGATCAATTTTTACGGCAACTCAGCGGCTATGATCGCCAACTCGCTGAGCAAATCTTAAAATTACCGTTGAACGATCCCAGACGCGCCGCGATTCGCAATCAGCTATTAGATTCTAGCTACGCGAGATTTAATACCTATCAGGAATTATCACTCCCTATCAATAACATCGGCGGCTTCCTTAATATCACACCTCAGGCAGGATTAGGATACACTTACTACAGCGCAGTGGATGGTCCAGTTGATAGTTTTGATCGCACCTATCTGCACGCGGGAACAGAATCATCCGTAAAATTTTCAAAAGACTATGGAGATTTTCAGTATCATCCATTGGGGCTCGATGGGATGAAGCACGTTCTCCAACCTTACGCCGCCTGGTCTTTTGTTTCTACCGATGACTTCGACCCCGGCGACCCACAAGTGGACCGCCTAACTCCTACCACACGCCCCAGACCGCTCGATCCCACACGGTTCACCGCAGTGGATGAGCTGAACAGTTGGAATGTCGTGCGCTTAGGAACTCGCAATCGCCTACTAACCAAACGAGACAGCCAGAGCTATGAATGGCTTTATTTAGAAACTTACATGGATGCATTCATCAATGATCCTGAGGGCGCACGGACGGTTTCCAATCTATACAATGATATGCGCTGGCAGCCGCTTCCTTGGTTAAGCGTCGATGTGAACACCCAATACCCAATCGCCGGTAACGGCTCCGGATTCAATGAATTTAGCGGCAAGGTTCGCTTCATGCCGTCACAGGATTTTGAGTTTTCTCTAGGTTATCGCTCCCTAAACAGCCATCCAGTTTTTGAAGATTCTAACAGCGTGAATTTTCAAACCTACTCGCGTTTGAATGAAAAATGGGGTATCGGCACCCGGCATATCATTGAGCTGGACGATGGAACTTTTGAACTGGAGCAATATACCCTACACCGGGATTTAGGAAATTGGGTAGCAGGCATGGGCCTGACGCATCGGGATAACCGACTCCGACAAGAATACGGCATGATTTTTAGCCTAACGTTGAAAGATTTTCCGACCGTCTCCTTGCCTTTGCAAATTGATGGCGAATAGTAGCTGCCTATGGCTATTACTACTAATGAATTACTCGGCGCTCTGAACTGGCGCTATGCTACGAAAAATTCGACCCAGCCCGTAAAATTCCATCAGACACATGGGCCGCGATCGAAGAATCGATGATCCTAACACCTTCCTCTTTCGGCCTCCAGCCTTGGAAATTTCTCGTGATCGATCACGCCGAAACACGCGAAAAGCTCTGCGCTGAATCTTGGGGACAACAGCAAGTCAAAGACGCGTCACACTACATCGTCCTGACAGCCCGCACGGATCTGGATTCTCATGATATCGAAACCTGGGTCAAACACATGGCAAGTGTGCAAAACACGCCTGACGAATCGGCAGCCGCTTACGAGGGAGTGGTCAAAGGCTTCGCGAATGGTATGACCCAAGAAGCTCGTCACGGATGGAACACCCGCCAAGTCTACATCGCCCTTGGTCAGTTGATGGCAACAGCAGCGATGTTTGGAATCGATGCTTGCCCCATGGAGGGAATCAATCCAGCGGGTTATGATCAGATCTTAAATCTAACAGGCACTGGATACGCCACCGCCGTTGCCTGTGCGATCGGCTACCGCGCAGAGGATGACAAATATGCGAAACTACCCAAAGCGAGGTTCTCTCACACGCATGTCATTCAACACATTTGAAAGAGCAAATTCTCTCCTTTGAGAACTAACAAGTGACTCCACGCTCCCGTTTTTCTGCCTTTAGCATTCCGCAGCCTGCTGCCACATCGATGCCACGGCGTTGACGAAACGTGCAGGGGAAACCACCTTCACGAAGAATGCGTTGAAACTCGTGACCGGAATCACTTTGCACACCCGCAAATCCGCCAGTCGGGTTTAGTGGGATCAAATTAACGTGTGCATCGATTCCTTTCAGGAGCTCAACGAGACGTTTTGCGGTCTCAGGAGAATCGTTTTTTCCAGCAATCAATGTCCACTCGAAGAAAATCCGCTTACCTGTGATTTCTCCGTATTTCCGGCAGGCATCGATCAACATTTCCAGCGACCAGCGCTTACTAGCAGGCACCAGCGCGGATCGTTCTTCTTCAGTAGATCCGTGTAAGCTGACTGCGAGGCGGTAAGGCTGCGCTTCCTCGGCCAGTCGCAAAATGCTCGGCACCACACCCACGGTGCTGATCGCGATTTTCGATGGACCGATGCTGGCACCACGCACATCGGAAATCGTGCCCAGCGCCTGCATGACCGAATCATAATTGTGCAACGGCTCCCCCATGCCCATCAGCACCATATTTCGCAGGCGTTTTTTAGGATCGATCGTTTTTAAAATCCGCCGCGCATGCAGCACCTGCGCCACGATTTCTCCCGGCCTCAGATGCCTAACAAAGCCCATCTGGCCCGTGGCACAAAATACACAACCCATCGCACAACCAGCTTGCGTGCTAACACAAACGGTGTGCCGCCCATCGTAACCCATCAAGACCGTCTCGATGACTTGCCCATCACGCAGCCGCAGGAGAAATTTCCGCGTCAGCCCATCCGAGCTACGGATTTCATCGACCACTTCCGGCGCATCTAGGAAAAAGGTTTTCCCCTCCCCCACTGATTCTTGGATCCAGCGTTTCAGTGGCGTTACAAAATTTTTATCTGTTAGACTAACTTCTCCTTCCCGGTGCAGGGAGCGCCACAACGATTTTGCGTGATGTGGAGAAACTCCCCCCGCGATCAATGCATCCGCCAGCTCAGAGAAACTGAGATCATGCAATGACTTCTGGCTAGGAGAGCTCACGTCGGGATCGCGACTAGGAGAATTACTGACGCTTTAAAATTTCAACACTTCCACTTTTGAGCGACCGAGTCACAATGCGATTCGGGGAAACAGATATGATACGATCCTGGATCACTTGGCCTTTTGGAAACATGCCAAGAAATCCCGTTTTCACATCATATGTATCGACGATGTCGCCATTGACTCTCCAGCGGCTTTGGAATGGAATATCGGGGCTTACGAAGCTTCCCCCTCCGAGGTTTTTCTGAAAAGTAAGCACTCCTTTTGCAGTGCCATCTTGGTAATAAGTTTTCACCATACCGCTACTATTTCGGCCTGATTTGACTTCCTCACGCCAAGTCCCCGGAATGGTTGCAGAAAACTGTCGTCCCAAATCGCCTGGATTTGTCGCTGGAGAATGAGTGGCGCAACTGACCAGCATCGCAGACAGCAAAGTGACAGATGCAAATTGATAGAAATTACAGATCACGGTTTGGGGTTCTTTTGTAAATCCGTTAGAGGAATGACTTCATACTTCTTCTTTGCCTCACGGTAAAAATCCTTCGCTAGAAGAGTAACCGCTTGATTCGATTGTTCATCAGACAGATTGGATCTAAGGGAAATCAAAGGTAGGTAGAAAACGAATGGGCTTCCTTTTTTTGGCGTCGCTACACCAGAAAATCCAACGATCTGCCACTGTGTGCGAACGTCACTAGGCTCCACACCAGGGAAATACCTTTGCAGAGCTTGTCGGTTATGAGAACTATCCGAGATGCTCTCATCGATGGCGATCAACTGAGATTTTCGAGGCATTCTTTTTACATCGGCATTTGGGACTTTGATCACCACTGGCACGCCTGATGGATTTGACAATGCCGTCACCGCTGTATGGACACAGGAGCTGAGGCAAAACAACGATAGGAGAATTACAATACGAATCATCTGGGAGAAGGTTAGTTACCCTACAAGTTGACTAGCAAGTTGCAAATTTTGAAGCCGCGAATCGATATCGTATATGGCCAATTCATCGCGATTCATTTTGAAATAAGGAAGCCAAAACTCATATTTCCCAAGAGTCGTAAAATCCAAGGCTGGAAGTCTTGAAATTGCAACTTCTTGATTTTCATGAATGAGTTTCATTAGGCTAACTACAACTCAGTCGATTTGTTACCAATTCTAGACTAATCCGGCTTGCTCTAAGCCCGCCGACAGGTCATGGAAGCAGGGTGACTCGTGACCTAGCAGCCGACCCAGCATGGGAAGAAAAAGATTTGGGAGCCTCTCTCCCAGATTCTCTGCACGCCTGCTCCGTCTGTTTGCCAACATGGGATTCCATCATCGGCTATGAAGAAGGTCGTGAAAAAGTGCTGAAGCGGATGCGCACGGGCTATCCACGTTTTTTCAAACACCCTGCGGTGGAGCGGCTCTTTGATAATGCAAAAGCTGAGATCG
Source organism: Akkermansiaceae bacterium (assembly GCA_012032235.1). Classification (GTDB taxonomy): domain Bacteria; phylum Verrucomicrobiota; class Verrucomicrobiia; order Verrucomicrobiales; family Akkermansiaceae; genus Luteolibacter. The sequence goes on along the minus strand of JAAURL010000065.1, from coordinate 2,601 downwards.
CTGGAGATAACGAAGAAGTCATCGTATTGCCCACGCGCCTCGCGGTGCAGCGTGCTCATCGCTGGGTCGAGCGACAAGCAGTGACAGCTGTTAGAATTGCTAGTTTTCACGGGTTGCAAGTTCTGGTAGTTCCGTCAAAAGCGAAAGCCGACGCAAATGCATACTGGCGTTTCGCGGGTGAAGTAGTTAGTAGCCGCCAGGCTCAAGATTTTCTCGACGGGAAAATGCGCGAAGGATCGAAGTCCTATCTCATCGCACGGTCTCTTTCCAAATACACAGGGTCATCTCCAGAAGACACCTTCATTTTTTCCAGCGGCATGGCGGCGATTACCGCCGTTTTACGCGCCCTGCCCGGTGTAGTAGAGGGGAAAAAACGCTGCAACTGGAGTTTCCCTACGTTGATAGTTTAAAGGTGCAAGAATACTTCGGCGCAGGTGTCGTGTATTTGAATGAAGCTAGCGGCGAATCGTTTGACGAAGCACTGATGCGCATCCGCCAAGGTGAGTTTGCTGGAGTTTTCACTGAGGTTCCCAGTAATCCACTGATGCGAACGATCGATTTGCAACGTGTGGCAAAGGCTTGTCAAGAAAGCGGAACCCCTTTGATTGTCGACGAATCTGTGGCCGGACCACTGAATGTCCAGCCGCTGCAGTTTGCTGATGTGGTCACCGGTAGCCTCACCAAATGGATTTCTGGCGAGGGCGATGTGATGGCGGGTATGGCCTCTGTCCGTCCAGATTCACCAATCGCAGATGCCCTGAGAGAATCCCTGGTCACGGATTCCGCCGCATGCGCTCCGCTATACATCGGCGACGCTGAAGTCCTGCTTTCCAATCTGAAAAGCTACTCAAAGCGCATGAAATTGATCAATGCCAGTGGCATGGAATTGGCCGCGTATCTGGCAAAACATCCAGCAGTTGCCGAAGTCTGGCATCCATCGCTGACTCACACGGAAAACTACAAGGCAATCATGCGAAGAGGCGGCGGCTATGGCGGGCTAATTTCATTCACCCTCAAAGCACCGAAAAAGACGCCGAAAGTCTATGATGCCCTGCGTTTCTGCAAAGGCCCAGGTTTCGGGACGCCATTCACCATGGTCTGCCCGTACACGCTTTTGGCGCATTACCAAGAACTCGAATGGACCGAGGCATGCGGAGTTTCTGCAAATCTGCTTCGTATTTCCTGCGGCCTAGAACCGATCGGAACAATCATCGCTACATTTGAAGAAGCGCTCGCTTTGGCGTGATTCCGGGGAGTCGACTCACCCAGGAAAAATAATGACATCCCCGAATTCTAGATAAAAAACACGCTGAAATTTTGATTTCAGCGTGTCGAATATCATGCCTTCTGATCTTCCTCCACTTCAGCAGCCTCATCTGGCACTTCGTCTGGGATATCTTCGTCGAACTCAGGCTCTTCCTGTTCGTCGTGGTCTTCATCATCTTCTTCCATCAGCTCACCGTGGAAGAGGTGGAATTTCCGTTTTCGCTGATGCACAGGAAGCGGCGAGAGAATCATGGCAACGGCGCGGCCGTTAAGACGTGGTGGTTGGTCCACTTGCGCCATGGTTTTGAGATCTTCAATAATTCGATTGAGCACGACAAAGCCAAGATCCTTGTGAGCATTTTCACGCCCGCGAAACTGTAGGACAAATCGGCATTTATGGTTGGTTTCCAGGAAAGTCTCTGCCCGGCCCAGCTTGATATTGTAGTCGTGCTGACCCGTTCCGACGCGGAATTTCACTTCCTTCATTCGGGTGGCGCTCTTTGACTTTTGCTTTTTCAGCTTGGCTTGCTCGTACTTATACTTCCCGTAATCGACGATCTTGCAGACCGGCGGGTCCACTTGGCCGGCGATCTCGACGAGGTCGAGACCGAGCGATTGAGCTTTATAAAGCGCGTCACGGCAACTCATCACGCCGAGCTGCTCGCCATTGGCGAGGACGACGCGAACTTTCGGTGCGCGGATTCGGTCGTTAATCCGCGTCATGTCGCGGAAACGGCCCCTGTTTGGGTCTCTTTGTGGCTTAGCGATGGCAGTGTCCTCCGGTGGGTGGATGCGACGCGTCGCCGCACAATCGAACGATGCCGTTGCACATAAGCGATGCGAAGAAGGGTGCGGAACGATGAACTAAACGCCGAGTCATAAAGTAAAGACGGCGATCCCCAACCGAGCAGCCTGATCGGTTTTGAGTTCAATTTCGAATCGTTCCAGTGAAATCATTGAGCGGCAAGTGCCGAGTCGTTACGCAACAAAAGTGCGGCTTGGAAATGGTGTAGAGGAAATCTGAAAAATCGGCAAGTTTCTTTTTTTGACGAAATTTTTAATACAACCAATCAGCTGCAAGACTTAGATCATACTTTCTTCAAGTCTCTCAAACTCCAAAGCAGGCTGGCGGCGGGACTGGCAGCGCCTTTCAGTTTTCGCGCTCCGGTCTTGCGGTTGGGGCCGAAGCGGTCGCGGGCGGCGGTGAAGGCTTGGTTGACGAATGCGCGGCTACCGATCACTGCTCCGTCGGTGAAATAGCGGATGCGGCAGCGGAGCATTTTGTTAGGTTTAGATCATCGAGACAAGTTTCGTTCCCTTTGGTTTCTAACAATT
>JAAURL010000268.1 GCA_012032235.1 Akkermansiaceae bacterium | reverse complement strand
CGGGATCAACGGCAATGCCATCATCGGGGAAAACCTCCTTGTTGACCGGATCGTGGGTACCGGCATCAACGGTAACAACCTCAACCTTGAGAGTGTCATTCTACGCAGCACTTCTGGAAATGGCATCAACACGAGCTTTTCTAGAGTCTCTGGCGGGCAAATCTCAAGCTGTGCAGTCGGGATCAATGGTGGCGACAATGAAATCGAAGGCATTAGCATCAATAATTGTAGCGGCAGCGGCATTTTTTCTCCCAGTTCATCGATCACCAAAGTCACTGCGTCGCTCAATCTCGGAGCTGGCGTGTGGTGCGATGATTCCACCATTTCCCACTGCATGGTCAGAGGCAGCGGTGCCGATGGAATCCGCGGCGTGAACTCTACAATCTCCATGTGTCGATCCTTTGGCAACGACACGAATACCGGCGACGGCTATCCCGCCTCAGGCATCGTCTGGACCGGCGGCCGTCAGGTGGACAACGTGACCAATCTTTACGCTCCCGCCGCACCAGCTCCTTAGGCAGGGTGCCAACACTAGGAGAACTCATGCAAAATTTAGCGCGCAGAGGTTTGATCACCGCCAAGACGCCAAGAGTGCTAAGACAAACCGATGTAAAAGTGCGGAGGTGACGTGTAAAAACTGACTCCTTAAGCAATTATTTGGAGTTTCCTTGGCGCTCTTGGCGTCTTGGCGGTTTAAATGATTCTTCTGCAGGTATCATTCTTCCTACAGCAACCCTTCGTGTAGGAGCTCTGGCTACACAGGTATTTACTGAAGCTCTTACAAATTAACATCATACGCCTTAATGATGATCGGTGTGGAAAAGCTCAGGATTTTTTGAGACACTAGGGGCGTTTTAGCCGTGATTGGTTCACTGATCCTCCCAAGATTCTAATTTGAGGTCTTTGACGCGCAGAAATTCCTTGGTGTTTGCTGTCACCAGCGTCCAGTCATGCACCCTCGCCGTGCCAGCCAGCAAGGTATCCATCGGGCCGATTCCTTGCCCTTCTTTTTCAAGTTCCGTACGAACTTTCGCCGCTTCAATCGCTTCTGCATCGCCAAAGTAGGCCGTGCGAATGTGACTTTTCAAATAAGCGAGACGCTTCATTTTTTCTTCGAGCTTCTTCGCACGGATCCCACTACCCAGAGCTTTTTGAATTCCGATTTCTAACTCGAAAACCGTGATTGCTGAAATCTGATAGGTTTCTCTTCGGCCCTTGAGCATTCGATCGAGAAAGCTTTTTCCTTCGCCCCGTAGGATGGTGATGATGACGTTCGTATCGAGCAAAAACATTAGCTTCTTCTTTACCAAGTGAGATCCCGGCTCTCAAAAGCACCTTGCTCTGGCCGCTCCCAATCGAGAGGTTTGCTAAACATTTCCGCAAAATTCAACGGCCAGTCGTTTTCAGACCAAACTTCTAACCTCCCATTTTCCAGCTGGCGAATCTTGGCCTTCCCAATGGGTAAATCAAACCCTTTGGGAAGCCGCAGCGCTTTGGAATTTCCTGATTGGAACACGACGGTCTCCTTCGCAGCTCCCGAAAACGCTACGGGTTTGATTCTCGGTGATTTACGAGATTTAGCACCTTTGATCCTTATCATTTATTTGACTGTATATACAATTTTAGGATTTTCCAAGCGGGAAAGTCGGAATTTCTGAACTATTTGATAAACGAAGTCTGCTTGATGAGAAATCCCCACTCACTTATTCGAGTTCTTTCTTCATTCGGGGAGCGCGCGCTTCCAGCGTGCCATTTCCGGCATCCTGCCGGGAATTCTTCGAATTTCGGATTAGATTTGCGCTGCGCGGAGGTTTTCAAAACCCTTCCGCAGGGATGCGGAAGGGAGCATGCTAGAAGCGTGCGCCCCCCCTTCAAAGAATCCCCAACCCGATCCATTCGTCTATCGAAATATTTAAACATCTGTGACTATCAAAGATAATTCACCGAGCGGTGTCGCGCTGATGATGCCCTAGGCGAAATCGCATTTCATGATAGTTACCTTGTCCGCAAAAGGTAGCCATGCACTATTTGAGGCATGGAGAGAATTTCATATATTCCTAAAACTTGGGATTTACCTGGAGCCATCCGCAAACGCTTAGGCTCATCGGTGGGAAGGCAGCGCCTGATGAATGAGGATGGGCACTTGCTGCTCATTCTCCATCAGTTGCCAAAGGAAGCAGATGATGAAGTGCGCACAGCGGTTCTCTTTTGGCGTAATCCAACAGGAGATTGGAAAAGTAGTCCCGTGACCGGTGGCCTAGCTGGTCTGGAAACTTATCTAACCTCCTATCGAAAGGTGATCCACGAGCTGGACGAGCGAGTCGAAAATGCGAAAACGGCCCGTCAGTATTTCGAAGTCATACGACAGATGTATCCTCTGCAACGCGCTACACGGCACATGGCGGAAGTTCTCCAAGCCACTCGCCAAGCGATGCCAGAGGAAAGCCGGATCATCAACATGCGCGACCAAGCCGCGGATTTGGAGAGAGCCGTTGAACTCGTCGCAGCAGATGCCAAGGCGGGAATGGAATTCACCCTAGCGGAATCTGCCAATCAACATGCGATTTCCGCCGAGGCGGCCACTCGAGAAGCGAAAAGGCTCAATCGGCTCGCTGCCTTTTTTCTTTCCACTAGCGACTTTGGTGGCTGTTTTTGGAATGAGCCCACCCGAGGAGGTTTTAAAATACCCAAGTTTTTCGACAGTCCTTCTTATTGGCGTAGGATTGGGTTTGGTCGTTTACTCACTGGTCTCGGTGAATACACGAAAAGCCGAGTGAGGCGGTGCCAGAAAACTGCCGGAATGACTTTTCTCCAAAACAAAAAAGGAAGCTTTTCAGCCTCCTAAGTCGTTCATAATGAAATGGTGGGTAGAGATGGATTCGAACCAACGTAAGCTTTCGCTAGCAGATTTACAGTCTGCCCCCTTTAGCCACTCGGGCATCTACCCATTTCCGCTTGCGCGGGGCGGAGGTATGAGGAGCTGGGCGGAATCTGACAAGAGGAAATTCACCATTGTTGGTATTTTCTCACTAGTTCATTCCTTTCAGGGCATATCAGTCTTC
>JAAURL010000267.1 GCA_012032235.1 Akkermansiaceae bacterium | reverse complement strand
AACAACCCAGTTCACGAGCGATTTGCATCATCGATTTTCCAGAGTGCCGAAGCATCTTAACGGCGCGGTTTTTATATTCTTGGTCGTATGTTTTTAAAGCAGTCATTGGGTAGTCTCATTCTAGTATCATTCCTCTCCCACAACACTCCGAAAAAAGGTTACAGGTTCAGAAACGGTTAACGGCGCGTCGAAAGGTGTTAGGTGCAATCTTTGATCGCTGCAGTAGACCTTTTTGAATGCAGACTCGGTAAACTTCGGCGATGTTGTATTTTTTTCCGTAGAACTCTGGCATGACCTGCTCGATGGCTTCGAGCAGATGTTCGGGTGCGACATGGCGGATTTTGCCTTTATCGGCACGGCAGGGAGGATCGGTGATGCCGTGTTTTCGATAGTGATACCACCAAGTCTGGATGGTGCGCCATGTGAACTGGCATGGATGACCGTTCTCGTCGAGGAAGGTCATGTTACTGACGGCTTGGTAACGAGCTAGGTCGGATTGACCTTGGGCATATTCGAGTGCTCCGAGGACTCGCATTTTGAGGTAGTTGCTGACACGTTTCATAGGACGCGGGCAAAACTGCACGGCGGGAGACACAGGGGTGGATTGCCATATTGTGTTGCTGTAAGTTTTGGTTACGGCCGTCAGATCGGGCACGATGTCAAATTGGAAATTGTTAGGTCGGGTGATGTATGATTTGAGTCAAGCCATGGCACCAACCGCTGGCGATTTTATCTCCAAACGGGTATTTGAAAGTGATTTTGGAAAGCTGCGGCTGGACAGGGACACGCAGGAAACGCAGCGTCGAGATGGCGCAGGCTAAAAGGATCAGGGAGTCCGTCGGTTTTCATTGGAGGATCGCACATCAGATTGAGCCACGTTCTGAGAAGATGAGTGGCGCGGTGCCATTTGAAAAACCAGCGATAAGCACTTGTCAGAGAGAGTGTGGGCAAGGACGCCTGCCATGCTCCATGACGCGTGGACGTGGAAGCAAGAGCTCTGATGAGAGCAACCAACTGGGCGGATCGCAGTGATGCGTAAGGCAAGATGTTGTCCCAATAGACCGCAAACGTCCTGCCGCAGCCTATATTTGAGTAACGATTTGAGCAAAAAAACGCAGTCCCCGGGTGACGATGTCATGGCCTGATTCGGCGAGCCCCCGGAGGTAGCCATGAGCCACCACCGCCTCGCAGCAGCCGCAGTGAAGGCACGGGGAGTTTCGGATATTGATACGCAAATTGAGCAGGCTCAATGAATTGGGGGCGAAGAATTGGGCGAACTTCATGCGGGTAACTCATCGTAGCGCGACCAGTAAGGCAACTCGGCATTCCGAGCGTTGTCACCCGTCAGGCGTCTCAATAACAGGCCAAATCAAAGGTTCCACAGCTCACAAGTTGCAGGAAAACTACTGTTCAAAGCCCGGTCTCAATAACAGAAAATGGCTGTGGAACATTCGAGTGCCAAATTATCGCGGTGTTTGAAGCAAGCCGATGCGATGTCAATTCGGCAACTAGAGGGATGATTCTTCGACCAGACGGTGGAAATTTACACCAAGACCGTCCATCGCCACTCCCTCGGCGGCTTTGCCACCTACACCAGCACCATCGCAGAGACACCCCAAGGCGTCGTCGCGGATACCAAGCTAACCACCATCCTCAAGGACCACCTTGGCTCCACTGATCTCACCCTCACCGGCACATGGAATGGCAGTAACTTCGCCAACCACAGCACCCAGCGCCAATCCTTCGATGCTTGGGGCGAGCGCCGTGCCCCGGAAACTTTAGTTTCCTTCCGCCAATCCGATAGCGATCCCTTCCGCACCGGCCCCGCCGAATATGAACGCGGCTACACCGGCCACGAACAGCTCGACGACAGCGGCATCATCCACATGAACGGCCGCCTCTACGATCCCGAGCTAGGCCGCATGCTCAGTCCAGATCCCTACGTCCAGATCCCCGAGTATTCACAGAATTTCAATCGCTACAGCTACGTCATCAATAATCCGCTCAATCTGACGGATCCCAGTGGCTTTTCATTTTGGGGAAAAACCCACAACCAATTCAGCAACTGGCTGCGCCAAAATTGGCGGACGGTGGTGGTCATCGTGGTGGTAGTAGTACTCTCGGTGGTGACCGCAGGAGGATTCGCTGCCTTGGCGGCAGGTGGGATTAATGCTGTCGGTGCGGGAGTTTTAGGGGCTACCGCGACGGCGGCCGTCACGGGCGCCGCTGGTGCCTGGGCTGTTGCTGCCATCGGTGGGGCCTTTTTAGGAGGCGTCGCCGGAGGGCTAAGCGCAGCGCTTGCAGGCGGGGATTTGGGAGATGTTCTGCGAGGAGCAACCGTGAGTGGCATCCAAGGAGCAATTACCGCCGGAGGACTGCACGGGATCGATCCTGGCGCTGGAGGCCTCTTTACCAATCCCGGGCAGGCAGCACTCCACATCGCCGGGCATGGAGTAGTCGGCGGAGCCGCAAACGCCGCGATGGGTGGTAAATTCAGCGATGGATTCCTTTCCGCCGCAGTCAGCGCAGCTGCTGGCGATGCAGGGCTTTATGGAGAAGCTGGAGTAGGCGGACCCTTAGGAGTCGCCCGCCGAACGATAGTTGCAGGAATCGTCGGAGGAACGACCTCCGTCATCGGCGGTGGGAAATTTGCCAATGGAGCCTACACGGCGGCGTTTCAGCATTTGGTAAATGCGGAGAGAAATTTTGTAAAGCAGGCCTTAGATGCCCGAACTTGTGTGCCTGCTTGCGTGGCCAATGCCGTAAGAACACTTAACGGCGCAAACGTTTCGACTGAGCAGATTGCAGCTGAAATCGAAAAATCACTGAAATGGGAGCCTAGAACTATAGCGGAAAAAGGATTGCTTTTAAGGGATGTCATCGATTCAAAAATATTAACCCGCGCATCAGAACTGTTCGGCATGCCTACTGCTTTCTCTGAGGAAGTCTGCGGAAGCCCGAATGTGACAAAACTGTCACTTGTACTGTTAGATTCTTTCTGGTTTCCTGCCTGTGTGGGCCGTGCCAAGGAAAAGATCGACGAGAAGAAACTTCGGAGCTGGAAACTGCTCGATGATTTCCGTCGGCGCCTCGCCACGGT
>JAAURL010000266.1 GCA_012032235.1 Akkermansiaceae bacterium | reverse complement strand
GAGTCACTCAAGTCATCAGAAAAGGCATGAAACCTCAGCAAGCAAGGCCCGAGACTGAACACCTCGCCGCAGGAAAAACGATCGCTTTGCGTAAAATGCTACGCTGGAAAGTCCGCTATTTCACCGACGGAGCCGTGATCGGCAGCCGAGCATTCGTCGATGACTACTTCGCCCAATGCCGCGACCGATTCGGTCCAAAGCGCAAGACTGGCGCCCGCAAGCTCCGCGGCAACGCCACCGCCGCTGCAGACCTACTCTGGAGCCTGCGCGACCTGAGAGCTGACGTTTGATGTCGCAATGGTTTTTTTAGACAAGGTCAGATGCCCTGTAATTCTCGTTCTTGACCGGAGAATGGGGAGGTTTTAACACCTAGTGATGACACCGCTTTACGAAGGAAAGGCCAAGCGCCTCTGGGCAACTGAGAACCCAAACACATTGCGCATGGAGTTCAAAAATGACGCCACCGCATTCAACGGGGAAAAGAAAGCCAGCTTCGAAAGCAAAGGCCGCCTCAATAACGAGATCAGCACGCTGATTTACGGATTTCTCGAAAATGCCGGTGTTCCCACTCATTTCGTTCGCAAGATCGATGAAACGAATGTGGAAGTGAAAAAAGTTAGCATTTTGATGGTCGAAGTCATTGTTAGGAATTTCTCCGCGGGGAGTTATTGTAAACGCACTGGCATCGAAGAAGGTCGTGCGTTTTCCCAACCGATCATCGAATTTTCCTACAAAAGCGACGAACTAGGAGATCCGCTCATCAATGATGATTATATCCGTGAAATGGGATTGGCCACGCCACAAGATCTCACGCATTTAAGAAAATCCGCCCTGCAAGTGAATCAAATCCTAATCGATTTTTTTGCAAAGTGCGGACTGAAGCTGGTGGACTTTAAACTCGAATTTGGCCGTCTCGTTTCCGATCCATCCATCATCGTTCTTGCCGATGAAATCAGTCCAGACGGTTGCCGTTTGTGGGATTTGAAAACGGGTGAAAAGATGGACAAAGATCGTTTTCGTCGTGATCTCGGCGGAGTGATGGAGGCCTATGAAGAAGTGTTGGGACGCCTCAAAGCCAATGGCTAAAGCTCATTGATTTGTTGATTTAGGCGGTTTTATCGCCGTGCGCTCAATGAATTCAATGATCATTCCCGCAACGTCTTTTTTCGATGATTGCTCGATTCCTTCTAGGCCGGGTGAGGAGTTGACTTCCATGACGACTGGGCCGTGATTCGAGCGTAGCAAGTCCACGCCTGCGACATTCAAGCCCATCGCTTTAGCCGCGCTGATTGCTACAGCGCGTTCTTGGGTGGAAATTTTCACTTTCTCGGCGGAGCCGCCCCGGTGGAGATTGGATCGGAACTCGCCAGCTGCAGCTTGCCGTTTCATGGAGGCTACGACTTTTCCGCCGATGACGATGCAGCGGATGTCCGCGCCTTGCGCTTCTTTGATGAATTCTTGAACGAGGATATTCGCGTTTAAATCTTTGAACGCTTCGATCACAGATTTGGCTGCATTTTCGGTTTCTGCTAACACGACACCGACGCCTTGGGTTCCCTCTAACAACTTGATGACGAGTGGCGCGCCGCCGCACATCTTGATGAGTTCGCCAGTGGCTTCCGTGTGATGCGCAAAACCCGTAACTGGCAGTCCCACTCCGCGCTTTGCCAGAAGCTGGAGCGAGCGTAGTTTATCCCGAGACCGGGCAATCGCAACCGAGTCGTTTAGAGTGAAAACATTCATCATCTCAAACTGTCTCACCACGGCATTTCCATAAAATGTGTGCTGTGCTGCGATGCGAGGAATGACCGCATCAGCAATCAGCTCTTTGCCATCCACGTAGATTCGCGGCTTGCGAGAAGTGATATTCATGTAGCACTTCAGGTAGTCTACGACCTGCACCTCATGGCCGCGATTCTCTGCCGCTTTGACCAGAGCATCTGTGCTGTAAAGCTTAGAGTTGCGGGATAAAATGAGAATTTTCATACAAGGAAAGTCAATGACTCAAATGGGGGACGTAAATTGTCCCCGCGTCAAATAGCGATGTCGCTTCTTGGTCAACGAGAAAAAAGTTTCTCTGTTGTCACATGGCCGCGAGTCGCGAGATGGCGAGTTTTAGAAAAGTGCTATCCCATTGGCCCGGCGCAGTGGGAGAATCACCGATGTAGCCATAATTGAGGACACTACCGCTTTGAGCACAGAGGAGACGGGAAATGGGAGCGAGTGGTCCCATGCCCATCGTGGAAACTAACAGCCCGTGATCACCTAATTGAAATTCTGCAAGTCGTGCCATATCGTCGGGCGTTGCCAACATGGCTGCGGCCTTAAATACCTTCGCTCCGGCCTCCTTCGCTTTTTGCGCGGCGTGTTTCAATGCGGCGTTTGCCGGCAGCTTTTTAAAGTCATGGTAAGATGCGATCCATGGAATATTCCTCTCTCTCAGCTCCTCTATCAAATTTGTCATTTCAGGAATGCTGGCCACTTCGATGTCGATGAGCGCGGCATGATCCAATGTCTCCCGCAGTAAATTCATCCGTGTTTCTGCGTCTAGGGAAGCCGCGCCTCCTTCCTCACTGCGCCGGGCCGTAAATAAAAGTGGAATGTCGGTGAGATGGCTCCAGCTGTTAGGCGTGGCAAAACCTTGCTCGGTATGAAGAATATCAAGACGGATTTCCACAATGTCGCAGGAGCTCAGAACGTCACAAAGAGCTGATTTCTGCAAATCCGAACCGCTTCCGAAGCTTCCGACGACTTGAGGTTGGTGGGTTGAGAGGAAAAATTTCGATAAAGGCACGAGGAAGAGATGTCGATTAAAACCGAATGCGTCAACCGCTTGTGGCAAGGTGCTAGATCAGATTAAGTCAAAATCTAGGGAAATTTTGCAAAAACTCGTATTTTCTCTGGTCAACCCGAAATTGAATTCTTTAGTTTCCTTGAAAGCCCACGCGCATGAATCTATTTTTCCCTAAATCTATCCGCATTTCCGCATCGATTGCACTTCTATTAGTCTCCATAGGCACTGCCCTTGGACAGGCTTCAAAAGTGACCGCGGGCAACCCGAATTTGATGATTTTCCATCGCCGAAGTTCAGCACGGGCAAGGACCAGCCATT
>JAAURL010000064.1 GCA_012032235.1 Akkermansiaceae bacterium | reverse complement strand
AGAGGCGTAGTCGTTTCGCAAAGATGCAAGAGAGGATAAAAAAATCTCTTAGTTTCTTTAGGCTTGCCCTAGATGTCTTGAAAAAAATGATCCACTAAAACCATTCGACCCTAGCGAGGAGAATGATCAATACATGAAGCGAGCCAAAGATGAAAATGAAGAGCTCGATGAAACGCCCAAATGGCCCTCTGGGTTGGATTCAACTAAGCGCGAAGCATTAGCCGTTTTGAAAGATCTCGTTGATATGACGGAAAATGCGAAGTTGGCGGGATTGATCAAAGAGACTCCAAGTGATGTCCGATGATGTCACAAATTGAAAAAAATCTATCAGCTGTTAAGCAGGAAATTTTGGCCGCATGTTCCCGAGTTGGACGGGATCCAGCTACAGTTGATCTCATTGCAGTTTCTAAGACCTTTCCAGTCGCACTAATCCACGATGCGGTGGATGCTGGACATCGCCATTTCGGAGAAAGCAAACTTCAAGAAGCCGAGCCTAAGATCAATACGTTGCCTAATAGTATTCATTGGCACTTCATCGGTGGAGTTCAGAGGAATAAGGTGCGCAAGTTACTTCAGAATTTTGAAATCATTCATGCGATTGATTCGCTAAAACTTGCCGCGTATGTGGATCAGATAGCGACTGAACTTGGACTTTTCCCCAAGATATTTTTGCAAGTCAATATCGGGAGGGAGACGACCAAAGGCGGATTTCTAGAAGAGATTTTGCGCACGGAGATGGAGAATATTCTGTCGCTAAAACGTTTGGAAATTCTGGGGCTCATGTGTATTCCGCCAGCTGGGCCAGATCCAGAATCTGCTAGGAAATGGTTTGCCTCATTGCGAGAGATGCGCGGTGCACTAGAAGAAGAATTCTGCGTGAAATTACCAGCCTTGAGCATGGGAATGAGTGGTGACTTTCAAATCGCGATAGAAGAAGGATCTACACATGTCAGAGTCGGTTCTGCTATTTTTGGGAAACGTGCCTATCGGGTGGACGGTGAGCTTGGATAAGATCATATTTCGGCAATGACTCTGATTTTAGAAAAGGCGACTGTGATTGGTGATGAGTTCGCTTTGTTGTTTGAGGGTGGATTTGAAGCGTATTTGAGTTTGCCGATGCTGCGTCGTGCTTGTCCTTGTGCCGCTTGCCAAGGCGAACCAGATGCCATGGGGCGGGTTCTGCGTCCAGTGGTAGAGCATGGTCCTCGTGCGTTTGAACTTCACAAATTTGAGATTGTTGGAGGCTATGCCATTCAGCTTTTTTGGGGAGATGGGCATTCTACTGGGATTTACAGTTATGCTTATTTGCAGAAACTGGCAGCGCTCTAACAGTCACAAACTGTGTTTTCTGCTCAACAGGATTTGGCTGGACTACCACTGCTCCTAGAAAAGGAAGTAATTACTCTCGCCGCAGCAGGGTTCACGAAACCGATACAGCTTTTAGAGCATTTTCCCAGAAGATACGAAGATCGTCGCTGTTTTGATCGTTTCCCAATCCAGGCTTCGCCAAATGCAGTATGCCTAACAGGAATTGTGATTGATGCTGCGATGAGGCGCTTCGGCGTGGGTCGTGGTTTTTATGAGGCAATCATCTTAGATGGTTCTGGTGGAGTTTTTGGTTCCGGGAAAATTACCTGCCGATGGTTCAACATGCCATTCATTCAGAAAGTGGTGGCTTCGGGACAAGAAGTGATCGTCTATGGAAAAGTCAAAGACGTGAATGGTCGGCTCATTATTGATCATCCAGAGTTTGAAACTATAAAGAATGAAGGAGATCAATCGATTCACCTCGAAAGAATCGTCCCGATCTATAAAAATATATCAGGAATATCCCAACGCCGATTACGAGAAATCATTCATTTGTTGCTTCATCAAATCGATCCTTCCTCCTCAGCAGCGTTGTATGAAGTAGACCCAAGCTCACCGCGGGCAAAGGCATTTTGGAAAGTGCATTTTCCCGATTCGATGGAGGATGCAAAATCTGCTAGAACACAATTTGCTCTCGAAGAATTTTTCCATTTGCAGCTGAATGTAGTTTGGCGGCGATCACGTTACGGTGAAAAAATGGGTCGGGTGCTTGGAAAGAAAACCACCTATTTGAAGCAATTTTACACCAGTCTTCCATTTGATCTAACCAATGCACAAAAACGCTCGATCAAAGAAATCTTGGCAGACATGCGAACGGAACGTCCGATGAATCGCTTGTTACAAGGCGATGTCGGCTCCGGAAAAACCTTTGTTGCGATGGCCGCAATGTTGTTGGCAATTGATTCTGGTTGCCAGGCTGCCTTGATGGCACCAACCCAAATTCTTGCAGAGCAACACTATATCACGTTTCGGCGTTGGTTAGGGCCGCTTGGTATTCGCATCGGACTCCGCACTGGTAATCGTGAAGAGGAAATGCAAACTGAGCCTCAGATCATCATCGGCACACATGCCTTGTTGTATGATTCAGTGACATTTCGAGATCTTGGATTTGTCGTCGTGGATGAGCAGCATAAATTTGGCGTTGCGCAGCGGGCTGCACTCATTTGTCAGGGAGAAATTCCAGATGTGTTGGTCATGACTGCTACACCGATTCCGAGAACTTTAACGATGACGATTTACGGTGATTTAGACGTGTCTTTGCTAGATGAAAAACCACCAGGACGTAGTAAAATCATTACAGCAGTTAGGATTTCGCCTAAACAAACTGATATTACTAAATTCATCAAAGATCAACTCGCTGAGAGGCGCCAAGCTTATCTCGTCTATCCGTTAGTCGAAGAAAGTGAAATATTGAAAGCGGAATCTGCGACAGAGGCTTTTGAAAAATGGAAGAAGAGACTCAGTGGATATTCTGTAGGATTGATCCATGGTAGGCTCCGACCAGAGGAAAAAGAAACTGTGATGAGTCGTTTCCGGAATGGCGAAATTTCGGCACTCGTTTCTACGACGGTCATTGAAGTAGGTGTGGATGTGCCAAATGCCAGTGTGATGATTCTGCACCATGCAGAGCGATTTGGTCTCGCACAGTTGCACCAACTCCGCGGCCGTATTGGCCGTGGTGGGCACAAAGGTTATTGCATTTTACTTACAGACGGGAAAAGTCCCGAGGCTTTGGAGAAACTAAGGATTTTAGAGCAAAGTTCGGATGGCTTTGAAATAGCGGAAGCGGATCTAAAACTTCGTGGTCCTGGTGATGTGTTAGGAGTGGTGCAGAGTGGATTATCTGATATTCGATTTGTTGATTTCCTATCAGATTTAACGCTGTTGCGTGAAGCCAGAGCCATCGCAGATCTGGTGATCGGAGAAGACCCGCATTTGAATGGCATCCACCAGAATTTAAGAACTTTAGTCCAAAATTCCGACAACCAGCATGCCTTGCCAAGCACGGCTTGAAAGTCAATGCTCCGTGATTCGGTAGATAGGGCCGGTGTGATCAACGATGAATACGTTCCCAGTGTTATCTTCCGCAAATGAAGCGATCAGATTGATGCGGCCTCCATCGGGTTGTAGCTCCTTGGTGTGGTCTTTAAAATCACTGGCATTACCGCCTTCTAGTTTAAATGACCAGATGCGTGGATTCTGATAGTCACCGAAAATGTAGCGCCCTTGTAGCTCTTTGATAGGGCCACGATAAACGTAGCCACCCGTTACAGATAGGCCCTCGTCATCTCCTTTTCCGTGCTTATAGACATAGACTGGATCAATTGCTCCACTGGGTGAGTCCCCACCAATTTGTGGACTGGGTGTGGCGATGAGTCCTTCGCGCAGACGCCAGCCATAGTTTGCGCCTGCGCCTTTTCCCTTCGGCATGAAGTCAATTTCTTCCCAGGCATTTTGACCGACATCACCGATCCAAAAATCCCCCGTTTCTCGGTCAAATGAGCAGCGCCAAGGGTTACGTAAGCCGTATGCCCAGATTTCAGGTTTCGCGTTTTTATCTTCAATAAATGGGTTATCTGTTGGGATCTTATAACCTGTTTTTGGAGAGACATCAATACGGAGAATTTTACCCAAATGTGAGGTTAAATCTTGTCCGCGTTGTTTTGGGTCATTTCCTGATCCGCCGTCACCATTGCCAATATAGAGCATCCCATCAGGACCGAAGTCGAGCCAACCACCATTGTGATTTGGAAACTCGGATGGATATTTCATGATGATTTCTTCGGTCGCATGATCGGTCGTTTTGCGATCTGTAGAGGTAAAGCGAACGATGCGCGTCTGAGTTTCAAGATCGGTATAATTGACATAGAAACGTCCCGTCTTTTGAAAGTCTGGAGCGAAGGCCAAGCCCAACAGGCCTTCTTCATTCCCTTTGCGAGTTACATCCATGCTGACGTCTAGAAACGGTTCTTTTTCACGTTCGCCAGTTTTTTCATCGATGATCCAGACTTTACCAGCTTGTTCCATGACCCAGATTTTTCCATCTACGCCTTTTGGAACACCTGCCCAGACTGGACGCTCGAATCCTTTTGCAACTTCTTCTACGCCTATCTTAGCTTGTGAAGTTGATAGGCTAACTAGAAATGCTGTGGAGAGAATCAATTTATTAAACATCGGTAAAAGGTGGTGGGTAAATTTTTTCCGTCAAGGTGCATTCGCATGCGGAATTTTAAATACTTAGATTTAGCCACCAATCATTCAGTGAATTTGAATTTTACGCATGGTGCAGGAGAATCGAGTTGGCTGCGAAATGATCTGAAAGAATATCTGAGACGATGACAAGCGGTGTGCCAGTGCGGACTAGATTTTCCGCGAGGAGGAGCTGGGTAACACGGTGGATCGTTTCTTCGATGTTTGAGGCGAATGGCATTTTGAAGGCACGGACACCACGTGACAGGGAGAGCTGTTGGCAGACGCGATCCGTAGGAGTAAATGCGTAGAAACTCGTTGTGCGTGGGCGGAGCATGGCGACGTGATTGGCAAGGACGCCGCGCCGAGTGAGGACGATGAGGCGGGCATCCGGCAATGAGTCTATCAATGTGACTGCGGCACGGGCAGTTTTTTGGCGTTCGTCGCGGAGCAGGACATTTTGGCCGAAGCCGTGACGCCGGAGCGCTCGATACGAGTCGATATACGAACGAGGGCCTCAACGCAGCGTTCTGGGTAGCGGCCCACGGAGGTTTCACCAGAAAGCATGAGGCAGTCAGCCTCTTCGTAGGCAGCGTTCATCACGTCAGTCACTTCGGCACGAGTGGGGGTAGGATTGTTGATCATAGACTCCAGTAATTGAGTGGCGACGATGACGCGGGTACCAAGTTCATGACAGCGTTTGACAATGCGGCGCTGAAGAATAGGGAGCTCTTCAAACTCGACTTCGGTGCCGAGGTCACCGCGAGCGACCATGATGACATCGGCCTCGTTAATGATCGCATCGATGTTACGGATGGCTTCTTGGTCTTCGATTTTAGCGATGATTTGCGCTTCGCCTTCGAGTGCTTCCATGGCCTTGCGGAGTTCACGGACGTGGGCGGCGTCTCGCACGAATGAACCGGCGATATAATCGGCTCCGCATCCGACGGCGAGTAGCGAGATCTTTGCGATCTTTTTCTGTTAAGGCTGGTAGATTTAGACGAACGCCAGGAAGGTTAATGTGGCGGCGTGATCCCATTGAACCGGGAGTTTTTACGAAACAGAGAATGCGATCTGCTTCCACGACATCGATCCGCATGAGCATCGCGCCGTTATCTACGACGAGTGTGTTCCCGACGGTGACATCGCCCATGAGGCCGTCGTAATTTACGGTGGTGGAGAGCGGGACTGTGGCATTGATGCCGACTTTGCGGAATTCGACGATGTCACCTTCCAGTAAATGGTAGGGCTTCTCTAAATCCCCAGTGCGGATGGACGGCCCTGTTAGGTCGAAAAGAACGGCGATGTGGGCATTGCGGGCGGCAGACTGGCGGCGGACGCGCTGGGTGACTTCGGTGGCCCATTCGTGTTTGGCGTGGCTCATATTCACACGAAAGACATTGGTGCCTTGGTCAATGAGTTTGCCGATCATTTCCTCAGAATCCGTTGCAGGGCCAAGGGTGATGATAATTTTTGATTTGCGTGACATGCTGATAGGATACGGAAATAAATGGATAATTTAGGTGATTGCTTTGGGCAGAAAAGACAGAATCGTCACTACAAGCAAGCGGACTGTGGTGAAATAAAGGACAGGAAATAGCGACGATTTTTCAGGTGAGAGGCTCTGTGCGACGTTGGCGTTTCTCGAAGAGTGTCGTTTCTCGGTAGCCTGCGGTTTTAGCGATTTCGATCGCTTGATGAAAATCTCGGGCGACTTCATTGGGAGAATGCGCATCTGATGAAATGACGAGGCCGATGCCTGCAGAGCAAGCGAGTTCTAAAAATCGTGGAGCAGGATAGGCATCTGAGCAGGGCTTATGCCAGCCTGCGGTATTAAGCTCGATCACGCTGCCAGAGGCGGCGATGGCATCAATGACGGGCTCGTAGAATCGGTCCAAGTCACCAGCGGGAATATGAGAAAACTTTTTGACTAAATCTGGATGGCCTAGAATGTCGAAAATGCCACTATCAGCCATGTCTGTGTAGGTCTTCCAGTAGTGATTCCAGACAGCATCGACATCACTTTCTGCCCAGCGACCTAGCCATTTCGGATTGTCGAAATCCCAGTCGCCAAGGTAATGGACGGAGCCGATCAGGTAGTCCCAGTCGTAGCGCGAGGAAAGCTGGGCAATCCATGGTTCACAGCCGGTGAGCCAATCGCATTCTAACCCAGCGCGTATTGGAATTCTCCCGGCAGCATGCTTTTTAGCGCGTTCAATCCATTCAAAATAAGCGGGTAAATCACTGACTGCCATACGCCAGTCATCGAAAGGTTCTGGGATTTGTGGTGCATGGTCAGAAATGCCGTATTCCGTGACTCCGGCGGAGATTGCGGCATCGATGAATGCTTCGGGTGTGCCCTCGGCGTGGAGGCAGAGTGGAGTATGAGTGTGGTAATCGGCTGGCACTTTTCGAAATTAAAAAGATGAATCGGATTGAACCCAAGACAAAAGCCAACATAAACTACACCCACGCAGCAAATACCAGATTTTCTATGCCCGATTTTTCTGAAACCAGTTCTGATCTGAACGCCATCACCCGTCCGCTGATTGAGCAACTCCGCCGCCACCCAAAACGGGTTGTTTTTACGGAGGGGGAAGACATTCGGGTGATTCGTGCCGCTGCGCGGTTGGTGGAGCTGGAAGCGATTGCGCCAATTTTGTTGGGAAGCCGCGAGCGGATTAAGGCACTCGCCTTGGCGAATTCCGTTTCGTTAAAATTTATTTTGGTGATCGATCCTCCTAAAGCAGCGGATTTCAAACTTTTCTGTGAGCGAGTCGAAAACATGGCTCGCTACCGGACGATGCAGCTTGGCTCCACAGAAGAGCTAGTCGCGCGACCTCATTACTTTGGTGCTCTCATGGTGCAGTATGGTCAGGCGGATGCACTTGTTGGCGGTAATCAGGCGCTCCCCGCTTCTTATTTCCGGGCCTTGTTGCACATGATTAAGCCAATGCCGAATGTGCCTAAAATTTTCGGCGTTACGATGCTGACCGGAGCGCATCTGAAGAATTTGGGGGGCAGTGATGTTCTATTTTTAGCGGATTGCGGACTGATCCCGAACCCCAGCGTGGACGAGCTCGCAGCCATCGCCGTGGAAACGGGGAAACTTGCACGTCATTTCTTGGGCAGAAAGGTCAATGTTGCGATGTTGAGTCACTCGACCAAAGGCTCCGCAGGAACTCCAGCTGCGCGTCACATGGCAGCTGCGACTGGATTGGCGCAAGCCACCGTGGCGAAGGAATTTTTAGAAATCAGTGTCGAGGGGGAAATCCAAGCAGACGTGGCACTGGATCCGGAGGCGGCAGAAACGAAGCTGTTGGGAGCTGAAAAGCGTGCTGTCGCCGATGTTTTAGTTTTCCCGAATTTGGATGCGGCACACATTTCCTTGAAGTTACTCCAGCACGTGGCAGGAGCGCAGAATTACGGCCATTTGATTCTAGGTTTAGCTGGCCCAGCAGCTCAAGTGTCCCGAACTGCCACCGAGGAAACGATTTTCGGAACCGCTGCGGCCATCGCGGTGGAGGCCATCAAGTATCATCTTCTCCACTCCAGCGAGGAGGCTTGATCTAGGATGATTTTCAGCTTCGGTTGACGCAGTCGGAGAATTGGGGTAGTTGTGCCGAGTGACCATGAACTCAAACCCGCTGCAAAGATATCTGACATTCCTTTTTCTACTTGCAGCGTTTTTCAGTTCTGGAATTGCAAGCGCGCAATTATCCGCTTCGCTCAAACTATCAAAACGACAATTCGTGATGGGCGAGCCCGTTCTGGCAGTGATCACCGTCACGAATTACTCGGGTGGGGATCTTACATTTTTCAGTGATAGGCGTAACCAATGGCTCAATTTCATCATGAAAGATAGCCGTGATGGTTTTGTAACGGGTCGCGCAGGGAAAAGCTTTGGCAAAATGAAAATTCGTGTGGGTGAAACATTGGCCCGAGAAGTAGATCTATCACAGCATTTTAACTTAAACTCACAAGGAACGTATACTGTGGGTGCCGTGGTGAGTATGCCGGGAAATACTGATGGCCGCGGAGAAGGAGCATCGACGAATCGTATTCAGTTCAACATCACTTCGGGAGTTCCCTACTGGACGCAGAAAGTGGGTATTCCAAAGACTGGCAAGACGCGGGAATTCCGAGTGCTAAACTTTAATGGCGGTGAGAAGACGCATCTTTATGCTCAAATCAACGATGTTAAATCTGGACAAAACGTGCGCACATTCCGCCTAGGCGATGTGTTAATGCTGCGTAAGCCGCTCGTCACCGTGGATCGCCAGCAAAAATGCACGTCATGTTTTTAGCGACGCCAACGATGTGGGTGCATTGTCAGATTGATGCCGATGGTAAACTGGTGAACCGCCAGATTCATCAGCGCGGTGATCAAGGTGATCCACAGTTACTAACATTTCCTGACGGATCAGTTCGCGTAGGCAACAGCATTCCCTACGATGAAAAAGCGGTGAAAGCAGCAAGTGGCAAGGTGCGTAAGGCCTCCGATCGCCCTGGAATTAGCTACTAACTGGCTAAACGTGCAAGCGGGACAGAATTTCAAAGAGCATTTTTCTTTACAATTTCTTAAAATTGTAAAGATTTACTTATTGTTTTAATTTATTAACTTTCAAATTTTATGAAATTACTAGCTTTAGCTTTTTTTTGTGCACTAGCAGGCTTTGCTCAAGCTGCTAATTTCCGCACAGTCGTGATAGATGCTGGCCATGGCGGGCATGATAATGGGGGACAATGGGGGCGTGTTTACGAAAAACACCTAGCCCTCGACACCGCCTATCGGCTCGAAGCTAAACTCAAGAGTCTTGGCTATCAAACAGTCATGACGCGCCGCAGTGATTATTTCATCTCGTTGCCACAGCGAGTAAGCACCGCGAACCGTTACCGCAATGCGATTTTTGTGAGTCTCCACTACAACTATACTTGGAAAAGAGACGTTAGCGGCTTAGAGACATTTTACTCCAGTGAATCTGGGCGTGCTTTGGCGCAGTGTGTGCAAAGCAGCTTGATTCGCCGCACTCGCGCAGTAGATCGCCATGCGAAATACGCTCGTTTCTATGTGATCCGCCATGCTCAAATTCCGGCGATCTTGGTCGAAGGTGGTTTTGTGAGTAATTTCAATGAGCGTGATCGCCTAAAATCTGGCTACTTCCGTGAGGCGATTGCACAAGGCCTGGCCGATGGCATTCAGCGTTATCGCAGGAGCTATTAATTGATTCGCTAGACTTTCTCATCTGCGGCGATTTTCCCGTCGATTAAAAATGGGCCGAAGGGAATGAATGCAGCAAGAAATGCGAGTATAGATTTGCTAAAAGAAATTTTTCCATTCGTCAATGCGAGCAAGATCGCCAGACAATAGAAAATAAAGAGCAGACCGTGAGTCCATCCGGTGTATTTCACGGCAGCGGGTAAATTCGCGAAATATTTGAGCGGCATCGCGATTCCCATCAGCAAAAGAAATGACACGCCTTCCATCTTACCTAGAAGGCGCAATCTTCCTATTTCAGTTTTCAAATTTTGCATCTGTGTGAAACAAAAAGGCCAATGACCTTAGAAAAAGACCATTGGCTTTGCGGGGGGAGGTGAAAAGGCGAAAATTAGTTCACAGCGACCGCAGAGGAACCAGTTTCACCAGTTCGAATACGGATCGCATCTTCCACGCTGGAAATGAAAACTTTTCCGTCCCCGATTTTACCAGTATTGGCGCTTTTGACGATCGCGGCGGCAACTCCGTCTGCTTGGGCATCGTCCACGACGATCTCGATTTTTACCTTTGGTAGGAAGTCGACGGTGTATTCAGAACCACGATAAATCTCGGTGTGACCTTTTTGACGTCCAAAACCTTTGACCTCTGTAACGGTCATGCCCTGCACGCCCACCTCAGCGAGGGCTTCTTTAACTTCTTCAAGCTTAAACGGTTTGATAATCGCTTCAATTTTTTTCATGATAAGGTGGGTTGATAATACAGTAGTGAATTTTAAGCAATGAACGTGCCAAGTGCGTAATTCATTACATTAATTCCAGAGCCACTCTAAACGCATAAATGATTCATGACTAGGAGAAAACTTTGGATGCCTGTGTTCGAACCTATCAGAGAAATGGGTTGGAGCTTTTCGATCATGATCATTTGTTTAATACTGACGGCTATCAAAAATTATCGAATCCAAGGACTTTTCGCGATCCATGCATTTTTAAAAGTAGTTTATCACAAATGAATTCCGCGCTTGCCGCCAGAAAACTGGCTTGTCAGTGTGCGCCTCAATGAATGGAAAAATCAGTTATTTTTTAGCCGTAATCATGGCTCTTTTTTTTGCGGTTTCTAACACTGCTTTTGCTGAAGTTACGAAAAATGAGCAGAGCTTAGATGAGAAAATCGATGTTTGGTTTGGGAATATTACGAAACCATTCGTGGATGCCATTTTTGTTTCTGTGAAAATAGGCGAAATGAAATCTCCGGCGATTGTTTTCTGGCTAGCGGCAGCCGGGATTGTACTAACAATTGCATTTAAATTCATCAACATCCGGGCTTTCGGCTTGGCGATTCGGACGGTGCGGGGGAAATATAGTCAGCCGAGTGATCCTGGAGAAGTGACTCATTTCCAAGCTCTCAGTGCAGCAGTTTCTGGGACAGTAGGTTTAGGAAATATTGCGGGCGTAGCGATTGGTATTCAGAACGGTGGTCCTGGCGTTGCATTCTGGTTATTCCTTAGTGGGTTTATCGGAATGTCCACAAAGTTTGCAGAATGTACTTTGGGAGTAAAGTATCGTGAATTTGATACTGCTGGGCGAGTGCATGGTGGAGCAATGTATTATCTGCGTAAAGGTTTCGCGGAGAGAGGTTTCAAGTCTGTGGGAATCGCCCTTGCTGGTTTCTTCGCACTAATGTGCATCTTCGCATCATTTGGTGGTGGCAATGTTTTCCAAGTGAATCAAGTCACGGCACAGTTAGTAAACATCACGGGAGGGGAGCAGTCATTTTTCTCTGATAAACAATGGGTTTTTGGTTTAATCATGGCTCTGATGACGGCTCTGGTGATCATCGGTGGTATACGGGGCATCGCAAAAGTCACAGGTAAACTAGTGCCATTTATGTGTCTCACTTATGTGATCAGTTGCCTGATCGTTTTGTTTTCAAATATCGAGAAGATTATTCCCGCGCTTAGTATGATTGTGACGGAAGCATTTACGCCTCGTGCAGCGATCACAGGTGGGATCTTGTCAGCATTTATCTGGGGGATGAGGCGTGCGACTTTCTCGAATGAGGCTGGCATAGGCTCAGCTCCCATTGCTCACGCCGCTGCCAAAACGCGACGTCCTGCCTCGGAAGGTGTAGTAGCTCTGTTAGAGCCATTTTTAGATACAGTGGTCATTTGCACTATGACCGCACTCGTGATTTGCATCACGATGAAGTTCGATGGAGATACTGCCAACTTCGCGATTCATGGTCATTCATTTGTGTTGGGTCAAGTCGCAGGAGACAGCACGAAGTTTGGTATTCAAATGACATCTCTGGCCTTTGAAACGATTCACTCGAGCTTTAAATACATTCTATTCGCCTGCGTATTTCTCTTCGCATTTTCAACGCTGATCACATGGAGTTATTACGGCTTGCAGGCTTGGCAATATTTGTTTGGTAGGAGAGAACTGACAGCGTGGATATATAAAGTGATCTTTTGCTTAATCATCGTAGTTGGCTCTTCTGCTTCCATGGCAAATGCAACAGATTTCTCAGACGCGTCGCTCTTTGCGATGAGTATTCCAAACTTGATCGGTGTTTACTTCTTACTTCCGGTGGTCAGGAACGAATTGGCGAAATTTGTTCGCTTCACCAAGCTGGTAGATTCTGGGAAGTCCATAGAAGAAGCGGATCGAGAAGTGGGGAGTTGATCCGTGCGACTAAAATTTTCTCTCGCTCCAGCCGGGAAGTAGGAAAATCGAGATTCCCATGCTCAATAAAATCCCGATCACGGCGACAGTGCCTAGACTGACGAGTGCTTCGCTGGATGAAAATACCAGCGAGCCAAAGCCGATGACATTGGATGCACCGCAGAAAAGGAGTGCTTTACCAGTGCCTTGCCAGAGCTCTTTAAAATTTCCGCCTGTACGCCGCAGGCTGAGGGTGACGTGAATGGCGTAGTCGATTCCGGTGCCAAGCAAAAGTGGCGTGGCCATCAGATTGACAAAGTTCCATTTTAATCCGGCGATGCTCATGATTGCCAACAGAAGGAGCGCGCTGAGAATCATTGCGAAAAGTGACATTCCAACATCTCTGACTCGGCGGAAAATGAGTATCATCATTCCGACTAGCAGAATAAACATTGGCGCTAGCATGCGGATCATGTCCTCTCTTACCAATTTGGCGATAGCCGGTTTAAAAAGATCCCATCCACTCAGCCAGATGCCGTCGCCCATGATGGAGACGAAGGATTCGTAGTCTTTACCAGCGGGTTCGATTCCAGCTGCAGGTGTGATGGAGCCTAATAGATATCCACTTCCATTTGGTTTGCGTGCGATGCAAAAGTCGCATGACTTCCTGTGCAGCGGCAGACTGAGGGAAGGCCAGATCGTTGCTTGCAGTTATCTTGGTAATCTCATCGAGCACGCTGCGGCCTAGTGCGGTTCCTGTTTCTGAAAAACCAATCGCATCGGCATGTTGCAAGAGTGAATCACGGTCTTTGGCGAGCTGAGCGAGGATGGAGCGGTTCGCGTTTTGATGCGAAATGTTAGGCCACCAACCGTAGGGAATGCTTGCTTGCTGAATGGTGTTTGATTGCTGTGCGGAAGAAAGTCGGCGTTGCGCTTCGGTGATTTTTTGCTGCATCTCAGCGTCGTTTTTGCCTCCACGACTAGGCCCAGAGATTTCCCGCTGTATGCAGGGAAGATGGCTTGAATGTGCTCGAAGGTTTCCATCGCCTCGCTATTTCGCGGGCGCATGATTTTAGAGCTGAACTCAGCACCAGGCATTCCATTGACTAACAAGATGGCGATGGCTGTTAGCGCGAGAGCACCTGTGATCGACCACGACATTTTCTGGCGAGGTAACATTTTTCCGCTGCCGCGTGCAGGTTCACGATTGACCCCGAATTTTACTACGAAGGGTAAATA
The DNA here is from genome assembly GCA_012032235.1 of Akkermansiaceae bacterium. GTDB lineage: Bacteria > Verrucomicrobiota > Verrucomicrobiia > Verrucomicrobiales > Akkermansiaceae > Luteolibacter. The sequence continues at coordinate 1,160 of JAAURL010000064.1, read as the reverse complement.
GACGATCAGCATTAAAATGGCTGCTGTGATTAAGCCTATAGCGACGATGCTGCCGAGCTGAGCCATGCCAGGAAGTCCACCGAGATTTAATGCTAGGAAAACGACTGTAGTTGTTAGTGCGCCAAATAATACGGGTTTTCCAGAAGCGGAAATCAAAGCCTTACGATCGTGACCAGCGACCTTTGCTTCCTGACAAATTACCAAGCCATAATCCACAGCTAGGCCGATGAGGATTTCGATCGAACTCAAAGCCATGATGCTGAGCTCTCCATACAGCCAGCCAGCGATACCAAGTGCTACGGCGAAAATGATCACGAGAATCCCAGCTAAGCCTAACAGCAAACTAAAACGTCGCTGCATCCACCAAAAGAGCAGGCCGATCAAACCGAGCGTAATACTAATAGATCCGCTGAGATCATTTTCCATCGCGACACCGATTTCCGAAGAGAAAACGGGCTCGCCGGTGAGACGAACCGCAAGACCTTTACCATCACCTTTTTTCCATTCAGTCAGTGATTTACGGAGTTCTTTTAACCATGTGTCTGAATCGCGGTAGCCTTTTAAGGGAGCGGGAGAATCTGCGAAGAGTAGATGAGTTTTCCCATCTACGCTTTCAAAAGTCTCTCCGCCCTGGCTGGATTTTTTTGTTAAGGAATCGATCGCAGGATGCTCCAGAAAACCAAACGGATCATTGGCTAACATGACCATGTCTAGTCCTTCGATCGAAGTTGCGACTTGATCAAATCGTTGTTTAACTGTTTTCTCAGAGTTTGCTGGAGCCAGCCGTTCGGCTTGTAATTTCGTCAATGCGGGATCGCCATTGAGCCATAAATAGCTGATGAGTTCAGCGATGCCTTTGGCGTCTTCATTCCAGCGCGGTTTCCATCGGGGGCGTTTAACCACTCCATCGGCTTCTAATTTTTTCCCGAGAGATTCAGCTGCTACTGCCAATGTTCCTGCGTCGTCTTCGCCGCCTTGAATGACGAGAATCAGCTCATCACTGCGGGAGAAAGCTTCATGAAATGCTTTTAGGCCTTTTACCTCTGGCAGTTCGCTAGGGAGCATCGACAGAATGTCCGTATCAAATCGCAGCCGCGTGAGGCCAAATGTGGCGAATAAAATCGCCGTGATGAGGATGAATGGAACCGTGAAACGGCGTA
>JAAURL010000265.1 GCA_012032235.1 Akkermansiaceae bacterium | reverse complement strand
CCGCCGAAACCTTCGCCAACTACACCCCCCAAGCCTACGCCAAGAGCCTGGAAAAACCACGCTTTCGAAAAACTGCGTAGTCATAAACGCCGTAAGTCCAAAACCTACGACACCCACGTCAAGAGGCGCTCCGTAGGACGCTTACAAACAAACAAGCGACTCGAAAATAAAAGGAAGGCAGAAACAAGCCATCCCTTGCCCGCTGAGCAAGGGAAGCTTCAGCGTGTCCGAAACACAAGGCGATCCGGCCATCAGAGGGGCCATAAGTGACGCGGATGACTTCAAGGACACTCTTGAAACCGAATGGAGAGATCAAGCCGCTAGAAAAGGAGAAACAGAAGTGGTTAAAAACCGCCGCCACATTTCAGAAAGGTGCGAGACCTAACATCTCTGGCAAAGCCTCCCGCGGGCGCCAGGTTAAAATTTCTGGATCACCAGAAGTAATCAGGACCGTGTGCTCAAAGTGAGCGGAGGGCTTGCGGTCCTCCGTGATGACGGTCCAACCATCATCCAAAATTCTAACAGCTGGCACCCCTGCATTCACCATCGGCTCGATGGCCAGAGTCATCCCTGGCATTAAAGTCGGAGATTTCCCAGACGGGCGGTAGTTTGGCACTTGTGGCTCTTCATGCAATCGGCGCCCCACACCGTGACCGACGAATTCACGGACGATGGTAAAGCCGTGAGGAGCAGCAAATTCTTCTACGGAACCGCAAAGATCTGCCAACCTTCTCCCAGCGCGTGCATGGCTGATCGCTTCAAAAAGGGATTGCTCCGTCACTGCTAGGAGCCGCTTCGTTTCTAACGAAATATCCCCTGCCGCCACTGTCGTCGCATTGTCCCCGATGAAACCACTTTTCATGATTCCCACGTCGATCTTCACAATGTCTCCCGGCATAATTTTCCGCAGGCCACCGATGCCGTGGACCACTTCCTCATTGATGGAAATGCACGTATAACCAGGAAATCCGCGGTAGCCGAGAAATGCGCTTTTGCAATCATGCTCCCGCATCAGCTCTGCAGCGAGTTGGTCGATTTCTCCCGTCGTTTTCCCGGGAGCAACCTCTTTGGCCAGTGCCTGTAAAATCGTGGAAGCAATCGCTCCCGATTTCCGCATGAATTCGATTTCGCGTGGCGATTTAATAGGAATGCGAGTTCTTCGGGACACAAGTTGAAGGCAAAGGTTAATGAGTGAGTTTTTCAATGGAGAAACAAAGGAGAGCCGAAAATGAAGAGAGATTCGGGAAATTCATTCTCTATTTTATCAAGTTTAAACTAGGGCTACAGAAAATTGCGCAAACAAACGGTTCGCAACGTCATCCTGCGGCGCTGTGGCATCACAAGGATTTAAAAGATTTAGCTTCCGGTAGTGCTCAATGACGGGCCCAGTTAAATTCATAAATTCAGCATAGCGACTGCGGAAATTTTCTTCACTATCGTCAGCGCGGGAACTTGCGAAGGCAAAACAAACGGGACATTGACTATCTGCTTTCAGCTGATTTTTTTGACCCGACCAGCGGCATTCAGGGCATTCAACACGATTGCGGATTCGGGAAATGAGTTCGTTGAATGGAACTTCTAACAAAATGGCGACATCGATTCTTACTGCGCGCTCGGCTAACCATTGATCGAGGAAAACCGCCTGTGGCAAACTGCGTGGAAAGCCATCGAGAACCCAACCGCCTGTTTGCTTAGAAAGCCAATCGGCAAGAATCGGGAGCATGAACTCGTCTGGCAAATATTCGCCGCGCGCGAGAACAGGCTTAGCTTTTTTCCTAACTCAGTGCCAGACTCTACGTGTTCACGGAGAAGGGCACCTGTGCTAAGATAACTCAAATGAAGGCTAGATGCTAGCCGCCTCCCTTGGGTGCCCTTACCGGAAGCCGGAGGCCCTAGTAGGACAACACGGAGCGGCTTAGCGGCTAGATCCATCAATGAAGTTTATTATAAGTAAAAATCGCGATACCGACGACGATCAGGACGGAAACCACAACCAAGAGATACAGAATCACCGAACGTGGCGCTGCATTGCCCGTTTGGCTGAGGCGGTCGTAACGGCCTTTGACTTTTCCTTTACGAAGAAAGCCGTCGTAATGTTTTTGCAGTAACTGAGTTTCCACCTGACGCATCACATCAAGAACCACGCCCACCATGATCAGCAGCGAGGTTCCTCCGAAGAATTGAAGAACCAGTGAACTAGGTGGGAGACCCACCAATCCACCCGTCAACACAGGGAGAACGAACAAAATGACCATGAAGATCGCACCTGCAAAGGTTAGGCGGGTCATCGTGAAATCGAGGAAATCTGCCGTAGGCTTGCCCGGACGAACGCCTGGGATGTAACCACCATTGCGCTTGAGGTCTTCAGAGATTTGCGAAGGCTGGAACATCATCGCCACCCAGAAGTAGGAAAAGAGGAAAATTCCAATGCCGCCGAGGATGTAATACCAAGTCCCGCCACCAACAAGTTCGCCATAAATCTTTGTAGCCCAGCCTTGGGTTGGGAAAAACCACTGTAGCATCATCGGTGGTAGTGAGAGAACAGCCGTTGCAAAAATAATCGGCATCACACCTGCATAGTTGACTTTGAGTGGGAGATACTGCGTTTGCCCACCGAACTGCTTCCGACCGACAACACGCTTCGCATATTGCACAGCGATTTTCCGTTGCGCTTGAGTAATCGCGATCGCACTTGCAATCACAGCGAGCAACAAGGCAATCATTACAACCATCATCACCGCTTTCCATGGTGAACCTTCAGTGAAAAACTTCCATGCTTGGATCAATGCACCCGGCAGAGCAGCGATAATGTTGACGGTGATGATAATCGAAGTTCCATTGCCGATTCCTTTTTCCGTGATCTGATCTGCAATCCAAAGCAACAGGACCGTGCCAGCCACAATCGTCAGCACCGTCATGAAATACCACATCGCCGATGGGTTGATGACCAAAGGGCCAAATTTCTCAATCCCGGACATGTAAGGAATGCTTTCAGGATTCGTCAGCGACTTCGCGACGAAAAAGCCCTGAACGAGAGCAATACCAATCGTGATGTAGCGAGTGTATTGAGTGATCTTTGACGCCCCCCGTCCTCACGAGCAAGACGGGCGAGCTTTGGCACCACCACAGTCATCAG
>JAAURL010000063.1 GCA_012032235.1 Akkermansiaceae bacterium | reverse complement strand
GAAAATCACATCATAAAACCCTCAAGCCCCACCGGGGCGAAATCAAACGATGACCCCAGAAATGATCCGCAACGAATTCATTCCGCCCTTTCTGGGCTCGGGAAAATTTTCCAATTCCAATCCCAGGGCTGCCGCTTCGCTCTGCCCTGGGCTATCTCATTTCGCCACGTTGTGGCTGAAGACGAGGCGGAATCATTGCCCTCTTTTGTCTCGACGAGGCATTTCAACCGTCCCGAATCGTTACGATCAATCAAAAAAACCCGGACTGCAGCAAAGCAGCCGGGGTTTCTGAAATTTTGAATTGGGAGAAATTACGCCTCTTCCGCTTCTTCCTTGGTATCGCCAGCGTCCACGGAGATCGTGAGCGTCGCAGAAACTTGCGCGTGAAGGCGGATGTTGATCTCTGATTTGCCGGATTTTTTCACTGGCTTGTCGAGCTCGATGGCATGGCGATCAATCACGATGCCAGCAGCTTCGAGTTCCTTGTGGATGTCGATGCTGGTGACAGAACCGAATGCCTTGCCGCCTTGGCCAGTGGAAAGAGTGAACTTTGGCTTGAGCTTGGAAATCTTCGTGGCGATTTCTTGGAAAGCGATGAGCTCTTCGGCTTCGCGGCGGGCGCGGTTTGCTTTGAGAGCTTCGACGTGGCGGAGATTGCCTTTGTTTGCCTCGTAAGCCTTACCTTGTGGGATCAGGAAATTCCGGGCGTAACCAGCGCGGACTTTGACAACATCAGCTTCGGCTCCAAGGCCTTCGATTTTTTCTTTGAGGATAACTTGTGCGTTGGCCATGATATTACAGAGGTAAAAGTTCGTTTGGGGGCGGCGATTTAGGCTTCGATCTAAAACGAGTCAAGAAGAATGAATCCTTATTTCATTCAGGGCAGCTAGATTAAGGGCAACGCATGGAAAAACATCGGTTTCCGGAAGAATTTTCACCGCCAAGGAAGGAAGCGCGCCAAGAAATTTCAGAAAAATCACAAAACCAGAGTTTTGAAGTCGAGTTTCCACAACTCCGCATCGGAAGAGACTTCATGTTGGCACTGGGCGCTTGGCGCCTTGGCGGTGAAAAAGAGAAGAATGTCAGATTTCCCCACAAACTCTCCTTAATCTATCCACTCTGTTATTTCATTATGGAATTCTTAAATTTCATTTCAGGATTTCCAGTCGGGCGTCCTCAGAATTTGCGCGCAGTTCCGGTGCATACATCGCGGTGGCCATGGCAGGGAGCGCTTTATAAATCCCGGGAGCCTCAGCGCGGAGCTGATAGCGCAGAGTGTGAGTTCCTCTAGGGAGCGCGCGGATGAAGAAGTCCACGCTTTGGTCTCTCGGCTCCATGTAGGCGTTGAAATTTCCTCCTCCCACGTAGCCGCTCAGGGCGTCCAGCGCTTCAAATCCCGCCGCTTTCTGATCGGAAAAAAGGAGATATTCGTAGTCGTTTTTGCTCTCCAGGACCAGCTCCACCTCGATGCGGTCCCCGGAGGCCAGCTTCGCGCCATCCGCCAACGGCTCCCGCTGGAAGCGCTCCTCCTGCTGCTTGGCGATTTGGCCTTTGGCGTCTGGAACTTGGTTTTCTTTTTCGAGAGCGATGAGCTTGGAAATATTGCGAGTGACCTTCACCTCCAGCCCGGCGGCGCGGAGTTTGTCTTCCAACGTGAAAACCTCGAGGTAGGCATTTGCATAAAGCGTGCCTTTCCCGCTGCGCTTTAGCTCGATCTCGTGTTTCCCGGTGGTGACGGCTTCTCCCGCTAGGGAAATCGTTCCGTCGTATGTAAATAGATTCTCCCGATTGATAGAAACTTTACGCAGGGATTTCCCATCCATCATCACGTCCACTTCCATCTCGGGAGCGCGCTCCCCGCTGGCTTTGAAATAGCTGGCGATGGCCTCGATGGCGAATGCGGTGTCGCGAGTGGATTCCCAATACGTCGAGTTCTTGCGGTTATTCACCAAATATTTCACCAGGCCGCGTGTGTCAGCATCTTGCGGTTTCACCGCAGCTAACAGCTTGAGATACCATGCGTGTGCCTCTACCTCGCTGCCGTACCAATACCACCAGTAGCCGTTATTTTGCAGATCGAGATAGACTGTCTGATTCTCCTCATCGCGCTTGATGAATTGGGAAATCATTTTCATGACTTCGTCGCGGCGTTTTTGATCTGCTAGACGATGCAGCTCCAAGCCTAACAAAGATTTTGCGTAGATTGGTAGATCGACGCGATCTTGATAGAGAAAATCTAACATTTTTTAGAGTCGCGTTTCGCTTCACCTAAAACGAGTCGGACAAATGCATCTATTGTATCGGGACTGGACTTCTCCCGTTTCTTGGTTTCCTTCAGTTTTTTCCCGGCATCGCGCAGGGCTTTGCGCTCGGCGAAAAGTTGCAATGCGGCCACTTCTCCGCGTTCGTGAGAAGCCAGCCAGTTGATCCCGGAATTGAGGACTCCTTCTGGAATGGCGGCTCCATTTTCCCGCGCGACTAACAGGCCATGCACCACGACTGCCGTGGTGTGTGGGTAAGAAGATTCTCCGTAGCCAGAAAACCAGCCCCAGCCGCCGTCGGAATTCTGCATCGCGGTGAGTTTCTCGATTCCCTTTGCCACCATTTTCCCCATTTCTACTTCATCGAAAACGGGATTCGTCTGCCACTGTTTCCACTGTTTGGCACGGGCTGCGGAATCTCCCATTTCCTGAGGATTCAGATTCGTGCGCTTTGCCTTCACTTCTGCTAGATTGATTTTTAAATCCCCTAACATTTTTTGCGCGATCACTGCGGGCACGAAACGATTCAGCGTCTGCTCCGTGCAGCCGTGCGGGTAATCTGCTAGATAAGGGATCGCATCGACGACTGCTCCCGCGATGGTGGGAGAAAATCTAACGGTCAGTAGCGATTGATCTGGGCGGCGTTGCTCGGGAACATCGATCTGGATTTTTCCCGAATCCTCACCGGGAGCGACGACTCGGCTCCACGCATCTTGTCGCGACATGCCGTGAACGCGGATCGGGAGCGTGCGCTCCACGGCATCACCATCATCGCCGCAGTCCGCCTTCATGCGGAGCGTGGCTTCTCCCTCCTTCATCGCCTTCACTCGCCAATCCACGCGTGCCTCAGAGCGAGCCGCGATCTCCACCGTCTGGGGAGCGGTGTCGATGGCGGAAATGTTAGAGCCATCGATTTCTAGGGAAATTTTCACGGTCTTGGGTGAGTCATGATCATTTTGCACCACTGCGCTCAGCACGGATTCATCGCGTTCTACTAGGAAGCGCGGTGCTTGCAGCCGGACTAACAGCTCCTTGGAAGTAATGATCTCCGCCGTTCCTTCTCCCACCTGTGTGCCTTTTCCGAGAACCCAGACGCGGGCTTTCCACGTCGTTAAATTATCGGGAAATTCCAATGGGATTTCTGCGTTTCCTTCGGCATCGACTTTAACTTCTCCCGACCATTTCAGTAAGTCTGCGAAGTCCTTGCGAACGAGAATGGGATTACTGTTAGAAGGAGGCTCACCCTGAGGAGCGGCTTGAGATTTCCCGGGGGACTTCATCGCCATTGCTTCTGGCGCTGCGTCACCGAATGTGGAATCGAGCTCCCCTCTCATCCGCCTAGGTCCTAAACTCATCCCGCCGAGGAGGCCCATCCCGCCGTGATTCGGTCCCAGTATCGCCATTTCTAGCGCGTAACGCAGCGCCAGATTTCCCGGTGAAAACGGGAGCGAATTTTCTATCCCGGAGGACGAGTAAGTATTTTTCCAACTCCAGAAATTTTCATGAATGGCTCCGACGTTAGATCCACCGGTGATCGCTTCGAGAGATTTATCATAAATGGTGAGAACGGCTGTGCCTTTGATTGGTTTTCCCTCCGCATCGCGCAGGGTGACTTTCAGCGCGGATTTCTCCCGTGGTTTCACGCGGTCTTTCGCAGGTGTTAGAGAAACATCGATCAACCTACTAAACAGGCGGCAGGAGAATTTGCCGCATCGCCGTGTGGACTTTTGCATCGAAAACGCTGACGCCTTCGATAAACATGTTAGGCATATCCCGCGCATCCAGCGGCACTTCTACTTCTAGGCTTTTCCCGTCTAACTGGATACGCTTTGCTTCGCGCCCAGATGAATTAGTGATATGTAAAAACAGCCAGACGCTGGCGTTTCCTGATCGCTATTCACACGGAGTTTTAGCGTTTCCCCGGGGGCGTAAGTTTCCTGATCTGCGACGAGTTCTAACGGCCCGAATTTCCAATCCTTTGAATCGCCATCACCATGCACATTCAGGATCGCCGCTCCTTCCGTCGCTGCGCCGTCATCGAGAGAAAGGCTAGCGGCGAGACGATACTGGCCGTTAGCGGGAGCTGCAAATCGCTGGCGGACCATTCCTCCCGCGTCCGTCGTGATGTCAAATGACTGAGTTTCCTGTTCATCGACCCGACCATTTTCTCCGATGCTGAGTTTGAGAATGGTTAGTTTTCCTTTCGCTCCCGCGACGGCTTTCCCGGCCAGCGTGGCAGCAGAAATGTTAGCCACGATTTCCTGCCCAGTGCGGGCGTAACCGCGGTCTGTCCAGAGGACGACCTCGAATGGCTTCCGTGCGGCGATGACGGAGCCAGTGCCGCGTTCTTGCCGCCGGGAAGCGTCCACCACGCGAGCTTCGATGGAATACTTCGCATCCAGATCGCCATGGGTTGCTTTCGCGGGAGCGGTGTCGATCTCGATCTGTGCCGTGCCATCTGCGCGGATGGGAACATTGGTTTTTAAAACAAGCTCTTCGGGAGTCCACCGGTCTCTCCGCCACCATGGTGGATTCGGCGGGAGACAGCCCCAGCGGCTCCATGTCGGGTGCCAAGAGGCCTCGCTGCACAGCCACCACGAACCCCGTCCATAAAGCCAATCCCAACGCCCGCCGGGAAACCAAGGATCACTGATCGAGCTGCGTTTGACGATGACTTCGACGTTGGCATTTCTAACAGGAGCTCCGTGGAAATACGTTGCCTTCACGGTCGCCGTAAATTTTTCTCCCAGTTTCACTGGCTCGCTGGGAGCGTCCACTTGGACTTCGTATTCTGGCTTCCGATATTCTTCCACGCTTAGGCTGACGATGGCGGCGATCTCGCTCCCGATTTGAAAAATCGCGCTCCATCTTCCTAACATTGCGTCTTTGGGAATGATCACTTCGCTTTCCACGGCGCCCAGCGCATTGGTCTTGAGCTTATCGATTTTGATGACTTCCTCGCCGCGGCCATTGGATAGGACGAGCGTTCCTTCCCGGTTTGCGTATTTGTTTTCATCGGGCTGAAAGTAGCCGACATTGCGCAGATAGAATTTCAAATGCACCGTATCTCCCGGTTTGTAAAGTGGCCGATCTGAGATACCATAGCTCATGTTGTGACCTTCACTTTCCGGGCTGGCTCCTCTGGTGTAGAGAGATTGAAATCCTAGGAAAGCGGGAGATTGATTTCCCTTTTTCGCTACGGCTAGCCACTGGTATTCCTCCGGCCATTCACCATTTTTTAACGATACTTTTCCATCGGCATCGGTGGTGCGGGAGATGCGTTGGGAAATGACATTGTAGCGGCGTTTTTTGGGAGAGGGTTCTCGATTTCTACGGAGCGATAGCCGAAAAGCTCGACTTGGGCTCCGGCGATGGGCGCTCCCATTTTCGCATCGGCGACCCACCATTGCATTCTCCCGTTTACGTCTTTCTGCAACAGGACTGAATCGACGATCCAGGCGAGAGTTTTAAAGGAGTTCCCGCCTTCTATCTCTGCGCTGATCCACCAAGCTCCCGCTTGGTTTAGCGGGAGTTCCACATTGGTCTCCGTATCGCGGTGCTTGTCATTTGGGCTCAGCTTCACTTGCCAAGTCGCCGCTGGATCGCGGATGTATTTTTGTGCCTGCCGATCGATTAGTCGTTGTGCGATTTCTTGCGGTGAGATTTTGGAGCTGTCGATTTCTTTAGGATTGCTTTCCAAATAGGTGATCACGTCGCGCAGCACCGCATCCATGTTCACCAGAGTGGCGGTGAGCTTGATATTCGTCGCGTTACGAAAAGCCAATGGGAGGCTAGGCCGCTGGCCAGCCGGGACAGTCTCCGCCGCACCAAAGCGCCCCCAGTTCCCGATGATCTGCTTCAAAAGTTTTTTCCGGGCATCATCTGTGCCATCTCCGTATTTCGCGATCGTTTTTTCTAACACTTCACGTGCTTTATCCCGTTGATCTCTCCCGAGGAAAACTTCCACCAGAGCATCGCCAGCGAGCGGACCGTAGCTTTTGTCATCGAGAAGCGATCGATACAGCGCGATGAAATGATGTCCTGCGGGCAATCTAAAGCGCCGGATCCCATCCGAAGTTTTTGCAAGGCACTCATCTTCCGCCAGCGTATCGAGCTGCAGGATTCCCTTCGCCGCTTCCGGCTCCCGATTTCTCCTCCATCCGTATGAAGACAGAGTTCCTTCGCCAAATTGGGATTGGGAAAATTGTGCTAACTGATAGATTTCAGGCGCTGAGTTTTGACTTAAACGAGATCTCTCCGCCAATGCGAAACGCCAGCGTTCGCCATCATTTTCGCAGCCTCCCATGAAGCGGGAACTTCGTAAATCACGGGAGCATCGTCCTTCCACGGTGCTCCTTCGGTTCCTCCCGCAGGGCCGGATTCTCCCCAGTCTGGCAGCGTCTCCAGCGGCGTCAGCGTCTGCAGCTTCCAAGCTGGACCGTAGGTGTAAAGGTAGCTGGCCGTATTGCTCCAAATCCCGATCCGCGTGGCATCATCTGGCGCTTGGTTCAGCGCCTGTCGCACCAACTGCAAGGCACGAATTTGGTCACGATAAAAGGGATTCACCGGCCTCCCGATTTCCGCTGCACCATCATCTCCTCCTCTGCCGTATCTATTTCCCCGGATGAATTCCCCCGCGATTATTTCTCCCGAATGATTGGTGGAGTAATACAATCCCGCCGCAGACATTAGCAGCCATGCATTTTCTGGATGCCTCGTGACGGCTTTTTCAACTATCGGATCGAACTCCTCCCACTTTTGCAAAGCACCCAGAGCATCTACACATTTCTGTAAATCCGCTCCCGACTCCTGATCTGAAATCGGCAGCAATTTCTCCTGATAGGAAGTCACAATATCCCGCCACAGACCACGCTTGATGAGTCCATCTCGCTCCTTCCGTATGGCCGCCACATCCTGCGCCACCAGCCCAGAGTTCGTGAAAATCGAAAGAAGGAGAATCCAAAAAATGTTTTCATGCTCCCTAGATGACACACGAATCCACCTTTCCTTAGAAGGAATATCTCAAATCTTCAAACGACGAGCTCGAAGCCCTTGCGCAACCACTTGCAGCGCAAAACAGGAGCTTCCTCATTTGGCTTCCAGCCATTTGCATTCGCATAATCAATCGCTTCAGTAACCATGTCGTAACTCACGATTCGTGGTAATTCGACATTCAAAACCTGCCCATTCACCGGAGCATTTGCCACAATCACCAGTTCATTGATACCGCGACGATTTTGCATAATCCAACGATATTGCACATCGCGATGATTGATGACTTTGTAACCTTTTTGTGGAGGTGGCATGATTAGAGAAAAAACCATGCCGGAAATACCTAGAAGGAAAAAGCTCTAAATCGCTCTCTGAAGCGGCTTATTTCGATGAAGCCTATTTCGGAACTCTGGAGCCACGAACGTTGATCGTAAATGGATTCTCATCTCTATCATTGCTAAGAATTTGCAAACTCGTGGACAATTTCCCCTTAGCCTTTGGCTTAAATGTGATTGTAAAAGTTGCGCTTTCACCTGGCTTGAGGCTCGATTTAGAAGATTTCTTTAGGCGGAACGAAGAATTTTTCTTCATGGAAATTGAGATATTCCCGAGAGCATCTGTTCCTACGTTCTTGATTGTAAAAGTTTTTTTGCGAGTCTTACCCACAGTCACAGGCCCAAAAGAACTTGAGCCGCCGTTGAATAACTCAGCCGCTGCAAATACTGATATTTCGGGAGAACTAATGACATCGCCAAACTCGTAAGCACCTAGATCCACATAAGTGTTCTGAACACGCACGAAGTTGGCATAATCGATCGAAATAAGCTCCTTTGAATCACCATCCTTATCAGCATCAAGAATATCATTGGGCAAAATACTTTGAAGGTTAGCAGTTCGTGGGTCTTGAGCTGCGCCGATTGCAGCACTTCCAGACTGGATGCGCAATCCGTCGTCGAGAGTTCCCCAAGCATTATCTGCACCATCTGGATCAGCTGCATTTACAAAAAGCGGATCACCCGATAAGATAGTATCCTCGACAGATCCTAGAAAAATGTCTGCACCAGGCCCCCTTGTAACGTTGAATCGTCCACCCCTAACAATATTAGGAGTGACGGTGGCTACATTGGGGTAATTCTCGGGAGAATTTCGCAAGGCCCCATTGATAATGACATGGATTAGGTTGCTCTGTTCGAAACCAACGATAGAAGGAGAAGAATACCAGAAAATGCTATTCAATAATCTAACAATTCCTCCACATGAGACGGCAGCACCCCTGAACCCTGTGGCGACTCCATTATCCATAAAAGTGGAATTGTAGATGGATATAGAACGACCATTTGCATCTGCAATCGTATCACAATGAATGGCACCTCCCCGGACACCGCTGGTATTTTTGACAAAAACACAATTCATGAGCGTTGAGGTTCCAGTCGATACAAAGATAGCACCACCACCACCTTTTCCTGATCCGTCAGTTTCCATGATGGTGCCAGCGCCACTCTTGTTTTCTGAGAATGAGCAGTTTGCGGCTGTTACAGACCCACCAGAGATGGCACCGCCTGATGAATTGGAAGCAGGTTCTTGCTCTTCCCCCATGCCAGGTTCAAGATCAGAAACCACTATGGCGTCCGATTGATTTGCAACGAAAGTGCTATTTGTCGCAACCACATTGCCTTGGATTGCTCCGCCAGATGCCTCCGGCATTTCGGCTACAGCAGTCACCCTGTTTAAGTTAAAATAGCAATTATCAAGGGTGGCATCTCCTGCGATGGCTCCGCCTCTTCCAGTAGAGCTCGTGCCTCCAATAAAGTTGATCGCCGCGACTGTATTTCCTATGAACCTGCAATTTGTCGCCTGAACATTGCCCTTGATCGCCCCGCCAGCTGGAAGACTTGTCGTAATGCTGTATTCCAGAGGAATCCGATTGTTTTCGAATAAACAATCCTTGGCGATCACTTTACCAGCATCATCTGCGATCATGATTGCTCCGCCGAAGGAAAGGGCGCGGTTGTTACGAAATATGCAGCTAGAAAGTGTTAAAGTTTGCCCAGCCTCCACGTAACAGCCACCGCCTTCATCGTAGCGTGTGACATTGGGATAGTTCCAAGAGTCAGCCCCGCTTGCATGTCCGTTTTCGACAATGATGCCGTCTAGGGTTGAGCTACCTCTCACTTTCACCACGTTCAGAGACCAATAAATGTCCTCTCCCGGCTGGTCCCAGATGGCACCAGACAGGCTAGTCGGATTCGCCTGGATATTCCGCTGGCTTAAGCTGGTCTCATTTCCAGCAAATCCGCCGTAGATTTTCTGACCACTTAACTCGAAGGAAAGTTCGCGATCTCCAATGATGCCAGTTCTCCCATCGTCAGGGAAATAGGTTCCTTTAGCCACATAGATTTCATCTGATTCTGACGAATTATCTATTGCATCGCGGAGATATTTGTAGGCGTTCGCCCAAGAATTTCCCCGCCCAGAATTAGCGACTGCTCCATTGACGTAGATGATTCTTGCCTGAGCTATGCCGGAGCCGAGGAGTAATGAAACACCAACTGTTAATTTAACAAAGCCAGTTAGGCATCGTGCCATTTTAATTTTCCCGGTGGGTTTCATTATTTCAAACATGAGTTGGGGATAGCAGATAGTTTTACGAGCGGCAATCCGCAATTTTCCGTTTTTAAAAATTGTAATACGATACGAGCCAAGACGATGAAGGAAACTTCTCCTTCACTAAGCTATCACAGCGCTGATGAAAACGTGAATGCTCAGCGAGAGACCGGCCTACCGTTCATGTAGCGCACAGAATCTGAGCCTCCCTCATCTGTCGCCATGCGGTTTGTGTGGAACCTGGGCACGGGAGATTCTTCAAAATCTTCCTGCATTCTATTTCGTGGCGGGCGCTCTGCGGTGAGAACGTTACCGCTAAGTACTTCACCTTCTGTGCTTTTCTCGACACTACTGGGAGAATGACTGATCGTCACCGGAGTTCCCACCACGACTGCATCATAGAGCGTCGGGACGAAATCTTTTGGAATCCGAATGCAGCCATGTGAGGCTGGCTCACCAGGATTTGGAATCAGTCCACCGTGCATCCCGATTCCATAGGATGTGAGTCGCATCCAGAAAGGCATGGGCGCGGCGACGTATTTCATCCCCGCTGGCACTTTGTCCGTCGGTTTTGCATCGCCATCGGTAACATTTCCCATTTCGTCTTCGATCCAGCCGTAGCGGTTCGAGTATTTATCCTCGATTTTTTCCGTGATTTTATAACTGCCAGGCGATGTCCCGTGGCCTTCCTTACCCGTGGCGACGTAGCACCAGCCGATGTCACGGCCACCGCGTTTAAACTCAGCAATCTGATCACTCAGGCTAATTTTAACCGTCACTTTCCCCGGACCACCGTCATCATACCATTTATAAAGCTCTCGCTGTGGCCTCTGCGTCTGCACCGGTCCTTCTTTTTTGGTGGTGGCGCAGGACGAGGAAATGACTGCTGTGGCGATACTAAGCAGGAAAATCAGGGGAGTAGATATTGAACGCATAGTCGTTAATTTCGGCAGTTGGTGAACATTGAATTTCGGTTGCGGCCGGGTTTTCTAGGACGGTTTTTCGGATGGGTCAAGGTTTTGACTAATCACGAAAATCGCCAGTTACTGGGAGAATTTGTTTCAATACAGGGCCAAGTCGGCCATTCTGCGGAGATGAAAAGTGATTCTCCCTACTCCACTCCTAAAGAACGAGGGGCTTACCCGGTACTCGCTGAGCTCGAAAAGAATAAGCGGCTTTGGAGACGCATGATTTGGATCACCGCAATCCTTTCCGTCACGATTCCGATCCTTACCACGGCTTTATCCATCCTAGGCATGAGGCAGGCTTTCAAAGCGGTTGGAAGTTCAGGAATTGGAAATCCCGAGGCTTTAGCAGCTCACATCAGTGAATTACTCATAGCGACAGCTGCCGGGCTTTTTTTTGCGATTCTCCCGCTTATCCTGATGATCATCTCCCTCATCAAATTCACTTCCTATCGTAAAAAACTTAGCCAATTCTCAGCGTCATCAGCTCTTCTTCTGAAAACTGAAAACTAGCAACTTCTCCATCCCATGCCGCGCCTTGCCTTACTCCAATCCGGGACTTTCGCCTCAAAGGCGGAATCATTTGATCATCACGAAAAACTGATCCGCCAAGCGGCGGCGGGAGGAGCGAATATCGTCGTGACGCAGGAGCTTTTCCTAACCCCCTATTTCTGCACGGTGGAGGATCCCGCGTTGTTCGATTTGGCGGATCCCCTGCCCGGTCCGGTGACGGATCGCTTGGGGAAATTGGCGGGAGAACTGGGGATCGTTTTGATTTCCTCTTTGTTCGAGCACCGCGGTCCCGGGCTCTATCACAATACAGCGGCCATCCACGATGCCGACGGGAGCTTGATGGGGCTATATCGGAAGTCACACATTCCGCAAGATCCGGCTTTCGAGGAAAAATTTTACTTCACGCCTGGCGATAGCGGTTGGCCGGTATGGGACACGCAGTTCGGGAAAATCGGCGTGCTGATTTGCTGGGACCAGTGGTATCCTGAAGCTGCGCGCTTGATGGCTCTTGGCGGTGCACAAGTGCTCCTTTACCCAACGGCGATTGGCTGGCTGCCGGAGGAAAAACCCGCCCTCGGCGATGCTCAGCATTGCGCTTGGGAAACCGTCCAGCGCGGCCACGCTGTGGCAAACGGCTGCTACCTAGCCGCCATCAACCGCACCGGCCACGAAGGAGAAACCGAGTTCTGGGGCCGCTCCTTCGTCGCAAATCCCTACGGAGAAATCGTCGCGAAGGCCTCCACAGAGAAAGAAGAAATTCTCTATCACGATTTAGATTTCCGCGCCGTCGAAGATTTCCGCCGCATCTGGCCATTTTTCCGGGATCGCCGGATCGATGCGTATGGAGACCTGACACAACGGTGGCGGGATGGGAAATAAGCTGTTACGACTCAGCACATGGCCATTCCTTCTTTTCCCCGTAACTGCGCCGCGATCCTCGTGGCAGCGGGATCCAGCCGCCGAATGGGCTTTGATAAATTAGCATCGCCGCTGGCGGGAATTCCCGTTTTACGGCGGACGCTCAGCGCATTTCTCGCGGCAGATTCCATCGCGGAGATTGTCATCGTTTGTCCCGAGGAGCGCTGGGAATTACTCAGCCGGGAGAAATTTTTAAAATCGGTGAAACGCGTGGACGGCGGAGCAGAGCGACAAGATTCCGTCGCCGCCGGGATCGCAGCCCTGTCGGGAGAAATGGAATTCGTCGCCGTGCATGATGGCGCGCGCCCTTGATTTCTCCCGCAGACATTGATCGCTGCGTCACCGCTGCGGGAGAATATGGAGCCGCCGCTCTCGCCCGGCGCGTCACGGAAACGATGAAGCGATCTGACTCCGCGGATTTTAGCGCAGCGGCAATCTCCCGGGAGAATTTATGGTTCATGGAAACGCCACAAGTTTTCCGAATTTCACAACTACGCGAAGCCTACTCCGCTGTGGCCGGGAGAAATCTAACAGTTACGGACGAAGTCTCCGCGCTGGAAGCGATCCATGCTCCCGTGAAATTGATCGAATCTCTGCATCCTAATTTAAAAATCACCACGCCAGCGGATCTCGCGCTCGCCGAAGCAATACTACGATGAGCCAAGCAATCTACGAATGGCGGCAAATCCCTAACGGCCCGCGCCTCGCCGTCGCAACCCTCGCCGATTCTGAGTGCGCTGCACTTTCCATCTATATTCCAGCAGGGAGCCGTGACGAATCGGACTTGCCCGCTGGTCTCGCGCATTTCTTAGAGCACATGGTCTTCAAAGGCACGGAGCGACGCAGTGCCCGGGAGCTAAGCTTTGAAATCGAAAACGCAGGTGGTCAGCTAAATGCATGCACCTCTGAAGATCAAACCGTCTACGAAGGACGCGGCGAGGCCGAGCTAATGCCAGTCCTAGCCGATGTGCTCTCTGACATGGTCTGGCACGCGACTTTCCCAGAAGCGGAAATCTCCCTAGAGCGCGAAGTCATCGGGGAGGAAATCACGATGTATAAGGAATCCCCCGCAGATCACATCGGCGATCTCATTTCCAAAGCTCTGTGGGGAGATCATCCGTTAGGAAATTCCATTTCAGGCTCCCTGGAAACGATTGGGGAAATCCAGCGGGAAACTCTGTTAGATTTTAGAAATCGCCACTACTTCCGCAGCGACATCGTCATCGCCGCGGCAGGTCCGTTTTCAGCTGATGAAGTGATGGCGATGATTTCTCCTCATTTGCCAAAAGCATTTCATGCTCCACAATCAGCCCTGACGTTTGATCGCCACAAAGCCATTTCTAAACGAATCAAGGACGAGCGGGAAACGGATCAACTCCAGCTCTCTCTCGCTTGGCATACGCCAGGTCGTCATTCGGAATCGCGTCATGCGTTGCGAATGTTGAGCATGATGTTAGGCGAAACCGCGAGCTCCCGCCTCTTTCTAGAGCTCCGCGAAGAGCGCGGCCTGTGCTATCAGATCAGCAGTGATGTGACATTTTTCGACGACACGGGCGCATTTGAAATCAACGCCGGGCTAGATCCCGAATCCCGCGATGAAGCGCTGGTCTGCATCCACCGGGAAATCCAAGACCTCGTCAAAAACGGTCCACGTCCTGGGGAATTAGATCGCGCAAACGCCTCACCATCGCGCAAAGCAAACTGGCTTTTGAATCCACCGGAGCCCATGCATCGTGGGCGGGAGAAAGCGTTCTGGATCTAGGCCGCATCCCCTCACCTGCTCAATGGCGCACTAGAATCCTAGCTGTCACCGATGCCGATATACACGCCGCAGCAAAAGAGATTTTCCAGAATCAAACACCCGCCATGGCGGAGATATCTGAAGCAGAAAACTAACTATTCTCGTGAATCACCCTTTCCATCCATTCACCCAACAACACTTCGTGACGCTTGTGATCGGGATCGCGATCGGGGTGACGTTGATCGTGATCGGGAAACGCAGTGCTGATGGAAAAAGATATGCCTCCGCACTGTTAGCATTTTTCAATCTGAGCGCCTATCCACTCAGCCAGGCAGCATGGCTATCCATGGGGCAGAAAGTGTCAGTTGATAACTATATTCCGTTGCACCTTTGTGACATCGCAGCGATCACCGCTGGATTTGCACTCATCACGAAACGACCATTACTTTGCGCGCTCACCTACTTCTGGGGACTCGCCGCCACTTTGCAGGCTCTCCTCACGCCAGCCATCACCCTCGGTTTCCCGCACTGGCCATTCATCATGTTTTTCGTGCACCACTTTGCCGTGGTCATCACCGCGCTCTATCTCCCAATCGTCGAAGGCTGGCGCCCTAGAGAAACCTGGTGGAAATCCGCTCTTATCGCCAATGCATGGGCCTTATTTTATCTGGCGATTGCAATGATTGCGAACCACATCCTAGGAAGCAATTTCGCCTTCGCCTCTCGCCCACCGGAGAATCCGAGCCTGATCGATCACCTCGGACCATGGCCGTGGTATCTCGTCGCCATGCAAGCCATCGCTCTCGTCTTTTTCCTACTGCTTGCCTTACCGTTTAGGCGAAAAGCACGGATATAGCTGCTGCATCTCCCGGCAGGGACCGTTCCACTGGCAGGGACCGCACTCCGTGCGGTCCGCGGTGCTATCCCACTCAGGACCGC
>JAAURL010000264.1 GCA_012032235.1 Akkermansiaceae bacterium | reverse complement strand
TAGATCAGGAAATAGATTTTCAAATAATCCGGGCGGAAAGGAAAGGACTATCTCAGTCCGGAAATCAGACACAAGAAAGCGGGAAGTCTTCGAAGGCATCTGGGATTTTGGGACGAATCCGACGAACCGGCTAAATATCCAGGAACTGAGAGCACGACTTAAATCTTGCTTCGGTCTAGGCTATTCTAACTATTGGCCAAAATTCCGTTGCGAAAGATGGATCACTCGATGGAAAATCTTCTAGAACGCTTATTTTACATGACTTTCACGTCGTGTTGGGCTTTGATTTCTGAATCGAGAGCTACCTAGTGTCATGTACCTTTCTGAGTTCTTCATTGATGATGTGGCGTTCAAACAAGGTTGTGTTCAAATTAGAAAAGGTGCAGCCCGACACCACGATAAAGTCGACAATTGGTGGATTGAACTAAATACATCTATTCAAAAATTTGAAATGGTAAATGATGGTCACCACAGCATCCGAATAATCTTAGACGAAAATGGATATATCAACTACCTTATTATTGCTCTTGCTCCAAATTCTTCAGAAGAAAAACTGCGAAGTTACCTCGCCTCCTTTACCCGTCTTGATAACATCAGCGGCGGTTCAATTTACATTCCCGTATCACGAAGTGAACATGATCAAATTATGAGTGGTTTTCCCACCCGTCAGCATCGTATTAACGCCCATGAGTTTGTTGTTGATGATATATATTTTGCATGCAATTTTAGAGCATGGAATGAACTAACAAACTTATTCGCTGAAGCTGGCTTGTTTGAATATACGGTCGGCTATCAATGCCAGTTTTTTTCTTGTTGACGAGAATGTTGAAATGCTGCGTAGCATTCGTAAAAATTTGGTAAATTTAGAATCTCAAACAGGCATTCCATTTCATATCAAAGAAATGCAAAAACGTCTTGTCGATAATGTTTCAAAAAGAAATTATGTTGTTGAAGAGATATTTGGTGTCAATTCAGAAAAAGCAGAGTCTTGGCTTACGGAGAAATTGCAATTCTTATTTCATAAAAATTTCTCAGATTTTAATTTTAATACTCCTCATTTTGAGTTTGAGAATGAAGCCTATAACGATTTGCTTTCTATAGCAGCTCATTCCGGCATGTTTAATCAGCCGTCACCGTTTGAGGTCTGCGCAACTGCCACTAAGACTGGTGATATTCGTAGGATCCTTGGATGGTGCCCATCCCCTGAAATTAAAGACCGGATAATTGCCAATACGTATATGGATGATTGTGATGGGCAAGAAGATCCATTGCCAGGCTTTTCAGCAGCCATGCCAGAAGCCTATGAAGGAAGAGAGGATTTTCTTTTTGTTAGCTATAGTCGGTCTGACGCCGCGGCAATCGCGCCGATATTGTTGGACTTGATCAATAATGGTGTAAGAATTTGGTATGATAAAGGAATTTTGGGTGGTAGTGAATGGGATGCTAAACTTGAGGAAAAGATTAATCATTGTCGAGCAGTATTACTTTTTGTGACGCCAGCAGCAATTGCGTCCAAATACGTGCGGAGAGAAGTGAAGTATGCGGATGCTCTCGGCAAAACTATAGTTAGTGTGATTCTGAAGGAGACAGCGCCAACTCATGGCATGGCCATGCTCTTGAGTCAGTATCAAGTATTAAATCTGGATGAACAAGATTTCAATCGTAGGCTCATGACATCAATACGGGCGCTTTCTTAATTAAAAAAAGAGGCCGAATTATTTCTGTGAAAATACACTTACGTGTAAAATATGTCCTCGGCGCTCCCTTTCCGCCAATTTGACTCTGCAAAGCAACAACGCCAATTGCATAATATTGACGCATCCACAATGGATATCAAACACTCGGCCCACTTTTGCAAAGCGGTTCTTTTTTCTCTAACACGCGGTTGTCAATTCTGGCAACTCCTACTTTATGCCCGCTGACATGATTGGCAACCGCTTCAACTATTTATGGTTGAATCCCAACTTGGGCTCACATAGTCCAAGCAATGTTGGCTTCAGGGTACGCCGTCCACCAGTGGGTTATCTGGTATTAGATGAGTTCCAGCTTCAACTCCTTTCCCACCGCACTCGCTGCTTTCTGGATCGTATCCAGCTGCACCATGCTGTTTTCCGGATCGAGCAGACGATCCAGCTGACTACGGCTGGTCTTCATCCGCCTCGCCATCTCCACCTTGGTTAGCCCGGCCTCCTTCATCGCTTGCTCAATCTGAAACGCCAGCACCCGCTTGAGCGCGGTCGCTCTGGCCTCCTCGAACAGCCCTTCCTCTTTCAGCAGGTCTTCGAGCGAGGAGCCAATATGCGGGTTGTCATGGCGGCCCATGGCGGCCTATCTCCTTCATCCGCTTCATCGCGAGATCGAGATCCTTATCCGGCGTCTTCTGCGTTTTCTTGATGAACCCATGCAGCGCGACCAAACGCCCTCCCGCAACGAAGAACAGCACGCGGGCGATCCGGCCACCGGTGAGATTGCTGCGCACTTCCCATAATCCCTTGCGTGAGGCGATCGGGCGGCAAAGCGGCATCCCGATCGGCCAGCCGAATTCGAGCGTCTGCAGGTCCCGCCCCAAAATTCGCCGGTCTTCGAGTGCCAGCGACTTGATCCACTCGCGCACCGGTCTCCTGACCGGCACCGGTTCGATAGAACGCGACCGCAACACACTTCAGGCCTTCAACCATCTCGATCCGACGATGCGTTATGTACCTAATTTGGTACTATTTGTCAAGGTCATCGCAATGTCGATAGAGGCCTGACGGAGGTGACACAAGGCTACGCCTGATCGCTGGCGATCGGCTCGCCGAAAGAATCTCAGGAAAATTCGCTGTTGAATGCAGGAAACAGCCCCCTTGCTCCGTCTATAGGGCCAAGCGCGGCGAGCGAGGAGGCGGTCGATGGCATCGAGGCAAGGATCACACATGATCCCTTCTGATCGCGAGAGCCGAACAATTTTCAGAAAAGTTGCGTCTTCGGGGAATAATTCGGGCGGTTTTGTCATCTAGGGATCAACGGAACAGCTGCGAAGGAGGACCGTGATGGCGTCTTGCGAAGGGCTGAACATCCCCTTTCGGCCGCTTCGCCGACACGTCGCGGCGGAAAAAGTGGGTCGAGGCGTGAATAGAATCGGCGCGATGACCGTCTCCATCATAGGTGCGCCTCATTCGGCAAGCC
>JAAURL010000263.1 GCA_012032235.1 Akkermansiaceae bacterium | reverse complement strand
TCGCCGGCACCAAGAAAAGCAACGTCGATCTGATCGCACCAACGGGAACGATCGATGCGGGAGATGCTGGGATTCAAGCGTCCGGCAATATCAGTATCTCGGCTCCAAGAGTAGTCGGTGCTGACAACATCTCCTCAGGCGGTAAGAGTTCTGGGGTGCCAGCTGCGGCTCCTAGCACGCCTAGTATTGGCGCGGTCACTGCGGCCACGAACGCCAACGCAGCCACCAGTTCCACGCCTAACAATACCACAAATGCGAATCAAAAGTCGACGGAAGTACCAAAGCTAGATGACGCACTCTCTCTCATCACCGTAGAAGTCATCGGCTACGGTGGCGGTGGCGATGAAGAAGAAGAGGAGGAAGATAAAGAGAAGCAGGAATCTGAAGTCGCACCGTAATCCGGGCAGGTTTTTTTAGCGAAAAAGTAGCTGCTGCATCCCGCGGCAGTTACTCGGCAGGTAGCTCTTTGAGCAGAAAATTCCTGAATTCAATTTTCATCGGCGGGCCGACGTGAACTTGGACGCCGATGAGTCCTGATGAAGTGCGGGCAGCCGGATTTTCATCCATCACGATGCTCATGACTTGACCGTTGATCAAATGAGTCATGACGTTGCCGCGAACGATGATGTGTGCCTGGTTCCAATCTTCAGCACGGAGAAGTTTAGCAAGCGCGTCACTTTCTCCAATGTCGCCGATGATTGCAGGTTTGGTGTCGGGCGCTAAACGGGTCATCTGCCCGCGCATCGCCAGAAATTCTCGGCCTCGTTCTTCGTAATTCTGACCGGTCCATTTGAAGGCTCCATCGATGTCACATTGATACCCCTGAAGCGCGAAAGCGGGTTCAGTAATCTCCTTGCTTCGGTAGTTGATACCACTGTTTCCTGCGGGGCTCACGCGATACTCTACCTTCAACTCAAAATTTGCTGGGGAACCACCACGCCAGATGGCGAAACTATTCGCCTTGAGTAGGGTCTCAGGTGTGACTTCTCCGATCAACACTCCATTTTCGATACGCCAATATTTGGGATCAGCATCCCAATTTTTCAAAGTCTGGCCATCAAAGATAGAGATGAAACCGGCTATGTCATCTTTAGCGGGCTGGGGAAAGGCAGGTTGCCCATCCACATTTGCTAAGGAAAGAAACAAGCAATAAGTGAGGTAGTGGAAGCGTTGCATTAGCATATTGATAGCGGAAGTAATCGATTTCTTTCGTGGGCACCATTTCATATTAAGAAATGACTACGTGATAGCGATTTTTGCTTTCACCGATCGCGAATCGCACGGAGGAAATGGGTGTGAAATCGCTAGAAGTTCTGTTTGCCGATGAATTCCTAGTGGCGATCGATAAGCCCGCTGGGATGATCGTGCATCCGGGGCGGGAGCCGGAAAGTAACGAGTGGATCGCCATGAAGCGGCTGCGGGATCAGCTCGGGCAGTCAGTTTTCCCGGTTCATCGGTTGGATCGTCCGACGTCTGGTGTGCTACTTTTCGCTCTCGATCAAAAGACGGCAGGACTGGCGCAGCAGTTGTTCGAGCAGAGGAAAATCAGGAAAATTTACCATGCGATTGTTTGCGGAATCGCTCCTACCGATTGGGTTTGTGAAATGCCGCTCCCGGGAAATCAGAATGATGAGCTGCTCCCGGCTTTTACCCATTTCCAGCGACTGGCATTGACGGAGCGGGAAAATATCAGTCTCAGCCTGCTGCAGGGAGCGCCGTTGACCGGGAGATTTCATCAAATCCGGCGGCATTTGCTGGAGGCGGATCTCCCGATTATCGGAGATTTCCGCTACGCCGGGCAGGAGCGCAGTTTCGAGCTAGGAGAAATTTTAGGAACCGGGACGCGGATGTTGCTGCAGGCGAAATCCCTACATTTTCAACATCCACGCACGGGGGAGAAATTAGAGATCACGGCCCCTGTCGATCCGGATTTTTGGAAATGTTTTCCCGATTATTTCTCCAAGGAGGGAACGCCGACGGATGGATCTGAGTCTGCGTCGTAATCCACTCCCGCAAGGCCGAAGCCGAAAAGGCGAAGGAAGCTGGATTGGTAGCCTGCAAAATCAGCAATTTCTGATAGGTTTTCCGTATTAACCTCATCCCAGCGTTTCCCGACTAGCTCTTGGACCCGGGAAGTCATTTCCCAATCATCGACACGGATGCGGCCCGCTTCGTCGGGTTGCGGCTGGCCGTTGTAAAGTCTCTCGCGGAGCAGGCGGTCCATTTGCTCGATGCAGTCTTCGTGGGTGCCTTCTGCCTTCATGACTTTATAAAGCAGGGAAATGTAAAGCGGGACGACTGGGATCGCCGAGCTGGCCTGAGTGACCAGCGCCTTATTCACGGAAACCCAGGCTTTTCCTTTTAGCGGGGCCAGCTTGGCATCGAGACGGCGCTGGGTTTTTTCTAAATCCTCCTTCGCGCAGCCGATCGTGCCATTTTTGTAAATCGGCCAGGTCATGGACGGCCCGATGTAGGAGTAGGAGACGGTCTGCGCTCCTTCTGCGAGAACGCCGGCTTCTAGCAGCGCATCAGTCCACATTTCCCAATCCTCTCCGCCCATCACGGCGATGGTTTGCTGGATGTCATCGCCTTCTGCGGGCTCATGGTCACTTCATTGACGACGCCGGTGGTGGTGTTGAGATTGCGGTTCGTGTAGCTCTGGCCGACTGGCTTGAGCACGGATTTGTAAACTTCTCCCGTTTTCGGATCGGTGCGGCGTGGGGAGGCTAGGCTGTAAATGACCAGGTCGATCTGGCCGAGGTCCGCTTTGATGGCAGCGATGACTTCTTTTTTGATTTCGTCGGAAAAGGCGTCGCCATTGAAGGAGCGGGCGTAGAGGCCAGCGGCTTTTGCCTCCAGCTCAAAGGCGCGGGTATTATACCAGCCGGCGGTGCCGCAGCGGTCTGCCTCGCCGGGTTTCTCAAAAAATACCCCGACGGTCGCGGCGCGGGAGCCAAAGGCGGCAGCGATGCGGGAGGACAGCCCGTAGCCGGTGGACGATCCGATGACGAGCAACTTCTTCGGGCCGTTTTCGATCAGGCCACGGCTTTTCACGACGGCGATTTGTTCTGCAACGTGCTTCGCGCAGCCTTCGGGATGAGCGGTCGTGCAGATGAATCCACGGATTTTTGGAGAAATAATCATGTATGGAAAAGGCTATCTCCCGGGAGC
>JAAURL010000062.1 GCA_012032235.1 Akkermansiaceae bacterium | reverse complement strand
GATGTAATAGAATTTGTGATCAGGACCCGCGGTGGTGACCAGAACAGAGGTGCCTTTTTTAAAGTTCCAGCGCCGGGCTGGGTGCGGACGTTGATCAGTAGCGGGGCTCCTTTGCCGGCGATTTCCACCTGGCCGTAGGACTCGTCCGCTTCGACCGAAGTGATGGTGCCGATGCGGCCTACGACTTTTTCCGCCTCTGGATCGCTCTCGGACATGGCGGAAAAGAGTTTGCCCACAGGGATTGTGACAATTTTCGTGATGATAGCGCTGATGATAAAGTTGGGAACTAACAAGATGAGTGCACGACTGACACTCGCATCCGCATTAAAAGTTTGGTTCAGAACCAGTGAAATGAACCACATGAAAAGGATGAGAAAACTCGCCCAGACAACGATGGGCACTCTTGTGAATCCGAGCGCTCGTCCCGTGGAAAGCCAAATACTACCGGTAGATGCATCGTGGCTAAGATCGGGAGTTCCATCTCCATCCATGAGGATGTCGGGAGCGTCTGTGTCTAAATCGAGAACTCCAACGATCACCATGAGCCAATAAAGAACGACTAGCGCAAGGGCGAGTGTGAGAAGGATTTGGATTTGGCTGAGAGATGCCTGAATCAGTTCAAACATGATTTATATATCCATGACGGCTAACGCACTGACATGAGCAGAATCGTTCATTTTAAGCGATTATAATTTCGCATTTATTTACACTTACAGGGCGAGCTCTATGGTGATGGCCATGAAAAATGCTCCTTGTCCTTGGCTGCCAATCGTCACAGAGATTTATGATTTCTCTATCACGCGGCGCCACGGCGAGCAAAAGGGAGCGGCGTTTTATCTCGATGCGCTGCGTTTTTCGCAGTCCCAATGGATGGCGGGGAAGCCTGCACAGGCGATTCTCCAGCTGAATAAATCGTGGATGGCAGATCTGTCTGCCGAAGATCCGGTTTTACTGACGAATCCTCCTCCGTATCGGGCCTTACGTTGGATTTTAAAAACAGCGGCTGCTGGCGACTGTGGGTATTTGGGAAATCCGGCGCGGCATTTTCAGCATTTAGCCAGCCGGATGAGTGGGCCGCGCAGAGAGATCCGCTCCTGGCGAGCGTGGCTGTGTTTTCACGTAGCAGAAAGCGTGTTAGATTCTGCTAGGTTTTCTAGAGATGGAGAGCAGATCGCACGGGAGGGATTGTGGATTCCGAGTTTTCAGCGAGCCAGAAATGAGGTTTCGGAAAAAGGCTGGCCTGGAGAAATTTTTGAAATTGAGACGTGAAACGGATTGTATTTTTTCGCTCTAAAGGTAATAGAAGTGAGATGACACAAGAAACCCGCTGCTGCATCGTTGAATTATTATTTTAGCTCTCTATCTGGATGATGTCCTCACCGTGGCTGAGGATGAAGAACTGGACCACGCGTTGGATGCCCTGGGCTGGGATTCTCCACTGCCGAGAGATAAGTTTATGCTTCAGGCGTTCGCAGTGGCTCGCGATGTATCTTCTTGCCCGCTTAAAGTGGAGGATTTCTTAGCAGCTCGGGTGAAACAGATCATCAGCGACGGTCAACAAGCATTCGCGATGACTTGGCTTTCCAAAGTTCTGACCGTGGATGGGTTGACTGAGTCGGAGAAACGTTTCCTTATCCAGATGGAAGCCCGGCTTTATCCAGTGTGATTTTTCTATCAGATTATTAGGAAAAGCTGGAACTCTGCGGGAAATGCTGTTGACCTCTCTGGCATGACTGCCGCCGATGCTGGATTTTCGATGCCGCCCGAATGGTCTCCGCAAGAGGCGGTTTGGTTGTCCTGGCCGGTGGAGGATCCTAGGCATTGGGGTGGACAAAAGCGGGAAATGATGTGGGGGAAATTTGCGGAGATTGCCGCAGCGATTTCCCAATTTGAACCTGTGAGAATCAACGCTCCCGGTGCGGATCATCAGGCAATCCAGGCGGCTTGTAATTTGGCAAAAGCCGTGCCGGAACGCGTCGAGCTTTTTGATCATCCGCATAACGATGTCTGGTGCCGGGACCACGGGCCGATTTTTGTAAAGCACGCAGAAACTGGAGAAGTCGCCGTGACGGATTGGGATTTCAACGCGTGGGGAGGGAAATTTCCGCCGTGGGATCTGGATGACGCGATCCCAGGAAAAATCGCCGAATCACTGGGGAAACGCTGCTTTAAAGGCGGGATGATTTTAGAAGGCGGCGCGATCGAAATCAACGGCGCGGGTCAGCTCCTAACCACCGAGGCGGTGCTTTTAAATCCGAACCGAAACCGCTATCTCAGCCGGGAGGAAACCGAGCAGCGACTGCGCGATGGATTGGGCGTTTCAGAAATCCTGTGGCTGAAGCAAGGAATCGAAGGAGATGATACGGATGGCCACATCGATGATCTTGCGAGGTTCATTGATCCGCAGACGATTTTAGCGTGCATCGATCATGATGCTCAGTCGCCTAACCAAAAAGTTCTCCAGGCAAATCTCAGTCGTTTACGTTCTTTCATCGGGCCTAAGAATCGCACATTTGAAGTGGTGGAAATCCCACTGCCAGAAGCCTGCGAAGTTCCCGGCTGGCGCTTACCAGTTCTTCCGGCTTCTTATGTGAATTTCCTGATCGTAAATGGCGGGGTTCTGGTTCCCACATTTCGTCAAAACCGGAATGATGATCGGGCTTTGGGGATGATCCGGGAGCTTTTCCCGGATCGGAAGATTGTAGGGATTGATAGCCTAGATCTCGTCGAAGAAGGAGGAACCTTACATTGCATTTCCCAGCAACAGCCGAGCTAGCGGAATCTGTTCAATCGGGAAATCATTACTGCGTCGAACTTTCCTCTTCAAGATCTGCCGGATCTGCTTTGGGTGCGGCAGCCGCTTGAGCTAATTTGTCGATGGCTGCTATAATCTCAGCAGGAGCGTTGATTTCTGCGATGGATTTCTTCGGATCCGCGCCTGTGTCGATCCACCAGCTGATCACGGCGATTTCATCTGCGCTCAAGGGTGTTTTCCCCTCGGGGGGCATGTGTTCTTCATCATCTTTCGGCAGCATCACGCGTTTGATGATGTTGCTTTCGGCGGAATTTCCGGGGATGAGGCCTTCGCTTTCCTTGCCGCCTTTTACGAGTAACTCGTAGGTATCCATGCGGTATTTTCCCTTGGCTTTGCTTTCTTTGTGACACTGCACGCAGCTGCGCTCGAAAATCGGGTGAATGACAGAAGCATAGACGGATTGTTCGGTTGTTGAAGCTTTCTCCACTGGCTGTTGCTTCCGGTCATTCTCCTTTGAGTCGGGTAGGGCGAGGATTTTTCGGATAGGCCCAGGAGCGTATTCCGTTAAATAAGTAGGACCGTGAGTGATAGTCGCTCCGTCATGACTGGTGAAGCCCATGAGCCCCACACTCCCGAAAAGCAAAACACGGTAAAATGCGGAGCTAGTTCCGCGCGCGACTTGCCATGACTTTAGGGTCAACGTCACAACTGCGGCGATTGAGAAAATCATGCCGCCCCAGAGATGGCGCTCGGCCAGTTCTTGGCCACGGTAATCGTCGCCGTGAAAGAGCGCCAGTCCTGCTAATACAGAGAGAATCGCACTGGCTGCGCCGAAAAATATCGGGAAAATCGATGTGTTTTTCGGCTGAGTGGTGTTTTTCCTTAGGAAAATAAGCCTTAGCTCCTGGATGATGATCAGCGAGAAAACGCCGATGGGGAGATGGAGTAAAACGGGGTGAAAGCGACCAAAGAACTTGATCAGATTAGGAACTTCTCCTCTGTGAGAAGGGCCGAAAAAATCGCCAGAACAACGAGACCACCGATGGTGAGGCCACTCAGAAATGTTAGAGTCCAAGGTTTTTTGATTTATTAAAATCAGAATGATCCATGCATGACAAACTACGTTAGAGTGCCGTTAATGTTTCAGGCTCCTCTTAAACATCAATCGTTTGTTTGGTGCGCGCAGGTGATGGAGAGGGTTTGCCCTTGCCGAAAAACGATAGCCATTTTGTGACATCGTAACCGAGATAGCGTGTCGCCTGCACGAAGATCAACAAGGCGATGCCCTCATCGATGAAAGGAATCGGATCGGGAATGAGTCCGATAGTTAGCAAGTAAACGGCAGAGAAGATAGCGAGTAGCCAAGCGGTTTTTCTTTTCACGCGGGAAAGTAACACGATTTTTCGAGACTGCATTCGGAAATTGAGAATCAGAGAAACCACTGTTTTCCTTGCCTGCGGAGGCGATTCAGAGAGACTTACGGCATCAACTTATGGATCCACTCATTTTAAAAACGCTGCACATTGGCGGTGTCGTCGCTCTGTTTTCCTCGCTCGGTGCGGTTGTCTTAGGAGGCTCTGGGAAAAAAGGAGCCTCGATTCTCCACGGAATTTCGCTCGTGATCATTCTTTTAGTGGGATTCGCTATTTTGAAAAAACCACCGATGGGACAATATTGGTGGATGGCGAAGCTGGGCCTCTGGCTTTTTCTAGGAGCCGCCCCCGCGCTTTCCAAAAAGAAAGTGCTACCTAGCAGTATCGTGCTGATTCTTTGCATCGCTGCGGCAATGTTGGCTGCATGGCTAGGACTGAGTAAGCCGTTCTAAATTCCCGCATCTAGCTGCGTTAGAATCTAAAATTATTTCCTGTATTTTCCCTATTGCCAAACCCGCAAGAGCCAGTTTAGGTTCCGCCCGCCACAGGCAGACAAGCTTTGCCCAAAAGCCTCATAGTGTAATGGTAACACCCCGGATTTTGATTCCGTTATTCTAGGTTCGAGCCCTAGTGAGGCTACTTTTTAAGCGGTTAGGAAATGCAAGTGAGCTAGTGGGTCTTCATTTTTCGATTTCCACCCGTTCATCGTCTGATACTAGTTCCGGCATGAATTTTCTGATTCGCAGTCCGCGTTTTCCGATTGGTGGCATATTCGTGCTCGCTCGTGTAATCGATAAAGTCAGGCTTCAGGCGACTGGGCAACTTCCAGAAGGTTACTGGGTAGGTCCGCAGTCAGGCAACCGCACCTTCGATGATCGCTTGTGCTGTTTTCTGGGTGTGAACTTTGAGGAGTTGCAAGCGATGATTAATCAAGGCGGTAGCGATGAGGAAATTCTCGACTGGTGTTTCGCCCGTGGCCGCAAGCCAGATTCAGAGCAAATCGAAGTTTGGAATGGATTCCTCAGCAAACGAGGCTGGCGTGATTCTGGCAGCGCAGGTCTAGTTCAGCAAAAAATCGATGCCGGTTTTGGAGATCGTGACGACATCCAAACTTACTTTGATCTCATCGACGCGGAAGAAGGCCGTGCGTGACGTGGCGGTCCTATTCACCGGCAGATTCGATTTTTTAATCACCCATGCAAATACCGACAGCTTTTGCGGCTTGGACGAGTTCGCCGTCTGCCTGCACGAGACGAAGTTGATTAACGGCTTCTGAAATGGGAACGGAGTCCACGTGATAGGCTTGATAGCTGACCATGTGTCCAAAGGTGCCTTCCGCCGCTAGATTTACTGCCATCACACCGAAGCGCATGCCCAGTATGCGGTCGAGAGATGTCGGTGCGCCGCCACGCTGAAGGTGGCCCAGAGTACAGGAGCGGGTTTCTTTTCCTGTTAGGGATTGAAGTCGTGTGGCGACTCTTTCGCCGATTCCACCCAGGCGGACTTCGCCACTGCAGTTTGCATCTAGGGTGACGAGTTCGCCTTCCGGCATAGGCGCGCCTTCGGCGACGACGACAAGGGTGCTGTGATGACCTCCTGCTTCGCGGCGCTTGATAAATGCGGCGATTTTTTCAAACGAGAAAGGAATTTCTGGGATCAGGATCACGTCAGCTCCGCCCGCAATGCCGCCCCATAAAGCAATCCAGCCCGCGTGGCGGCCCATGACTTCTAGCACCATGATGCGTTTGTGACTGGCAGCCGTAGTATGGAGTCGGTCCAATCCATCGACCACCGTAGAGACAGCGCTATCAAAGCCAAAGGTCATCGCGGTGGCGGAGAGATCATTATCGATTGTTTTTGGCACGCCGATGACCGGCCAACCTTCGTGATAAAGTTGCAGTGCAGTCGTTAAAGAGCCATCACCGCCGACAATGATGAGCGCGCCGATGCCGAGCTGATCCATCGTGCGCTTGGCTTTTGCGACGATTTCGGCGGGAACTTCAGCGATGTCTCCTTTACCGATTTTTGTGGTGAAATGTCCTTTATTCGTTGTTCCTAATATAGTTCCACCTAGTTTGAGAATACCAATGGTGTCATGTGGTTTTAGCACGGTGTAATCTCCGGGCGGCAACAATCCTTCAAATCCATCGCGAAAACCGATCACTTCCCAGCCTCGTTGATTGGCCGCGCCGACGACACCGTGGATCACGGCATTCAGTCCCGGGCAATCTCCGCCGCTATTTAAAATCCCGATTTTCATGAGAAAGGAATGGGTTACTTCGGTGCCGGTAAATCGAGAATTTCACTTCTGCGATCTTGAATCGGAGCACCAGATTCCAGCCAGGGATCATAAATTTCCCAGCCTTTTTGGATCAGCCCACGGGCGCGGTCGAAACGATTTGGATTGTTCAACACGACAGCGATGATCCTGCGTGGGGTAGCACCTTTTGTGCCATCTGCCTTTTTGCGGACGATTGGTTCACGGTCCATGCAAACGGAGACACAAGGTCCAGCAGCCGAGGTAGTACCAGTTTTAAGGCCGAGGATGCCGGGTTCCCCGATGAGCTCGTTGGTGTTTTTAATGCGGAAATTGCGTTTTCCGGCAGGGGTGATGAGGCTGATCTGGCGCTCCTTTTGACGGACGATGAAGTTTAGGGCGTTGCGCTTCATGGCATAGACGGAAAGTCTGGCTATGTCCGCTGCGGTGGAAAATGCCTTGTTGCCTGGACGCTCTAGCCCGTGAGGATTGGCAAAACGAGTCTGACTCATTCCCAGTGCTTTCCCGAGTTTATTCATTTCTCCGACAAATGCTGCGACGGGATCGCCACTTCCGCCACGGCGACTGAGAATTTCCCTGCCGATATGATCGGCGATGGTCAACGCGGCGAGATTGTCTGAACCTAGCATGGCGGAGTAGAGTGCGTCCCGCAGAGTTAGTTGATCGCCAGGCTGTAAGTTCGTGGGATTAGGACCGCCTACGAGGGAAACGGTTTGTGGAGCGGTGATGGTGACAGTACCGATATCGGTGCCAGTTGCCGTGGCCCAGTCGACGGCTACCGCAGCCGTGGCGATTTTATTCAAGCTGGCAACGGGACGTTTGGCAGCTGCGTTGTTAGCGATTAAAATTTTCCCTGAATAGGCTTCCACGACCATCACGCTTTCATTTTCTTGAGCGAATAAAAACGACGAAGTCATCGCGAAAAGTGCGGCGAAAGTTTTAAAGAATGAAAGATACTTCATAAGGGTCTGGACACCGAAGCTAGCGACTGAGCAGAGCAACTCAATCTCAAAGGCGGGGTGGGGGACTCAGCTAAATTTTCTCTTTGAGATTCAGGTTTTAAAGCTTGATCTATCGAATGAACGTTGAATTCTGTGCAATAGTTGAAAATCAATCTCCCCATGTCATTTTGCTGCCGATATCTGCTTCCATCATTGGTTCTGCCGAGCTTTCAAGCCAATGCAGAAACTCCGGTAGAATTTGATTATCGCTATCAACTTTACCAAGAGGATGATGATCGCATCCGCGTGGAGTCCACTTACATCCGCGGTCAGCTGGATTTTAACGAAGACTTTTCATTTCGTTTTCAATGGTTGGATGACGCCATCAGTGGAGCTTCACCAACGGGTGAGTATGATCAAGATGGCAAAGCGGTTTTAGCTGATTTGACAGATCGGCGCCGGGGGATTTTAGGTGCGCTCTCTAAAAAATTTGGCGATAGCGAATTTGAATTGGAATTTTCAGAAAGTACGGAGCAGGACTACCTTTCGCGAGGAATCGCTCTGAGTGGTAGCACTGAGCTGAACCAAAAGAATACAAAGATTTCCTATGGGTTTAACTATCTAGATGATCAGGTATCAGTTCCGCTGCGCGGTGAGCTCAGTAAAAAAAGTTATGATTTTTTCATAGGAGCGAGTCAGCTCATTGATGAAAATACAGTCATCTCAGTGAATCTCACACTGGGATATAGTGAAGGCTATTTAAACGATCAGTATAAAGTGATTCAACGTGATGAAATCGCTAAAGTCACTGTGCCAGTCACCGTCCAAGTGGATGTGCCGGTAACGGTGCAGGTGGATGTGCCAGTGATTGTTCAGATTCCTGACGGCTTCGGCGGATTTATCGAAACGGAAGTGATTACAAAGGTTGATACCGTAGTGATTACAAAGGTTGATACGGTAGTAGACACAGTCGTGGATGTTCCGGTGACAAATCAGTATGTGGAAAATCGCCCTGACAAACGTTTCCGCCAAGTGCTGCAACTGGAAGGATTGCACTATTTAGAGCCGTAGATTCCGCGCTGAATGCGGAACTACGGCTTTCAAATGATGACTATGGGGTCTTTTCGCAAACTGCACAAATCGAGTGGCGGCAAAGTATAGGTAAGCATTTCACGGCAGTGCCATTTTTCCGTTACTATCATCAAAGCGCTGCTGATTTTTTCTATAATAATTTGAACAATCGGCCCAATGAGAAACTATCGAATGAGCCAGACGGCAGTGGCTTTAATTATTCTTCGGACTATCGGCTATCTTCATTCAATGCGGTGAGTGGAGGAATTCGTCTGCGTTATCAATTTAATGAATATCTAAGTGCTAATGCTGCTTACGAAAGATATGTGATGAGTGGTACAGGTGATATTGAAGATCATGCACCTGATGATGCCTATATCAGTGCAGATATCTGGACATTTGGGTTCAACGCAGCTTTCTAATCATTTTCCATGCAAGTCTCCTTCCAAGTTGATGAGCCATTGCCAGCAGATGCAAGAGGCATTCGCAATCTGGAGTTTAAAGCGCTTGGCACGAAATGCTCAGTGAAGTTTCGGGAGGAAGATGAGCGAAATGCTTTGGTTTTCGCTGCGGATGTTTTGAATTGGTTAGGGAAATTTGAGGCGAAGTTTTCGCGCTTTCAGCCGAACTCGCTCATTTCAAAAATCAATGAAGCGGCGGGAAATGAGTGGGTGGAAATCGATGCTGAAACAGAGCATCTTTTCAAACTGGCAGATCATCTGTATCAATGTACCAATGGGATTTTAGATCCAACGCTGTTGCCTCTTTTGCGGGTCTGGGATTGGAAAAAGGTTCACAAAAAACTCCCTGAATTCAGCGAGGTGAAATCCGCTCTCGCTCTGACCGGGTGGAAAAAAGTCGAACGCCGCCTAGGTGCTGTGCGTTTGCCGGAAGTGGGCATGGGATTAGACCTCGGCGGTTTCGGAAAAGAATATGCGGTGGATTACATCGCGCAGATGGCCAAAAAGGCAGGGATTCAAGATGTGTTGGTAGATCTGGGGCGGGATATTTTTGCGCTCGGTGGAAATGGTGCCTATCCATTTTGGCACGTCGGTATTGAGGACGGAAATCATCCGGGAACCTGTTGGGGTGGACTGGGAGTGACGGGCTGCGCGGTTTCTTCCTCTGGCGATTACGCTCGTTATTTCAGCCATAATGGGACGCGATACGGACACATCCTGGATCCACGGACTGGCTGGCCGGTGAAAAATGGGATGCGCGCCGTCACGGTTGTTGCAGGCTCTTGTCTAGAAGCGGGCATTTATAGTACGGCGGTATTTGTCCTTGGAAATCAGGAGGGACTTCATCTCGCCTCATTGGCACGTGGTGTGGAAGTCTGGACCCAGAGCGAATCAGGCATTGACGGCACTCGCGGATTCGGGAGATTTCTTGTTAAAGCGATTTAAACTTTCATCGAATGATTATGAAAACTTTACTGATTGCATTTTCTGTCATCGGGCTAGTGAGCCTGAATTCGTGTTCCGAATCTCTTGTTCGAGTAAAACAATATCAGCGTGGCTCCCTGGCTAGACCCGTGATGGCAGAGAGCCTCGATCCATTGCACACGGCCATGACGGAACACGCTTATTTCTCCCGCGAAGGCAGCTTTGGCGGCGGCGGTGTGGGCGGTGGTGGCTGCGGTTGTAACTAATGAAACCCAACAAAAATGTCCCCTCAAATTCCAAAATCTGTTAGATTTCGCGCGATTTTCTCAAAACTCAGTTCGCTGATTCTCCTGTTTCAGCGGTCGCCGTTGGTGAAAATTTTATTTCCTGAAGCGAAAGTCATTGGCGGCGCAGGTGTGGGGGAAATCACGAAATGGACTGTCACGACTATCGCTGGGTTGGGAGCTTACGATTCAGTGTCGGGAGCAACGAATTCTGTTAGCCAAACAAACCCGCTATTCGGGAGTGCTGATGTCCCGACAGCTGCAGGGAGTATTTTGGTTTTTATAGTTAGGTATAATGATTCAAACGCGGCGAATTCGCCACAGCGTTTTGAAATCACTGCTGGGTCGCTCCCGCCGGGTGTGACCGGGCCGAATCCAGTCACTGGCCAACCCAAATTGCGAAGTTTTTCTGGAGTGCCAACCACGGCAGGAGACTACCCTGTCACCATCACTGCCTTTAAAGATGCAACTCCGATGAGTCCGAGTGTTTCCTCTAGTTTCATGATTCGGGTCGAGCCTGCTATGATCACGACCCAGCCTGCATCCGTTTTCATTGCAAGCGGCGGCAGCACGACACTTTCTGTGGTCGGAACTCCTGGAACTTCCTTGCCTGACGGTGTGTTGAGTTATCAGTGGTATAATGGAATTTCTGGAACTTTAACAAACCCGATATCCGGGGCCACATCATCGATGTACACGACCTCTACCCCTGGGCAATACTGGGTAAGAGTCACTCGCCCTCAGCAATACGGTCCAGTTCCTATCCAATGTCACTGCAAACTCTAACACCGCTGCCGTCACCATCGCCACGGCACCTAGTATCACGAACCAACCCGTTTCAACGACTATCAACAGCGGTGAGACAGCGAATCTAGCGTCTACTGCATCGGGAAGTCCGATTTCCATCCAATGGTTTCAAGGAAACTCTGGCGACACTAGCAATCCTGTGCTAGGCGCTAATTCATTCACTTTTACCACAGCATCGCTAACCACCACGACCAGCTACTGGATGCGTGCTAGCAATGTCGCTGGAAGCGCGAATTCCAATACGGCTACGGTTACCGTGAATTCCTCCGTGGTCCCTCCTTATGATTTCTGGAAAGCGGCGATTTTTACCACCGCAGAAGCCGCCGATCCGCTGATTTCTGGTCCCACGGCAGACCCGGATGGCGATGGCGTCAGCAATCAAAACGAGTTCATCTATGGAACCGCGCCAAAAGTTCCCGGGACCGTTCCAAATGCCGCTGTTAGTTTTCAGGAAATCAAATTTCCGTTGATTTCACAGCCGCCGCCGCAACAGGAACGGGCTATATGAATCAGACCCGCCGCTACACCCTAGAATCCAGTAATAATCTAGATGGCATGTGGACAAACGTCAGTGGATTCGCAGGCATTGTGGGCATGGGTCAAACTGTTAGTTATGCTTTTACAGCGACTCCTGAACCGCAATTTTTCCGTCTTCGAGTTTGGATCACTCCGTAGAGAAACTGGAGACGATGACCTTCAAATTAGTTCAATATCCACCGCGTATTCGAACTGTTCGGGCAATCGGGAAGGATTCTAATGTCGTCTCGGAGCGAGCAAGCCATACTTCGGGCTGAATAAATACGCAGCTACAAACAGTAAGCCCAGCATGATGACGATCGCTGGACCGGGAGCGATCCCGAATTTTCCAGAAAGTAAAACGGCGACGACAGAGCCGACTCCACCGATCAATCCTCCGCCCCAGAACAGTGCAGAAGTCCGATCTGTTATTAGGGAAACCGTCGCTGCAGGAGTCACCAGTAAGCCTACTGATAAGACGCAGCCAACCGCTTGTAGAGAGGAAACTAAAGCCAGAACTAACAGTCCAAAAATAAGATATTGGATGAAACGCGTTGGCACTCCTTGGGCTGCGGCGACGTTTGGCTCGAACAGTGTGAGCAAGATCGGGCGCATCAATAAATTCGTGATGAGCAGGGTGAAGGCACCGATGCCGAAGGCGATCCAGATGTCCGAATTTCCCACTGCGATGATGTCGCCGAAAAGCCAATGTTCCAGCTCTTGGCGGGTGTCGAGTTTCGGTAAAAGCGCGATGCCAGCTGCGAAGGCTGCGGTGTACAGTACAGCCAGTGCAGTGCCTTGCTCTACCCGATTCCCACGTGCTACGGCCACGGAGCCGAGGCCGACTAACAGCGCGGCGAACATTGCCCCGAGAAACGCATTCCATTGGCTCAATGCGCCTGTTAGGAAAATGCCCAGTGCGATGCCAGGGAGCATTGTATGAGAAAGTGCGGAGACGGAGAGTGCATTCCGCCGCAGCACGACGAAGCCACTAAAAAATCCGTTTGCAAAACCAATGAAACCCGCAGTGGCGAGAGCGCGTTGATAGAACGGGCTAGTGAGTAGTTCGAGATCCATAGGTCAGACCGTGGCAGCTGATTCGTGAAAGGTTTGTTCGATTCTCTCGGCGGTTAAAATTTCCGCGACGGGACCAAAGGCGATGGGGCGGGTGGCGAGGATCAGAGCTTCGTCGAAGAGCCTAGGCACGGTATTGAGATCGTGATGGGAGGCGATGACCAGTCTCCCTTCACGGGCAAGTTTTTCTAACAAATCCGCAAGGAGTTTGGACGCATTTCGATCTAGTCCGGTGAATGGTTCATCCAGCAAAAGCACATGCGCTTCTTGGGCCAATGCCCTGGCGAGGAAGGCGCGTTGTTGCTGGCCACCGGAAAGCTCGCGAATTTGGCGATGCTGTAAATCATTTAGAGCGAGTGACTCTAGTGCTTTATCCACAGCGAGAGAATCCGCAGTGGAGAATTTCCGCCACCAGCCAGTTTGTGGATAGCGCCCCATTTCCACTAAGCCGCGCACCGTGATTGGGAACGACCAATCGACTTCTTCACGTTGTGGTAAATAGGCGAATTCGCGTGACCATTTTTTCACAGCAGTGCCGCGCCAAAGGATCGATCCACTGGAGCGTGGAACTAGGCCGGCGATGGCTTTGAGCAATGTGCTTTTCCCAGCACCGTTTGGACCGATCAGCGCGACTCGATTTCCACAAGAAGTAGCGAGAGAAATATTTTCTAAAGCGAGAACTTGGCGATAAAAGACGGAGACATTCTCAATCACCAGTTCGTGGTGGTGTTGATGGTGAGCACAGCAGTCGTGATGGGTATGGCTCATTTTGTTAGGGGGAGCTCGATGAAGTCATCGATGTTTCCTGTGGAATCGAAGACGTGACTGAATGTGCTTGCTCCTGCTGATTCGATTCGGATTTTGCGAAGCGGTGCTCTCCGCTAGTGGGAGGATTTTTCCAGCGAACTTTTAAGGCAATTCGCGGATTCCCCGAATCCAGAGAAATTTTTCCAGTGATGAGGGAGCTGGATACTGAGGGACGGAGGATTTTCCCGGTATCGATTTCAATTTCCGCAGCGGGAGCAGAAAGTGTTAGCTCAAAGGAAGCGGATTTTTCCGTTGTTTTAGATGCAACAGGATCGGGAGATTTTACAGGAAGCGTTCTCTGTTTTGCGGCGGTCACCCGCATCAACCCGAATCCCGTGGCCACTAGGGCAAAGGCGAGAATGATTGAGCGAATGAGAGGCGAGCCGCGCACAAAACGGAATTTGCCCAGTCAGGTTCGATTTGCAAGAAACTTACAGATGTTAAATAAGCGTATTGTAGGTTCACATCATCTCATACGTCTCCCGCGGGATCTTTAAATCGCTGCGGACTAGGCTGGCAATCATGCCTAGCAAAAGGCGAGGACCATCGGGGACATCAAGCTGGCGATCAGTAGCTCGAGGACGTTCATGTTTTACGGATTTCTAAGTAGTTTAATTTTATGTTATTTGTTTTGCGTCTTACAAGACGCGAAAAACTTGATTTCAATCAAAAGGAAGAAAGTGAACTCATCAACTGAGATGGAAAATTGGAACGAAGAGCGTGGGAGATTGGAGCAGGAGCTGGGTGAGAGAATCACCTTAGACGCATTGACTGGCCCCATCGGCCTAGCTGGGCGCCAACCTTGGAAGGATGACTCTGGAGCGGATGCTGGTTGGATGATCGCGCAGCGCAAAGGAGGGCATCGGCACTCCGCAGATGACGTGCTGACAGCATGGTATGCGCTGCAAATTTCACCACCTGTTTCAGAACATCTGGATCTGGGCACGGGAATCGGCACGGTGGGATTGCTGACTCTTTGGGGGATGGGGCAGAAGCCAAATTGACCTGTGTGGAAGCGCAGGAAATGAGTTATCGATTGCTCCAATCGAATTTAAATTTCAACGGTATCAGGCATCGGGTGGATTGTTCGTTAGGAGATCTGCGGGATTTAGCCATCGGGAGAAAATTTCCACTCATCACGGGCAGCCCACCTTATTTCCCGCCCGGTTCTGGAGTGATTCCGCAGGATTCGCAAAAGGCGCACGCCCGCTTTGAACTGCGCGGAGATATCGGCGATTACGCAAAGACAGCAGTCAGACATTTAGCGAATGACGGTTGGTTCGTCGTCTGTTTCCCATCGCCGCAAAAGCAACGTGCCTTGGATGGAATCGCCGCAGCTGGGCTGAAAGTAGAGCGGTTGCGGGATGTCATTCCACGCGAGACGTTGCCGCCGCTTTTCACGCTTTTCGCCTGTCGGTTGCCGGGAGATTTTCATGGCGAAATGACTGAGGAGAATCCTCTAACAATCCGACATGCAAATGGGCGTCTCACCGCAGAAATGGCTGCTGTGCGGCGAGTTTTCGGGTTTGCTGACGGGGAATCTCATGGCGGATATGGGTGAGAACTTTCGCTGAGTTTAAAATTTAAAACTACAGCCAAGTGTGAATCCCAGTGCATCGATCCCAGGGTTAGGGTCGGTGAGGCCGAGATTCGAGTGATGGATGAAATAAGCGCCGCCTAACAGGGAGAAGTTCTCAGTCATTTTTGACGCAGACCTAACTGGCT